>JBCKNJ010000032.1:0-19601 GCA_038902795.1 Polaromonas sp. | reverse complement strand
AATATGGAACCGTACAGTGGAGGCGCCGATAGACCTGGCAGCAGTAGACCAACAAGCCCGCCGAAAGCGAGCATAAGGCCGACGAGCTGCAGTCTACGCAGGCGTTCCCCGGTCCAAATTCCATGGCCGATCATCGTTGCCTGGACGGCACCGAAGAGCAGCAGCGCACCGGTTGCCGCAGGCAAGCTCACATAAGCAAAAGAAAATCCGGCTGCATAAGCAAACAACGCAAATGCCGACACCCAGTTGCCCCCGCCGGTACGTGTGCCGCGTCTTATTCGCACCACTAGCCAAAGCATCACCGCTCCGGAGATCAATCTAATGGTAGTGAAACTGGCTGCATCAATGCTGGTATGTTCGAGAGCGGCCCGGCAGAGCAGTGAATTACCCGCAAATGCAATCATGGCGAGTGTCGTCAGGGCAATGATGCGTGTATATGGCATTGAAAGTTTTCCTTATGCATTAAGCAGCTGTGACCTAGGGACCCTCTGCATAACTCCCTGCGGTCTGGAAAGAATTAGGGTCAGACTCCAATTAAGCACGGTGGGCCGCAAGCCGCTGGTGCGGCGCAGGTAGGCCAGCAACCGCGCCGCGCTCAGTCTTGTCAGGCCCATACCACGTTGGACAAGGCTCCCCCCTTGCGTTTTTTGCCCAGATGCGTCAAACTATAACTCTTGAAAATTAAGGGTTAACCCGAAAACTGAGCCGGACATCAAGGTCGGGCTAGCGGGCTAGGGGTGAGGCTCTTGATTTCCAAGAAAGGTATTTTTCATGTTGCGCAATGGGTTCAAGCGTTGGCTCAAGGTTGGTGCGGCGACTGGTTTGATTTTGTGGATTGGCTTGATTGGCCTGGTCTGGTTTAGCCCCAGTGTGGTGCAAGCCAAAGGCCCTCAGGACAAGCCGGTCAACACCATTGCTGTAGCCGAGCTACCTCTCCAGGGGCGCGACATGATGGCACTGATTTACAAGGGTGGCCCGTTTCGGTACGACAAGGACGCCGCAGTATTTGGCAACCGGGAGCGGGTTCTCCCTGCCAAAAACCGTGGCTACTACCGTGAATACACCGTCAAAACACCCAGCGAACGCACGCGGGGAGCCAGACGGATTATTTGCGGTGGCTTGATGCCAGCTGCGCCAGAGGTCTGCTATTACACCGACGATCACTATGCGAGTTTTCGCAAAATCGTTCAGTAATTTGAACGCTGGTTGTTATTTTGAATTTTGACTTAAAAGAAAGTGAAGCGGAGATGGACACACCACTTCGTCGAGAAGGCGACACGCCCCTGAAAGGTATCAGGCCAAACATCGTGCAATCGATACGCGCTTTTCGCGTACCGCAGTTGCAGGATGCTGCCACGCAGCTCAACCAGCATTTCCTGTATGCCAATCTGGGCAATGCCCAGAGCAAGCAGGACATTCTGGAGATGATTGCCGCGCAGTACACCTTTCCCTCGCATTTCGGTAAAAATTTTGACGCGCTTTACGACTGCATGACGGATCTGGTTCACAAATCAGGCCCGCAGCCAGGCTTTATCGTCGTGCTGGAGCAAATTCCAGCCACCGCCAAGTTTGACAAGGAAGCGCGCGAACAGTTACTCGACATCTTCAGGGATGCGGCGGACTACTGGGCGGATCGAAAGATTCCATTCAGATGCTTTTATTCTTTTCTGTAGCCCGCTCCCCAGACATAGGCCAAGGGGATCGGGCGAATGAGGCCCCACAAGCAGTTGCAGAAGGTGAAGAAGCCATGCCAACCGACAAGTTGATTGACGTTTCTCCACTCGCTTTAAGAATGAGCAGCCCGTTTAATGCGGGTTACTGGCTGGCGGCTGCTTAAATAGGGTTTTTGGGGTCAGAGTCCAAATTCATCGTGCCCTTGGCACGCCCTTCGGGTGCGATGCTATGCAGCGTAATGAAATTGGCGTCTGACCCCAATAACCCTATTGCGAGTGCCGTGTACTCGGCTACGGGTACTTCTTCAGCACGGCGCTGAAGATCAAAGCGGCCGCTGAAATCGCGTTGCTCCAGCCACTTGCCCAATGAATGGCGCAGCAGCTTGCGACGCTGGCTGAAGGCCACCCTGACCAACTCACTGAACAGTTTGACATCCAGCACCTCGGGCGCGGCATACGGCACCATGCGCACCACCGCACTGTCAACGCGCGGCGGTGGATCGAAGCTCTGTGGCGGCACAAACAGCACGCTTTCCATGGCGTAGCGCCATTGCAGCATCACACTGAGTCGACCATAGTCGCTGGTCGCAGGCTTGGCCACCATGCGGTCAATGACCTCTTTTTGAAGCATGAAGTGTTGGTCTTCGATCACTTCTGCCGCATCCAGTAACTGAAACAAAATCGGTGTGGAAATGTTGTAGGGCAAGTTGCCGACCACGCGCAGCTTATGTCCTGCGCTTGCCGCCAACGCGTTGAAGTCCACCTTGAGTACATCAGCCTGAATCACCACCAGTTGCTGATTGACCCGCAACTCAGCGGCAAGATCACGATCCAGCTCAATCACCGTCAAACGCCCCAAACGCTCAACCAGCGGTTGCGTCAGTGCCTGCAGCCCAGGGCCAATTTCCACCATCGCTTGCCCAGCCTGCGGCGCAATGGCGCGCACGATCTCATCAATGATGAAGCGGTCAGTCAGAAAATGCTGGCCAAAGCGCTTTCGGGGAATGTGCTTCACTGGGGGGGGTCGCGGTATTCCACATAAGCGCGGCCGCGTACTTCCTGCGCCCAGGCGGCGTAGGCCTCTTCAAGCTTTTTCTCGCGCAGCGTGGCGCGCACGATTTCACGCTGCTCGCGCAGAGACAGCCTGGTGTTGCGCCGCTCCAGCACCTGGATCAGGTGAACACCAAAACGCGACACCACCGGCTCGCCCACCTGACCGGGCGCCAGGCTGTTCATGCGCCCTTCAAACTCCGGCACAAAACTACCGGGGTTGGTCCAGCCCAAATCGCCACCGTCTTTGGCAGAACCATCAACGCTGTTGTCACGCGCTTCAGCCGCAAAATCAGCCTGTCCGGCTGCAACACGCTTTTTGATGTCTGCCAGTTTTTCTACGGCGGCGGCTTCTGTCAACTGCGGCCCTGGGCGCAGCAATATGTGTCGGGCACGGGTTTGCGTGATGTCAATCCCTGGCATACCCGCCTGCTTTTTCTCGATGACCTTGAGAATGTGAAAACCAGCGCCACTGCGCACTGGCCCGGCTATGCCGCCGGTGCGCAAATTTTGCGTTGCCTCTACAAAAAGCGATGGATACCGTTCCGTACTGCGCAAGCCCATCTGTCCGCCAGCAGCCTTCAAAGGGGAGTCTGAAAACTCATTCACCAGCGCTGCAAAATCGCCGCCAGCGCGCACCTTTTCTGCCGCCAGTGTGGCCCTTGCCTGCAGCGCTGCCAGCTGCTGTGGGGTCGCATTTTCAGGAACAAGCACCAGGATCTGAGCCAGATTGATTTCCATATTCGCGCTATCGGTGTTGCCGTCCTGACCGCGTAGGAACTGGTCAATATCGGCATCTGTCACAGACACTCTAGCAGCCACTTCACGCTGGCGCAGGCGAGTCACCAATAATTCATCGCGGATGTCAGAGCGGAACTGGCTGTAGGCAATGCCATCGGCCACGAGTCGGCGGCGCAGCTCCTCAACCGATAGCTGGTTTTGCTGGGCCACCGACAGCACGGCGTTGTCGAGTGAGTTTTCATCTACCCGCACGCCCGAGGTCTTTGCCATTTGAAGTTGTGCCTTGTCGCTAATCAGCCGCTCCAGAACTTGCCGGGCCAGCTCGCCACGCGGCGGCAACACGGCCCCCTGCTGGGTCAGCTGCTGCTCTGCGCGTATCAGCTTGGAGCGCACCTCGTTGTTCGTCACCGGCTCGGAGTTCACGACAGCCACAATAAAGTCCGCCTGTCGCTGACCACCAGCCAAGCGGCCAAAACTGGCCGGATTGGACACCTCGAAGCCGGGTGTACGCAATGGTCCGGATGGTCTGAGGGTTTGCGCCTGGGCCACCAGACACGGCACGGCAAGTGCCACCGCAACCAGCAGCTTGCAGGAATTGGGCATCGGCACAGGTAAGCGGGATGGAGAAAAGTATTTAGTCATAGTTGGTAAAGCGGCTGGGTGCGGTCACTTGGTCTCGCAATAACTGGTAACGCGGAATATTTTGTTTTAGGACTTCAAGAGGGCTCACGCCAAGGCGTGAAAATCCGATCAGCTCCAGCTGAAACAGGATGCGGGTTGTGGCCACAGCCACACCGATTTGGGTGCGTTGCAGCACGACACGGCTAATCCAGCAGCAGCCATCGTACTCAAGCCCGACGACGGCATCAACCAGTTTTTTATCGGGAACGCTGTAATTAAGTCGCCCAACACTGTAGTAACGGCCGCCGCCTTGACCACGGCCAGCGCCAAGGTCTTTGCCCTTGTCGCCCCACAAATCGTTGATAGGCCATTGCCAGCCCACGTCAACCGAGTTGCTGATGTCACGCTGCTGGCGGCGCAGCGATGCACTGATGACGCGGTATGCGCTAGGGTTGTAGCGCACGCTGAACGTGCTGCGCTCTGAAACTTTAAGTTTCGGGTTGTATTGAACCGTTCCGTCAAAAGCCCATTGCGGGTCCCAGTTGATCGAGGTGCCAAACAGCACGTCACTGATGCGGTCGGTTACAGGCAAGGTGCCAAGCACTGGCGCGACCCCGGCCACCGCAATCGGGCTGACCGGCAAAACGACATTTTGGTCACTAAATCGCAGGCGCTGCGCAACGCCAATCCGCACAGCTTCAGCGCCAGAATCTGGGTTGAGCAGCCTGGAGATCATCCCGAGCGTCAACAAGTTTGAATCCGAAATACGGTCATTTCCGACAAAAGCATTGGAGGTAAATAGGGAGGCGAAATTGAAACCGTTCAGGCCCGAGTCGTAATTGGGCAGCGCGCTCTGGTCACGAAAAGGTGTCCGCACGTAAAACGCTCGCGGCTCCAGCGTCTGGGTGAAGTCTCGCCCAAAAAAATTGGCCTTACGCTCATACTGTAGGCCGCTGTCAAGACTGAAGGTGGGCACGATGCGCGATGCAGACAAGTTGCCATTGAGCAGCGGCGAGTCAAAGCGATACGTGGTGGCGTGCAACTGTAGTTTGGGGGTTATAAATCCGCCAGGTGCAATCCATGGCAGGCTAATTTGCGCAATACCTACCGCACGGTCACTGTTGGGTTGTCCGGTCAACAGGCGATTGGCGGAAAAGCGGGTGAAATCACTGGAGAGCGACCAATCAAACCCTTTTAAGCCCGCAATCGGTACGTTAACACGGGTGTACGCTGCAGCGACTTGTGGCAATCGGTCATAAGGTGGCACGATAGGCGACAGAGGGTCTTGCAAGATCTGCCATTTCAGCGCGCGAATAGAGCTTGTAAAGTAACCTTGCCCCCAACTCACAACGGCATCATTGGTCAGTAAACGCTGGGGCACAGCCACACCGATTCTGGGGAAATCGCGCCAAAAATTATCATCACTTACACGATTCAAATTCAGGCTGAACCCAACGCTCCCGATGGCAGCCAGACCGGTGTTGAGTCCGCCACCATGCTCCAGCGCATAAGACCAGCGGTCGCGCTGACGCAGCTGGTCACCCGGCATAAAAGTCCCGCGCAACCGGCCCCGATAGTCTCTTTCGAGGTATCGGTATTCGCCACCCAATTCAATGCCTCGTTTACTCATCGCCGTGGGGGAAAACGTTGCATCCCGGTTAGGAGCCAGATCGAAATAATACGGCTGGCTGACCATCAAGCCGCTGGTGCTGTCGACATTAAACGTCGGCGGCAACAAGCCTGATTTGCGCTTGTTGCCAGTGGGAAAGCTAAAGACAGGCGCAGCCAAAATGGGCACGCCCTTGAACTTGAGCACCGCCCCCGTCGCCTCGCCGGTTTCCGCCTCCTGGTCAAACTTGAAGCTGGTTCCGGTCAATATCCAGGCCGGATTCCCCCAAGACGCTGTCTCTGTTCTTTCGCATGTCGTGTAGCTGGCATTACGCGCAATCAGGGTTTTTGCATTGATGAAGTCAATTCGGTCGGCCCTGCCATTGCCGTCATTGGAAATAAAGCGGTAGCTAACGTCTGCAAAATATCCCTCATAGGTATCGAGCTTTATATTGAGCAAGGACCCGCGGTACTGATTGCCCTTGGTGCTCAGTCGCACATTACCGCGCGCATCGAGCGTGTTGTCCGGGCTGTAGAGCTCAATGCGGTCAGCCCGAATGGCACTCGTCCCCTGGCGCAGTTCGGCATTGCCAGTTATCACGGTTTCAAGATCCGGGCGGCCCGAAACACTGTCGCCTCGCACAAAGCTGGGTGGCTTGTTGGCTTGTCCTTCGGGCGGCTTTTCGGCCATCATGCGCGTTACTTTGAGTGGTATCCGCGCATCTACTGCGTCGGATTTTTGCGGCGCAGCCCGTGGCGGCGAGTCTTTCTCGGCCTCAGGCTCTACCGGCGTTGCCACAAAGTCGCTGGACTGTAGGCTTTGCGCTTGAGCCGCCTGCCCAAACACCAAGCCCAGCGCGGCAAGCGACACTAGGCAGATAACCGCACGGGACACCGGCGAGCGCAAAAAAGGCAAGTGAGGTAAAGAAGATGCGCGGTGCATCGATGGTATGAGGTAAACCCGTTTGTAGAATCAAGCCTGATTATCCATGACCACCCACCCCAACCCACTGGACCAGCCATGAGTGCCCCAAGCAACACCAGCGCCATCGTCTGGTCTGACCCCAGCCGGGGCAGCGCCTTTTCAAACTGGCTGGCCAGCATTGCCCTCGAGCACGGCCTTGACGTGGCCAGCGTACAACTAGCGTCAGCCGACGCGAGTTTTCGCCGCTACTTCAGGGTTGGGGCCAGCGGCGCTACGGGCAGCTTCATCATCATGGACGCGCCACCCGACAAAGAAGACTGCAAGCCCTTTGTAAAAGTCGCCGCCTTGATGCTTGATGCAGGCCTTCCCGCACCCCGCGTGCTGGCCTGGGACGAGGCCGCAGGCTTCATGCTGCTCAATGACCTTGGGCACAAAACCATGCTGGACATCATCGTCGACACGAAGGCGCCGCCCTCAGCCGTTGATGCGATTGCGCAACCCAGCGCGGCGCACCACGCGCTGTACATGGAGGCCATAGCCTTGCTGATTCGCTGGCAACTCGCGTCAAAACCCGGCGTACTGCCGCCTTATGACGATGCCCTGTTAAGCCGCGAGCTGGCGCTGTTCCCCGAGTGGTATGTCGGCAAACACAAAGGCATCACTTTGAGCAGCGATGCGCAGATCAAGCTTGACAACGCATTTGCCCAAATCAAAGCGAGTAATTTGCAGTCGCTGGATGGCGCGCGTGTCTTCGTACACCGCGACTTCATGCCCAGAAATCTAATAGCCCCCACGCGCCCCACTGCGTGTGGTTCGCTGCCCCTTTCACCGAAAGTTGGGGCTAATTTTCCTAGGGGCGGCCCGTCGGAAAATTCGATGGCCGCTAACGGCAGTCATTCTTTATCCGTACTCGACTTCCAAGATGCCGTCTACGGACCCATCAGCTACGACATCGCCAGCCTGATGCGCGACGCATTTTTGACCTGGGAAGAAGACTTTGTATTGGAAGTCACCGTGCGCTACTGGCAGCAAGCGCGCAAAGCCGGCCTGCCAGTGGGCGATGACTTTGGCGAGTTTTACCGCGCGGTGGAATGGATGGGCTTGCAGCGCCACCTCAAAGTGCTCGGCATCTTTGCACGCCTCACACTGCGCGACGGCAAACCAAGGTATCTGCTGGACACGCCGCGCTTCATCCGGTACGCCCGCAACACCGCCGCGCGTTACCGCCAGCTGGGGCCATTCATGGTGCTGTTAGATGAGATTGAAGGCAACGTGACCCGCGTGGGGTATACGTTTTGAGCTGCCCTGAAGTGCTAATTCCATGAGCGCACGTTTTTACATTGACGCTAGTCTCGCCAGCGGCGACACCTTAAACTTGCCCGCGACTGCGGCAAGGCACGTACAAGTGCTGCGAATGCAACCCGGCGACAGCATCACGCTTTTCAATGGCCATGACGATGTGGGCGAAGGCGAATTTGAAGCTACCGTCACCCGCATGGGCCGCAGCGATGTAGACGTCACCATTGGCCACTACACGGCGACCGACCGCGAAGCCAAACGCGCCATGCATCTGGCCCTCGGCATGCCCGCCAATGACCGCATGGACTGGCTGGTTGAAAAAGCCACCGAACTCGGCGTGGCCAGCATTCAACCGCTAATGGCCGAACGCTCGGTGTTGCGCTTGAGCGGTGAGCGCGCCGAGAAAAAACTCGCCCACTGGCGCGCCATCGCCATTGCAGCCTGTGAGCAGTGCGGTCGTAACCGCGTACCGGTCATTCACGAGGCGACCTCTTTGAGTCAATGGCTGAAAAGCACGGCAGAGCAAGCCAGCATCAGCCAACGACTACTGCTGTCGCTGCAAGCCAGCACCCAGCCGCTAGCCCAAGCCGTCAACACGACCGACTCAACGCCCTTGCTGTTCCTGAGCGGCCCTGAAGGCGGCCTAAGCCCGCTTGAGGAAGCCGCAGCGATTGCCAGTGGCTTCAAGCCCGTAACCCTTGGTCCGCGCGTGCTGCGCGCTGAAACCGCGCCGCTGGCCTGTCTTGCATTCCTTTCCCTGAAAGATCATTCATGAATCGCAACCTCTGGCTGCTGGCCCTCTGCCAGGGCCTATACCTCACCAACAACGTCACCTTCATCGCCATCAGCGGCCTGGTCGGGCTGAGCCTGGCGCCGCTGGGCTGGATGGCGACCTTGCCTGTCATGGGCTATGTGGTCGGTGCTGCGCTGTCGACCGGGCTGGTGGCGCGCACGCAAAGCCGCTATGGCCGCAAGACATCGTTCCAGCTCGGACTGGCGGTCGCGGTAGCCTCGGCCTTGTTGTGCGCGTATGCCGCTTACAGCCGCAATTTCTGGCTGCTGGTGGCGGCCACTGTGGTGGCCGGGTACTACAACGCCAATGCGCAGCTTTACCGCTTTGCCGCCGCCGAGCTGGCTCTGCCTTCCTTTCGCGAAAAAGCGGTTTCACTGGTGATGGCCGGCGGGCTGCTGGGTGCGGTGCTTGGCCCCTATCTGGCGACACGCACGCGCAGCCTGACGGAGGTGCCATTCGCTGGCGCCTACCTTGCGCTGACTGGTGTTGCGCTGCTGGCCATGGCGCTGCTGGCCTTCATTGAATTTGCACCGGCCCCGATCCGGGCGGTGGGCGTAGCCAGCAACACCGGCAGGCCGCTGATGGAGATCATGCGTCAGCCAGTCTTCATTGTGGCGGCTGGCGCGGGTGCTCTGAGCTATGGCGTGATGAACCTGCTAATGGCCGCCACGCCGATTGCGATGCAGATCTGTAGCCTGCCTTTTTCCGATGCGGCCATCGTGCTGCAATGGCATGTGATTGGCATGTTTGCGCCGAGCTTTTTTACCGGCCATTTAATCAAGCGCTTTCGCGCCTTGCCCATCATGGCGGTGGGGCTGGTGCTCAACATCATGTGCGTGGTGATTGCGCTGTCGGGGGTTGAGTTTATGCAGTTTGTGGCGGCCATGTTTTTGCTCGGGCTGGGCTGGAATTTTCTCTTTACCGGCAGCACCACACTGGCGCTGACAACCTATAGGCCAGAAGAAAAAGACAAGGTGGAAGGTGCGCTTAATTTCTGTATTTTTGCGGCGCTGGCGGTGTCTTCACTGGCCTCGGGCGTGCTGGTCACAACCCAGGGATGGGCGCTGTTAAACCTTGGCTCGCTGTTGCCGCTGGGGCTGACCGGCGCAGCGCTTTTGTGGCTTGCACTGAAGCGGCGGGGCGGACAAAATGCGTAGACTGTATGTGCAAGCGTTGATAACCGGGGTTGCTCAACCCGGCATACGGGCCATCACATGTGCCACCGCAGCGGTGAGCTTTTTGGCGTAGGGCACATGCAAAAACTCGTTCGGCCCGTGCGCGTTGCTCTTGGGGCCGAGCACGCCACAGACCATCATTTGCGCTTTCGGAAAGCCGATACTCAGCATGTTCATCAGCGGGATCGTGCCGCCCTGGCCTATGCTGCCGCAGGGCGCGCCGAAAAAGCTTTGTGACGCATCGTTGAGTGCGTTTTCAAACCACGGCACGGTGCCGGGCGCGTTCCAGCCGGTTGCGCCAGCACCCCCTTCAAAGGTGACTTTGGCCTGGTAAGGCGCGTTGTCTTCAAGCAGTTTTTTCAGCTCCTGCACAGCCGCGCCTGCATCCACCAACGGCGGAAAGCGCAGTGACAGCTTAAAGGCCGTGTAAGGCCGCAGCACATTGCCCGCGTCTTTAAATGCCGGAAAGCCTTCGGCACCCGTGACGCTTAAAGTTGGCCGCCAGGTGCGGTTGAGCAGCGCCTCGACCGGGTCGGTCGTCATCGGCAGCGTGAGCGCGCTGGAACCCTCGCAGTCGTAGTGCGCCCATGGAAAGCGCTGGTACAACGCGTCTCCCAAAACCGCCGCCGTTGCATGGGCTTGCGCCAGCCGGTCGGCGGGCACTTCACAGTAAAAACTTTGCGGCAACAGGCGGCCTGTTTTACTGTCTTCCAGCCTGTCGAGCACCTGCCGCATGATGCGAAAGCTCGACGGCACCACGCCGCTGGCATCACCCGAATGCACGCCTTCGGTCAACACTTCGACCTTGAGCACACCGCCGCCTATGCCGCGTAGGCTGGTCGTCAGCCAAAGCTGATCGTAGTTGCCAGCGCCCGAGTCCAGGCACACCACCAGCGCCACATCACCCAGCCGCTTTTTAAGCGCATTGACGTAAGGCAGCAGATCGTAGGAGCCGCTTTCTTCACAGGTTTCAATCAGGCCAACGATGCGCGGGTGCGGCACGCCCTGACTCTTGAGCGCCTGCACAGCGGCAATGCTGGCATAGACCGCGTAGCCATCGTCAGCACCACCGCGGCCGTACAACTTACCATCTTCGTACTTCGGAGTCCATGGGCCGAGGTCGCTGCGCCAGCCGTAGAACTCGGGCTGCTTGTCTAAGTGCCCGTACATGAGCACAGTTTGTTTTGAGTCTGCACGGGTTGCAGGAATTTCAAAAAACAATACCGGGGTGCGGCCATCGAGTTTGATGATCTCCAGCGTCAATCCTTCGACCTTTTGCGCCTCAACCCAGGCTGCCGCATTGTGCATCACGGTGGCTATATAGCCGTGCGCCGCCCAGTCGGCATCAAAGCTCGGCGATTTGGCCGGGATGGCGATGTAGTGGCTCAGCTGCTTGACGATGTCGCCGTCCCACTGCGCATCAATCTGCGCCTGGGCTGTGGTGGCATTCAACATGCTGGCGGGAATTTCGCGGTCCAGGGGTGCGTTCATGGAGCTCTTTCAAACTAATCATCGAGTTGCCCTAAGGGCACTTCTATAAATTCATTTTTCGGGCGAATTTCTAGAAGCGCCCCTAACTCTACGCCTGTGTGAAAAAGCGCGCTACTAAGGGTTTAACGCCTGGGTCGCCATCGCTTCACCAAGGCGAATGCTGTGGCCCGCTGCCCACTCGGGGTTAAATTGCAGTGGCGCTTGTTTCGATTCCGGAAACAGCATCACCACGGTGGAGCCAAGTAAAAAGCGGCCCATCTCATCGCCTTTTTTGAGTGTTATGGCTGGTTGCGAATCAGGATAGTCCCATGTCCTCACCGCCTTGCCGCGCGGCGGATTGACCACCCCGTGCCACACGGTCACCATGCTGCCGACGATGCTGGCACCCACCAAAATCAGAACAAACGGGCCGCGTGCCGAATCGAAAACACAGACCACGCGCTCGTTGCGTGCAAACAAGCCGGGCACGCCGCGCGCGGTCACAGAGTTGACCGAGAACAAATCGCCGGGCACATACACCATGCGGCGCAAGCGGCCATCACAAGGCATGTGAATGCGGTGGTAGTCGCGCGGGCTTAAATAAAGCGTGGCGAAGCTGCCGTTTTCAAACTGCGCGGCCAGCGCTGCGTCACCGCCCACAACGGCGGTGGTTGAATAGCTGTGGCCCTTGGCCTGAAAAATCTGGTCACATTCAATAGCGCCAAACTGGCTGATGACACCATCAACCGGGCAAACCAGGTCCGCACTTGCGATTGGCCGCGCGCCGGGTTTGAGCGCACGCGTGAAAAACGCATTGAAGGTCGCGTAACTGGCAATGCTGGAGTCCAGCGCCTCATCCATGTTGACCTGGTACTTCGCCACAAAGCGGCGAATGATTTCAGTCGTGACCCAGCCGCGCTCGCGCGACGACACCCAGCCAGCGAAGGCTGTGAGGGCCTGTTGTGGCACAAGGTAATGCGGCAGTACGGCAAGGCGGTCAGAGTCAAACATCGTGCAGGGATTTTAGGCGAGCATCAAGAGAGGAATAGCGCGAGATTAATTCGCCAGTCCTGAAAAATGCAGTAACAGGCCCACCAATGCGCAGGCCGCAATCACCGGAATCACGCCCCACTTGAAGCGCCACAAAGCCAGCGCAGCAACAATGATGAGGGCTAGTGCAATCCAGTCGATATGCGTAGCCAATGGGCCTGTAGCGCTCATAGGATAAGCGACAGCAACTATAAAAAACAGAGCGAGATTGGCGATCACGCCGACGACTGCCGCCGTAACCGCAGCCAGCGGTGCGGTGAATTTAAGCTTGCCGCGCGTCGACTCAACCCACGGCCCACCCCCGAGGATAAAAATAAACGATGGCAGAAAAGTAAACCAGGTCGCCACGCAAGCGGCCAGTGCCGCGCCCAGAAACAAGGCATCCGGCCCCAAGACCTGTTTGGCCCAGCCGGCCACAAAACCGACAAAGGCCACCACGATGATGAGCGGCCCGGGCGTGGTTTCACCCAGCGCTAGGCCGTCCATCATTTGCGCTGTGGTGAGCCACTGGTAGTGTTCAACCGCAGCCTGGTTCACATACGGCAACACGGCATAAGCACCACCAAAAGTCAGCAACGCCGCCTTGGTAAAAAACCAGCCAATCTGCGTGAGTGTGCCGTTCCAGCCGTTGCTGGCAAGCAGCGCAGCAAACGGCAACAACCACAGCACGGCACCGGCAACCAGCACCATCGCCAGTCGTGACGGCTTGAACAAGGCGTGAGCGGGTGTCGGCGTATCGTCATCGATCATGGCCGGGCTGTGGGCTTTTGCCGCTGTGGATGCATGGCCCGCCTTGCCTGCCTTTCCAGCAAGCGCATCAGGCGCAATGCGGGCCAGCAATACGCCGATCAAAAGTGCGCTTAACACCACCGCCGGAAAGGGCAACTGCAAAAATGCAATGGCTATAAAACTGGTCGCTGCCAGCGCCCATGGAACGGGCGCTACAAGCGGACTACCCAATGACTTGCTGGCAATGCGGTGCAGCGCGTGCAGCACAATCGCCGCGACTGCGGGCTTGATGCCATAAAAAATTCCCACAATGATGGGCTGCTGCCCAAACGCCATATAAATCCAGCTCAGAGCAATCAGCAACACCAGCGAAGGCAGCACAAACAGCGCGCCCGCCACCACGCCGCCACGCGTTTTGTGCATCAACCAGCCAAGGTAGGTAGCCAGTTGCTGCGCCTCCGGGCCGGGCAGCACCATGCAGAAATTGAGCGCATGCAAAAAGCGTTTTTCAGAAATCCAGCGACGCTTTTCAACCAGCTCGCGGTGCATGATGGCAATCTGCCCAGCCGGGCCGCCAAAGCTGATAAAGCCAAGTTGTAGCCAGAAGCGGAAGGCTTCTGAAAAAGAAGCAGCTGGCGCAGTGGCTAGTGTTGCTTCGGTTCGAATTTTTTCTTCAGCCACGCCAGCAATTCCTTTTGGTCAAGAGCAGTCGCACCGCGCACTTGCTCAAGAAGTTTATTCATGTCCGGGTGGGTGAGCGTGTTGTTGGCCGCGCTCCCCCGCTTGTGCACCGCACATCCGACAAGCCAAATCTTCGGGACATTTAGGGTCAGAGTCCAATTAATTTCCTCAGTGCAGGCGAACAACCTTTGGCGAGTTGCCAGCAACTCCAAACTTCATGGCCAAACTTGACTTTTTGGTGCGGCTGGCGGGGATCGAACCCACGACCCTTGGCTTCGGAGGCCAATACTCTATCCACTGAGCTACAGCCGCAATGCTGTGAGGTGATTGGCTCCTTGCGGGGAACCGGGCTTGATTCTACCAGTGGGCTATGAGCCGACTGTGGGGGCCAAGTTATAACCCAAGGTTGCTGATTCGAGCCCTTCAGGGGCCGCAGCCAGCACACTAAGGTCTGCAAGCCAATCCATACGGGCGTGACCAGCTACTTTTTAAATAGCAAATCTTGCAACGCCTGCGGACTCACCACATAGCCAAAGCGCCTGGGAAGGTCAGCAGCCTCTATGTCCTGAGGCACCCACATCCCAAGCTCCACCGCATCCGACGCGCGCAGCATGTCCTGGGTGTGCACCAGGCCAAAGCCCAGCTCTGTGTCAAGGTACAGGCGACCTTGCCCGTCAAGCAGGCAACGCTGCACGCGAGCGGCTTGCCCGGTGTGGGCGGTGATGGAGAAGTCTTGCGCCACGCGCCAAATATGCGGCGTGATTTCAAGCTCAACATACACGCGCTGTGGGCCGTTTTGAAAAAACCATTCGCCTTGCGGGTTGCCTTCGTAGTTGCGCGCAATGAAGTCAATCAGCTTGTCGTGCTTGAGCATGGAACCCTTGGCCGCAAGATTGCGCGCTGGGTCTGCACCCGGCGCGCCGCCAAATGGCCCGGCAGCCTGCGCCGCATCATCACGCATGTACCAGTTGCCGCGTGCATCAAGCCCTAGCCAGCCATAGCAATCGGGCACGTTGGGCCATTTGGCAAGGGCTTGTTTAACGATGTCATCCATGCTGCTTTTCAGTTTACAAATGTGCCGCAAAAAATTCAGCCACAGCTTCAGGCATCGCCCGCACATGCCCAGGGAAAGGCGCGGATGGAAAGCCCACATGCCCGCCTTCTTGTGGCTGCCACAGCGTCACGCTGGCGCTGACCTCGCCGGGCTTTGGCAAGCTCCAGCCTGGCACGAACGGGTCATTGACGGCATTGAGTGCCAGAGCGGGCACGCCTATGCTGTTCATGTATGGTTTGCTTGACGCACGCAACCAGTAGTCTGCGGTGTTTTTAAAGCCGTGAATAGGTGCTGTGACGACGTTGTCGAACTCGTACAAATTGCGTGCGGCCAGCAGGGCTTCACGGCTGTACAGACCAGGGTGCTGGTCCAGCTTTTCCAGCGCCTTGGGCACCATGGAGCCGAGAAACATGCGCGTGTAAACCAGCCGGTTAAAGCCGCGGCCAATCGCCCAGCCGCTGGCGGTCAGATCGAGTGGCGAGCAGACCGATGCAACACCCGAGACCAGCGCGTTTGCGGCTGCGCCAAACTCGCCTGCCCAGCGCATCAAGGCGTTGCCGCCAAGCGATATGCCGACAGCCAGAAGGGGGCCATGATGCTGCGCCTTGAAGCGCCTAAGTATCCAGTCAATTTCTTCAAAGTCACCCGAATGGTAGGCACGCGGTGCGTGGTTCATCTCGCCGGAGCAACCCCGAAAATGCGGCACGGCGCAGGCCCAGCCGCGCTGACGTGCTGCGTCGGCAAGGGCTTCAGCATAGTGGCTGCTAGACGAGCCTTCAAGGCCGTGAAAGACAATTAAAAGGGGAGAGGTATTCGGCGTGGGGGCCATATTCAGCCAATCGACATCTATAAAGTCATTGTCTGGCGTGGCCCATCGTTCGCGCCGGAATTCGGGCTGTATGCCATCAAAGCGCCGCGCACGCACTGATGCCCAGATGGTTTGCAGATTGCCACCGGGCAGCCACCAGGGTGCCGAGTAATTCATACTGTTCTCAAGGCTCATTCCATTTTCAGATCAATAGGAGATTAGGCGCGAAGGAGTTATTGGGGTCAGACACCAATTTCGCTGCGGTGCATCGCATCGCGCCCTCCGGGCGAGCCAAAGGCTCGGCGAATTTGGGCTCTGACCCCAAAAACTCCACGGCAAGGCGAAGCAACAACATATCGTATTGATCTGGAAATGGAATCAGTGCAGTACTTGCGGGCTGTCAGTGACTTCCAGCATCTCGCGCGGGGTGCCGGGGCTTGCATGATGGGCCACCATACGCCAGCCTTGCGCGGTTTTTTGGTACACATTGGTGGCAATGACGTAAACATGTCGCGGGCCTACGTCGGTGAGCACTGCAATGCGCTCCAGCACGCTGTGTACGCTGGCCCCCATGGAATCCACCACACGCACTTTTTCAGGATACGCCTGGATAGTGCCGTTGGCAAACATCGCATCAAACGCTGCGCGTATGCTGCCCGCACCGACCAGCCGCGGGCCACCAGGGTGGACACAGACAATGTCGTCCTCATCGGCCCAGCAGGCCATGAGTTTTTCAATGTTGCCGCTTTGCAGGGCCTCGTAAAAGACCGCTTCGGTATCGTCGGCATTGCCGCTGACAGCCTGCGAGACTTTGGGTTTGCGCATAGGAAATCCGGGAACTGGAAAGAGAAGCTAGAGCTAGTACTAGGAGTTTCGGCTTGATTTTTGATCCATGCCTGTATTAAGCCACGCTACAGCGATGGCTTGCAGGCCGGGCCCAACGAATTGTCCGACACACCGCTGCTGCAGTAACCCTAGCCTGTAGCAACGTGAGCGGCCAACTTCCGTCGCATGTGTGACCCCGGATACGCACAACGCGCTAACCGGGGCGGGTTTTCAGGTTCTTCGACACAAATTCCCAGATTGACTACGACTGAAAAGCACGGGATACTTCAAAAAGTGGCGCTGGAATTCCTATCCTTCCTTCGTGTGAAGTGCGTTCATTGCGTTGCCGATGATCTACGCCTGGGTTGAACGATCTCTTGTACCAAGTCCACAATTACTCTACTGCACCACCTCGGGTAGCGCGAGCATACTAGGCGATGAAGGCGAATCACATGAATGCGATCGCACGTGGCCAAGGCACGACCGATTCGGAGCGATATCTCGCTAAGTTGGCTGACCGGACATTCCTAAATCTCTGGTCGTACTCGAATGTTTTCTACGATAAGAAGAAGAATGAAAAGGGTGACGGCAAGGAACTGTGCGATCTACTGGTGGTTTGCGGGGATCATGTACTAATTTTTAGTGTCAAGACGATCGCATGGCCTGGTGGTGACAACATCGACCTAGCCTGGCGCCGGTGGTACGAGCGCGCGATCGATAAATCTGCAAAGCAAATTCGAGGTGCGCAACGTTGGCTCAGTAACTTTCCGGACAGGGTGTTCCTAGATCCGAAATGTACTCAGCCGCTTCCGCTTCATCTTCCGCCGATCGACAGAAGAAAGGTTCACGGAATCGTCGTGGCTTTAGGGGCAGGCGAGGCATGTAAGAACTATTTCGACGAAGGTATAGGTAGTTTGATGGTCAGTCCAAGAATAAAAGACGGGCACCACCTAAAAGAGGACGGTGCGCGCCCTTTTGAAGTTGGGGATATCGATTCGTCGGGCTCTTTCATTCATGTGTTTGACGACGCGACATTGGATATCGTGATGTCGGAGTTGAACACCATTACTGATTTGACAGATTACTTAATGAAGAAGGAGAAATTGATTCGCTCGACACACCTTATCGGTGCGTCGGGGGAAGAAGAGCTAGTCGCGTACTACATGACGCATATGAATGCCGCACAAGAGCATGATTTCGCGAAACCCGATGGATCTTCCTGGGAAACAAATGAAGCGTTCGTGATTGGCGCTGGTCACCATGCGCACATGTTGAGTAATCCGCAATACATAGCGAAAAAGAATGCGGATGAGGCTTCCTATATTTGGGACAAGCTAATTGAAGCTTTCACCGACAACATGTTGGCGGGGACGACAATCGTTCCGGACGGCAAAGAGTTCGATCTCGCTCAACACGAGGAAGGGGTTCGCCATATGGCGCTCGTGCCGCGCCATCTCCGCCGCGTATACGGAGAAGCAATTATTGGTGCGCTAGACATTGGCTCTACGAGAGATCGAATGACACGAGCGTTCTTGCCGGGCCCGAATGAGACAAACACGGAGACCAGCTTCTTCTTTATGACTCTAGCAGTTCCTGATCTCGAACTGGCAGGAGGTTACGAGCAATATCGACAGGTGCGGCGAAATATGCTCGAAATCTACGCGTTGACCTTTCTCCGTAAGCATCCAAATCTCAAGCGAATTGTAGGCATCGCGACCGAACCACCTGCAAATCCCGATATGAAAGTCGGATCGTCAGAGGATCTTATCTTGGCAGAACCACCGGAATGGTCTGACGAATTCGTAAAAGAACTTGAAGAAAGTCAGAAGGTGTTCAACATAGCGCGGGAGGGCAATTTCAAGGAGTATGCGATTCAAGGAAGCGAATTTCCGGACGTTGAACTCAAGGGGAAAAGATTACCTAAAAATCCGAAATTGAATCGCCGTCAACGGCGAGCGCTTGAGGCAAAGGCGCGAAGAAGAAAAATCTGAAGCAGCATCCTTTACCCGTCCCGATTTTCCGATCCGGATGCCCATGCCTGCCAGCGCAGTTTGCGACTAGCCGCACAGTTCCCTCTACCGACGCCGCCAGCCCGAGCGCACGCTGCTCTACCGCACCGAAGGGTTATTGGGGTCAGAGTCCAAATTCATCGTGCCTTTGGCACGCCCTCCGGGTGCGATGCTCTGCATCGCAATGAAATTGGCGTCTGACCCCAATAACCCTACGAGTACCGCGCAACGACGCAGTTCGCCCGAAAAATGAATTTATAGAGGTGCCCTTATTTTTTCTGGCGGAACTTGCGCAAGGCGGCAATCTGCGCGGCCATCACGGCCAGCTCGGACTGGGCCATCGCAATATCGATATCGCTCCTGGCATTTTTCAGCGCTTCCTCCGCAGCGGCCTTGGCGGCGCTGGCTTTGGCTTCGTCGAGGTCCTTGCCGCGGATGGCGGTGTCGCTCAGCACGGTGACGCAGTGCGGCTGCACTTCGAGCAGGCCGCCGGCCACGAACACGAATTCTTCAGTGCCGTCGGCTTTTTCAATGCGCACGGCGCCGGGCTTGATGCGGGTAATCAGCGGCGTGTGGCGTGGGTAAATGCCCAGCTCGCCCGCCTCGCCCGGCAAAGCCACAAACCTGGCTTCGCCGGAGAAGATGGACTCTTCTGCGCTGACAACATCGACGTGGATGGTTAATGACATAAGGGCACCTCTAAAATTACGATTTAGCCGTGCTCTATTTTAACGTTTTACAATTTTTCCGCAATCCACCCGATTTTCGGGTTAATACTGCGCGGTTTCTGCTTATTTCTTAGGCATTTCTGCCATTTCATGCCACAGCGGACGCACCTCTCCCGTCGCGTCTGAGCAATTGCCCCAAACGCACCATGTTGTACACCAGATTCATCATGCCTATCTTGACCCGCGCACGCAGCAGGCCAATGGTGCGCACGATGTGCCCACCCATCTGGGCTTGTGCGCCAAAGACATGTTCGACTCGCACACGAACTCTGGATTTTTCCGTGTTCGATGCCTTTTGTTCTGCGCTCAGCGGATGGTTGCGCGCGCCTTTCTCACAAATCTGGCTGGGGATGTTGTCCTTA
>JBCKNJ010000031.1:0-19647 GCA_038902795.1 Polaromonas sp. | reverse complement strand
TCACCCGGCTGGATTCGTGCCATGCACGGCACACACGAAAATAAAGTAGCCTTAGTCATGTGACTTAGTTTACTTGGAAGCCTTATGCAAATCGTCAACATTCATGAAGCGAAAACACATCTATCGCGACTCATCGCGAAGGCCGGGAAGCCGGTAGTCAAGGTCACGGCAGTCAATGCCGAAGATGGGGGGCAACGAACCGGCTGGGCTTCATGAAAGGCATGATGCAGGTGCCCGATGATTTCGACCGCATGGGGGGCGATGACATGGAGAGGTTTTTTGTTACGTCCGACAAAATTGTGGCCAAGTACCCAGGATCAATACGACTCGTTTGACGTGGCTGCAGTCCGGCGAAATTGAAAATGGGATAAGTGAAAACTCCCAAATCGTGTTGTAGTTCATGCGGCCGTGTTGAACCGGTTGAGCGTGTTCAAGAGGGCTGCCGTGGTGGCGGCAATCAGTGCCGGAGCGTCTTCAATTTCAGTGGTTTGCCAGAACGCCGGGCCACGCACGATGTGGCTGCTAACGGCAAACCCCGCTTGCTGCCACTGGGCGACGGTGTTGGCTGAGATCGGGCTCAAACTCGCGTCTTCGCGTGTCGACAATTCAAACCATTCCAGACGCTGCGCTTGACCCCTGCCAGCAGGGGGCACAAGGGCCGCTTGCTCCAGGCCAGATGCAAGGCCAGGCGAGAGCAGGTAGCCGGCAATTTCTACCGCCACGCCATCGGCCAACTGCTGGCGCAACCCATCCATGACGCCCTTTGCCTGGCCACCCAGCATGTCTCCAGCCACTTTGAGGCGCAAGAATTGTTGCAGCAGCGGCTTGCCTGCAGAGGGTGCTTGCCAGAACAGAAAGTTGCAGGCTTCGCTCAGTTGGCTGGCTGCTTGGACCGCCAGCAGGCAGCCGGCGCGCAGGCCCCACAGCCACAACGCTACATGGTCTGAACTCACGCCGTGCGCGTTGCTTCGGCTACGTAGCCAATGGCACCCTTGCACCACGTCGCTCACCCAGCTTTGCCAAGTTGCATCGCCGAAGTCTCCGGAACTGTCGCCGCAGCCGCGCAGGTCGATTTGCAGAACCTCAAATCCGGACCTTGCCAGGGCACGCGCCTGCAGAGCTGCCATGCGGCGGGCTTTGTTCATCTCTTCGGCAAAGGGATGGATGTAGAGTATCTGGCCGCGAATTGAGGCGTCTTTTGCATCGCCTTGAGCCGGGTAAAACAGGCAAAACCGCTGTCCGCTCCCAGTCGACGTGGCAGGCAGAAAAAAAGCCTCTGGCGGCACAGGCGTGGGCCGTCAGGCAGCTAGTTTGCCGCTGACAAAGTCAGTCAGCGAGCCAACCGTGGCAAAGGTTGATCCATCAATGTCGTCATCGTCAACCACCAGGCCAAACTGTTCTTCAAGCGTCGTGATGAGCGTAACAACCGCCATCGAATCTAACTCGGGAATGGTGCCCAGCAACGCTGTGTCGCGCGTGAAGGTGGCTGTGCGCCCATTCAAACTTAGAACTTCGTCAACAATACGAAGTACTTCTTGTGTTATGTTCAATTAAAACTCCTTGAGAGGCGATTTGGTCGACCCGGATTATTTTAGGGTCTAAAGGCTGATGCGGATTGTGAGATGTTTTTTGTCCGCATGCGTTTTCTCAATTGCCGTGGCCATATTTGAATTTTATGACTGAATCCACACTCTTGCCAGAGCTGATTGCCCTGACTGCCCAGCGTTCGCCGCAGGCGATTGCGCTGACCAGTGGCACCTCACATTTGAGTTACGCTGATCTGAACGCTAGCGTCAGCCAGTTTGCCGCTGGCTTGTTGGGTCTGGGCCTGGCGCGCAGTGAACGGGTGGCGATTTATCTTGAAAAGCGATTTGAGACCGTCATTGCCAGTTTTGGCGCGCCAGCGGCCGGGGCGGTTTTTGTGCCGGTCAATCCACTGCTCAAACCGGAACAGGTGGCCTTCATTTTGCGTGACTGCAATGTCCGCGTGCTGGTGACTTCGCCGGAGCGGCTCGCCTTGCTGAAAGACGTTTTGTCTGAGTGCCATGATTTGCGCCATGTGGTGCTGACCGATTGGGTTGCCAGTGCAGCCCAGGCCGACGTGAGCGTCACAGGCCCCTTGGTGTTGACCTGCTGGCACGACTTGCTGAGCAGTCGCCCACGGCCTGGCCACCGGGTGATTGATGTGGATATGGCCGCCATTCTTTACACCTCTGGCAGTACTGGCAAACCCAAAGGGGTGGTGTTGTCGCATCGCAATATGGTGGCGGGGGCCAAGAGTGTGGCGTCTTATCTTGAGAACAGTCCGCAAGACACGCTACTGGCGGCACTGCCCCTGTCGTTTGATGCGGGGTTCAGCCAGCTCACCACGGCGTTTCATGCGGGCGCGCGGGTGGTGTTGCTGAATTACCTGATGCCGCGCGATGTGCTGAAAGCGATGGAGCGCGAAGGCGTGAGCGGTCTGACTGCGGTGCCACCGCTCTATATTCAGTTGGCGCAATTGGAGTGGCCCGCCTCCCTCAACGAGAGCCTGCGCTATTTCGCCAACACTGGCGGACGCATGCCACTTGAGACGCTGAATTTGCTGCGCCAGAGGGTGCCCAAGGCCAAGCCGTTCCTGATGTATGGCCTGACGGAAGCTTTTCGCTCAACTTACCTGCCTCCGGAAGAGGTTGACCGGCGTCCGGATTCGATTGGCAAGGCTATCCCGAATGCAGAAATTCTGGTGTTGCGCGAAGACGGGTCTGCCTGCAGCCCGGAAGAGCCTGGCGAACTGGTGCACCGCGGTGCGCTGGTCGGCATGGGTTACTGGAACGATGCCGAGAAGACGGCGGAGCGTTACAAGTTAATGGCCTCAGATGCGCCGGGTCGGCAACCCGGCTTGCAGTTGCCGGAATATGCGGTTTTCTCAGGCGATACGGTGCGCCGGGATGCCGAGGGTTTCTTGTATTTCATTGGCCGACGCGATGAAATGATGAAAACATCCGGCTACCGGGTCAGCCCCACCGAGGTGGAAGAAATCTTGTATGCGACCCAACTGGTGGGGGAGTGCGTGGCCTTTGGTGTGGATCATCCTAGCTTGGGTCAAGCTATACATGTGATAGCTACTTATGCAATAGGGACGGGGGCTAGAGGTCTAAATGACTTGATGTCTGAATGCCGTACCCGGATGCCCGCCTACATGGTGCCAGCCGGCATTGAGATCGTTGCAGGGCCCTTGCCGCGCAACCCCAATGGCAAGATCGACCGCAAACTGCTGTCAACCGAGTGGGTTGAGCGCAACGGGTTTTTGGGGTCCTTATCGATCTGAAAATGGAATGAAACCTAAGTTAGAGCAAACCTATGTTGATCACTGAACGCCAATTGCCCGTGCATGCCCCCATGAATCAGTTCTCCGTGCGCGATGGCGAACTGTTAGTCGGGGGCGAGTGTTTATCACTGCTCGCCGCTCGGGTCGGGCAAACGCCTTTTTATGCTTACGACCGCTCGCTGCTGCGCGCACGGGTGGCAGCGCTGCGCGAGGTGCTACCTCAGAGGGTCAAGTTGCACTACGCGATGAAGGCCAACCCGATGCCCGCCGTGGTGGGCTTGATGGCCGGCTTGGTGGACGGTATTGATGTGGCCTCTGCGGGGGAGATGAAGGTGGCACTGGATGCCGGTGCCGACCCGCTGGAGGTGAGCTTTGCCGGGCCTGGCAAGCGCGACGCCGAATTGCGCCAGGCGGTGGCGTCGCGCGTGCTGATCAACGTGGAGTCGTTTCGTGAAGTGGTGGCATTGGAGGCGATCTCCAGCGAGCTGGGCCTGCCAGCCCGGGTGGCGGTGCGGGTTAACCCGGATTTTGAACTCAAGGGTTCGGGCATGAAAATGGGCGGTGGCCCCAAGCAATTTGGCGTGGATGTGGAGCAGATGCCCGCGCTGCTGGCCAACATTGGCCGCGCCGGCCTGGCGTTTGAAGGCTTTCATTTGTTTGCCGGTTCGCAGAATTTGCGCTCAGACTCTATCTGTGAAGCCCAGCAAAAATCCTACGAGTTGGCGCTGCGGCTGGCACAGCACGCGCCTGCGTCGGTGCGCTTTCTGAATTTGGGCGGTGGTTTTGGCATTCCCTACTTTCCGGGTGAGCAAAGGCTGGATTTAGGGCCTATTGGCGACAACCTGGCCGGCCTCGTCCAACGGGCGCATGACGAGCTGCCCGAAGCCGCGTTGGTGATCGAACTGGGCCGTTATCTGGTAGGCGAAGCCGGGGTTTACGTGGCGCGCATTGTGGACCGCAAGATCTCGCGCGGGCAGGTGTATCTGGTCGCGGACGGCGGTTTGCACCACCATTTGTCAGCGTCCGGCAACTTTGGACAGGTGGTGCGCAAAAACTACCCCGTCACGATTGGCAACCGGGTTGATCGACAAGAAAAGGAAACAGCGTCGGTGGTCGGGCCTTTGTGTACCCCGCTGGACCTGCTGGCCGACCGTATGACCTTGCCCGTGGCGCAGGTCGGTGATTTGGTGGTGGTGTTCCAGTCGGGCGCGTATGGCGCAAGCGCTAGCCCGCAGGGGTTTTTGGGGCATCCGGCTTGTCTTGAAGTTCTTGTTTAGGGGCAGACCACTGAAAAATCCAACCTGGCTGCTGGTGGCCTTGGGCAGTTCATTTGCCGGGGCGGCGCTGGCTTGGCACCACCCTTTATGGCCGATGGCGGCGTTGCTGGTTTTTTGGGCTTGGTGCCTCCTGATGCTGTGGCGGCCTGGCATCTGGCTCTTGGTGGTGCCCGCCTGCCTGCCGTTTCTGAACTTTTCGCCCTGGACCGGCTGGCTGGTTTTTGAGGAGTTCGACATCTTGCTGCTGGGCGCCCTGGCAGGAGGCTATGGGCGTTTGGCCTGGTCGTTGCGATCAAGCGGCGAGACAAAAATTGCTCATGTTTCGCGGCGGTCGATGGCCCTGCTGGGTCTGTTCGCTCTTCTCGGTATCACTGGCCTATTGGCGTTGTTGCGCGGGTTCGCGGACGCTGGTGGCTTTACCTTTGACTGGTATGCCGGGTATAGCGATGCGCTGAACAGTGTGCGCGTGTTCAAGAGTCTGGGCTTTGCGCTGCTTTTTGTTCCCTTGCTGCGACGCGCGCTCGACCACTCCGCAGCGCTTGCGCGTCAGCGGCTGGCGCGCGGCATGGTGGCGGGGCTGACGCTGGTCACGTTGGCGGTTTTGTGGGAACGGGCCGCGTTTCCCGGGTTGCTGGATTTTTCCACGCCCTACCGCACGGTTGCCCTGTTTTGGGAAATGCATGTGGGCGGCGCGGCGATTGATGCTTACCTGGCGTTGGCGACGCCGTTTGTGGTGTGGGCCTTGTTCACGGCGCAACGCCCCCTGTATTGGGCTGCTGCCGCCGCGCTCGCCTTGCTGACGGGCTATGCATGCCTGACGACGTTTTCCCGTGGGGTTTACCTGGCGGTTGCCGCCCCATTGCTATTGCTGGGTGTGTTGCTGCGGGCGCAAATGACGGGCTTCAACGCGCGGGCGTTGTTAGGTCCTCTATGGCGACGCCACTGGCCCGAGGGCTGGCGTGCGAAGGCCAGCCTGATGCTGATGCTGGCACTGACGGCAGAGGTGGCAGCGGTACTGGGGGGCGGCTCATTCATGATGGAGCGCCTGACCAGCACCGACCGGGATTTGCGCAGCCGCATTAAGCATTGGCAGCATGGCCTTGATTTGCTGGATGGCCCTGCCGACTGGCTGTTGGGGAAGGGCCTTGGCCGACTACCGGCAAACTATGCGGGCCATGTTCCTCAAGGCGAATTTTCGGGTGCTGTGAAGTTGCGTGATGAGCAGGAGCCGGACCGGGCAGCCAATGCTTTTGTGACCGTGCGAGGGCCTGCTACCTTGAAAGAATTGGGCGGACAGTATGCCTTGACGCAGCGCGTGACCAATCTGTCGAACGGACGGCATCGCGTCAGTCTGGATGTGCGGGTTCAGAGGCAAGCCGACGTTTACCTGGCGTTGTGCGAAAGACATTTGCTTTATGACGGCAATTGCCAGGCGGCATTCATTCGCGTGGTGCCCGGCAAGACCGAGTGGCAACACATGGTGCTGCCGCTTACGGGCGCTGCTTTGGCGGGTGGCCCCTGGTATGCGCCACGCTTGTCGATGTTCTCGCTGTCAGTCGTCAATGTGGGTGGGCTGGCCGATTTTGACAATCTGAGGTTGATGGGGCCGTATTCACAGCCGCCACTTGAAAATGGCAACTTCTCCAGCGGCATGGCGCACTGGTTCCCGGCGGCACAGTCCTACTTTGTGCCGTGGCATATAGACAACCTGTTGCTTGAAGTGCTGGTTGAGCGGGGAGGCGTGGGTTTGATGTTGTTTGTCGCGCTGATGGCGTATGCCCTGTGGCATCTGGTGTTCGGCCGTGCCAGAGGCTGCGAATTGTCCCCTTATCTGGCGGCTTCATTGTGCGCGGCGTTGCTGGTGGGGCTGGTCAGCAGCCTGATGGATGTGCCCAGAGTGGCTTTTCTGGTTTATCTTTTGGCACTGTTTTCAATTCAAATGGGATCCCCTTCACGCACGTGCCGGAAAGCTGCCGTAAACAATGGCACTGCAAGGTGCCGGGCCGACGGCGACGGCTTGTAGGGCAGTCGATAGCGGGCAATGTTGCCCTCGTGCAGACTCATCAACTGGGTTTCCGCCATTTCTGCCTCGATCTGCTCAATGCTGGCATCACCCGGAAACTGCCTGATTTGCGACATTAAGGGCCGTTGGACAGCCCGTGCTTGTGCGCAAAAGCGTACAAGTCCACCCGGTTGATCAGGCCCAGTTTGCTGTAAATCGACGTCAAGTGGTGGCGCAGCGTGTGCTCGCTGATGTTCAAGCGCTCGGCCACCACCTTGCCCGGGGCCGAAGCATCGCTGACCAGGGACGCAACGGTTTGGCGCTCACGCAGCGTCAGGCTGGCGATTTTGTGTTGTACCGGGTCATGGGCCACCTTTTTTCGGGCTAGCGCCATGAAAATCCGGCTCGTGGCGTTGCGGTCAATCCAGATCTCGCCTTCATGCACCCGCTCTATCGCTTTGAGCAAAGTGGGCGTGGCCTCCCGCTTGTCCACCACACCGCGCGCACCGGCCAGTACCGCACTGTCGTGCAGACTCACATTGTGCGACCCGGTGATCACCAGAATCTTCGTCTTGGTCTGGCGGTGCAAGTCAGCCAGCGAATCGGTGCCGTCCTCGCTGTCCAGGTCCAGCACCACCACGTCCACGGCATGGTGCTGCAGTGACAGCAGGCACTGCGTCACCGACGTCGCCGCGCCCGCCAACACCAGCCGGGGCTGAGCGCTTTCCACCAGCCGCTCCAGACCCCAGAGCACGAGCGGCAAGGCCACCAACTGGACCCGAATAGGGGGAGTTTCTAGGTTGAGCATGGGCTCTTAACGTGAAATTCGCGAAGCGACGCTTCTCACCCTCTCCCACTTGTGGGAGAGGGTCGGGGTGAGGGTACTGGCAGGGCGCAAAAAATTCATGAATTGGGTTGACGTTTCGCCATGTCAGTTAGTGATTTTGAAACGATGTGCGAGACGCATGATAGCAACTATTGCAATTTGTAAGCACTCTCGCCTGTGGGTTTTGGCCACACCTCCCATGACATTTGTGCCGGATAACGCGTCTTTTACTAGTATTTAATTCACAGCAAAAAAGAGAGTATCCGCCCATGCCAAGAAAGCACCCTTGCTTCACACTTGGCCCATGAAAAAAGCATGGAAAGAGCTCCGCATCGAACCCCGCGAACCGGCCAGCCTGCCAATACAACTGGACGGCGGAGTAAGCGCCGTCCTGCGCGACATCAGTGCCTCCGGCCTGTTTTACGCGACCACCAGCGCGCAGCGTGTGGGCGATGTGATCAATATTGAAATCGATCTCGACACCCCCGGCGGCCCCATGAAGCTCAAGGCGCAGGGCCAGATCGTGCGCATCGAGGCCCATGGCGACCGAACTGGCGTGGGCGTGAAACTGTTGACGAGTCGGCTGGAGGCAGTGGATTCGTAATTGAAAGTAAGTGCCGCGCGGCGGCGGATTTTAATATGGGAAAAGGGGAACTGAACGTGATAAAAGTATTTAATCATTATTTTCACAAGCGTACGTTTTTACAGGTCTTTTTTGATCTTGGTTTGGTGCTGGCTGCCGTGGTAGTAGCGATCCTGTCTCAGGTGGCTGATCCGGCTTCAGTCTCGTCTAGCGTTGCGGGTACGTCTTTGTTGCTGGCCGTCGGCATAGTGGTCATCAATGGGGGTCTCGGGTTTTACCAGCGCGTTCGTAGCCACACCTTGTGGCAGGCGCGCACCCGTGCCGTGTTGTCGTTGTGCCTGTCGTTACCCTTGGCCTATGGCATCTTTCGTTTGTCGCCTCTCAGGTTGGAAGATGAAAAGATTTGTGTGCTCGCGCTGGTGGCCGCTCTGGTTGTTATGCTGGTTAACAGGGTTTATGTGGCCCACGCCACCACGTCGAGAGGCCTGATGCGTCAGCGTGTATTGGTATATGGCTCGGGTGAACGTGCCACGCTGGTTGGCAGAGCAATGAAAAATTCAGACTCCAACGTTGACTTGGTGGGGTATTACGTCGGCCCCAATGAGGCGGTGACTGCGGTCTCTGCACAGGGACTTTTGTCGTCGAAAAAGTCGCTGCCTGACATTATGCTGGAAGAGCAGGTCGATGAAATCGTGGTCGCCTTAAGCGAGCGACGTGGCGGCAGTATGCCTATGCGTGAGTTGCTGGATTGCAAGCTGCGTGGTGTGCGGGTCGTTGACATTGCAACCTACTTTGAAAAAACATTGGGTCAGATCAGGCTTGACTCTGTGTCTGCGGGGTGGCTCATATTTGGAGACGGATTTGACCAAGGTCTGGTGCGCAAGGTGATCAAACGTATTTTCGACATTGTGTGCGCGACGTTGTTGATTCTGCTGTCATTACCCATCATGTTGGTGACTGGTATTTTGATACTGCTGGAGAGCGATGGCCCGGTTCTTTACCTGCAGGAACGGGTGGGTCTGAACGGCCGACTTTTCAACGTGGTGAAATTCCGCAGCATGCGTACCGATGCCGAGAAAGACGGCAAACCGCGCTGGGCCTTGGCTTCTGATGACCGGGTTACGCGGGTCGGCTGGGCGATCCGCAAGTGGCGTATTGACGAGTTGCCGCAGTTATTCAGTGTGCTTGGCGGCGACATGAGTCTGGTGGGGCCACGCCCAGAGCGACCTTATTTTGTGGATCAGCTGACGCAGGAGATGCCCTATTACGCGGTGCGCCAAAGTGTCAAGCCGGGCGTAACGGGGTGGGCACAAGTGCGCTACCACTATGGGGCTTCAGTCGAAGACTCGGTTGAAAAACTCCAGTACGATCTTTACTACGTCAAAAACCACTCCTTGTTTCTTGATCTTGTTGTGCTTTTTGAAACTGTGGGTGTGGTCCTGACGGGTAAGGGTGCGCAGTGATACTGCTGAAGTTGTTGAACCATGGATAGCGGTAATTTTGTCTTGACGGCGTGGAGCTATGGCCTGGTTGGTTTAGTCTATTCGGCCTTTGCGCTGCGGCTGCTCCAGCTCGGCTACTTGCGCTCCGCGCGTGAGTGGTCCAAAACCACGTTGTTTGCAGCAGTCACATGGAGCGCGCTGTGGGGCTGGTTTGGGCTGACGTTTCTATTGACTGGCAAGCCTCTGTTTTTGTTGTTCAGCACATTATTTGACCTGCTGCGCTACGGTTCCTGGTTTGCTTTTTTGCTGATCCTGCTTCGGCCGAATCAAGCACAGAGCGCGCCCGCAGGTATGACCTGGATGGCACCAGTTTCTGCCGCAGTGGTGTTCTTTGGACTACTGGCGCTGTCTTTTGCCGCACTGCGCATCAACGTTTTAGGAGACGCCTCAAGATTGGTCCTGTTCAGTTCGATGGCATTGCCGGTTTTTGCCATGGTCTTGCTGGAGCAGGTGTTCCGCAATGTGACGGAAGATTCGCGCTGGAATATCAAGCCCTTGTGCCTTGGCTTGGTCGGTGCGTTTTTGTTCGACTTGTATTTGTTTTCAGAGGCTGTTTTGTTCAATCGCCTCGACGGTGACTCTTTGAGCATTCGTGGCGCTGTGCACACTTTGATCGTGCCGTTGTTGTTGCTTTCGATTTCCCGGCGTAGCGACTGGATTTCAAAAATTCGCGTTTCACCCAAGGCGGCTTTTTTTTCGGCAACCCTGCTGATCGCTGGCATTTATTTGCTATTCATATCGAGTGTTGGTTACTACGTGCGTTACTTTGGGGGCGAATGGGGACGTGCACTTCAATTGGGTCTGGTGTTCCTTGCCTTGATCGTCCTCATGATCCTGGGCCTGTCCGGCTCCATGCGTGCCAAGCTGCGGGTTTTTTTGGGGAAGCATTTTTTCCGCTACCGCTTTGATTACCGCGAGGAATGGCTGAAATTCACGCGCACTTTGTCTGCCAAAAATTCCCCGCAAGAAATGGGGCAGCAGGTCATTCGCGGCTTGGCGGACATGCTGGAGAGTCCGGCCGGCGGGCTGTGGATGAAAACCAGGGGAGAGGCTGCATTCAGTCAAACGGCACGCTGGAACCTGGCGCAAACGCTGGAAAAGGAAGACGCCAACTCGCCCCTGTGCCACTTCATGACGACCAGCGGCTGGGTGATCAACCTCGAAGAGTACCGGTCATATTCCCGGCGCTACGGGCAACTGAAGCTGCCGGCCTGGCTGCAGGGGCTGGCGCATGCCTGGCTGATCGTACCGCTTATGGTGGGGGACGAAATGATTGGTTTTGTAGTGCTGGCCAGTGCGCGCACGCGGGTGGATGTTAACTGGGAGGTCAATGATTTGTTAAAAACGGCTGGCCGGCAGGCGGCCAGTTTTCTGGCGCAGATGCAAGCCACGGAAGAACTGCTGGAGGTACGCAAGTTTGACGCATTCAATCGCATGTCGGCCTTTGTGGTGCATGATTTGAAAAACATTGTGACGCAGCTCTCACTGATGATGAAAAATGCCAAACGCTTGGGCGATAACCCTGAATTTCAACAAGACATGCTGATGACAGTTGAGAACTCACTTGTCAGAATGCGCCAACTGATGCTCCAGTTGCGGGAGGGGGCCACGCCGCCAGGGAAGGCATTTGGGGTGGAACTGGGTGGAATCATCCGCCGCATTGAGGCCGTTGCGGCAGGGCGCGGCAGAACGCTTGAAGTTCGGTTGTCGGAGTCGGTCGTGACCCGTGGACATGAGGAACGATTGGAGCGGATCATCGGACATGTTGTGCAAAATGCTTTTGATGCGACGGACGTTGGCGGGCGCGTCTGGCTCCATCTGGATCGTTTGAGTGGTCTGGCCAGAATCGTGGTGGGTGACACCGGGCAGGGCATGTCGCAGGATTTCATTCGGGATCGCCTGTTCAAGCCCTTTCAGACCACGAAGCAGGCAGGCATGGGGATTGGCGCTTATGAGAGCTTCCAGTATGTGCAGGAGTTGGGGGGAAGGATTGTTGTGGATAGCGAACCAGGGCAAGGAACGAGGGTTGAAATATGCTTGCCGTTGTTTGAAATACAGAACCAATCAGACCTTCACTCGCTGGAGGCCGCATGACATCCGAAAAACCCCGTTCCTTGTTGATCGTTGAAGACGACCTGGCCCTGCAAAAGCAGATCAAGTGGTCGCTTGACCGGTTCGAGTCGGTGACCGCCCATGACCGGGAAAGCGCGTTGTTGCAGTTGCGCAAAAGCGCACCGGCGGTGGTCACCATGGATCTGGGGCTGCCGCCTGATTCCGACGCGGTGTCTGAGGGCTTTCGGCTGCTTGCGCAAATACTGGCTTTCGACCCCGACATCAAAGTGATTGTTCTGACCGGGCAAAACGATCAGGCCAACGCCTTGCGTGCCGTTGCCATGGGTGCCTATGATTTTTTCGCGAAGCCGTTCGAGCCCGAATTGCTCAACCTGACAGTCGAGCGTGCCTTCCGGTTGTTTGAGCTGCAAAGCGAAAACCGACGGCTGCAGCAGCGGTACCAGCCGGATGCCTTGTCGGGCTTGCTAACGCGCGACCCTGAGATGCTGCGTGTCTGCCGCACGATTGAGAAAGTGGCGAGCAGCAATGCCACCATCATGTTGCTGGGCGAAAGCGGCACGGGCAAAGAGGTGCTGGCACGCGGCCTGCACCAGTCCTCACCCCGGCGGGCGGAGAAATTTGTTGCCATCAACTGCGCCGCCATTCCGGAGAATCTGCTGGAAAGCGAATTGTTTGGCTACGAAAAAGGCGCTTTCACCGGAGCGGCAAAGATGACCCTGGGCAAGATCGAAACGGCCAATGGCGGAACCTTGATGCTGGACGAGGTTGGAGATTTGCCACTTTCATTGCAGGCCAAACTACTGCGCTTTTTGCAGGAAAGAACCATCGAACGGGTGGGTGGCCGGCAAGAAATACCGGTCGATGTCCGAATCGTGTGTGCGACGCATCAGGATTTGAATGCGCTCAGAAAAGAAGGCCGGTTTCGCGAAGATTTGTATTACCGGCTGGCTGAAATAGTCGTCAACATCCCGCCGTTGCGTGCCCGTGTGGGGGATGCAGCGTTGCTGGCGCATGCCTTTGTCAGGCGCTTTGCAGAAGAGCAAAATCGGTCTTCCATGACGCTTGGGGAAGATGCCGTCAGGGCGATTGAATTGCACCTGTGGCCAGGCAACATCCGCGAACTTGAAAATTGCATCAAACGCGTCACCATCATGGCTGAAGGCAACCAGATTACCAGCGCCGACATTGGTTTGAAAAATGTCGTCCTGGATGAAGTTGACAATTCCCTCGATCTGCGCCTGATTCGTGACAACGCAGAGAAACGGGCCATTATTGCGGCGCTGGGCCGCGTCAATGGCAACATGGTCAAGGCGGCTGAATTGCTGGGGGTGAGTCGTCCCACGCTTTATGATTTGATGCACCGGTTAGGTTTGAGGTAGTTTGCTTGGTCTATAGTTTTACATTTCAGGTTATAAAAATGAACGCCAAAAATTTAAAGACTTATACGGCCCTGTCGGCCTTGATGCTGACGTTGCTGCTTGCCGCCTGTGGGGATAAGCCTGAAACCATGCTCATCTCTGCCAAAGACTATTTGGCAAAAAATGACAGCAAGGCAGCGATCATTCAGATCAAGAATGCGTTGCAGAGCAATCCGGACTTGCCGGAAGCCCGCTTCTTGTTGGGGACGACGCTTCTGGAAAGCCGGGACCCCGTTGGTGCCGAACTGGAATTGCGCAAGGCCCTTGAATTGAAGCACCCGCAAGACTTGGTGGCTCCACAATTGGCCCGGGCCATGCTGGCGCAAGGGCAAGCCAAGAAATTGATAGATGAATTCGCCAAGATGGAGCTAAGTCAAGCATCCGCCAAAGCAAGTCTCCAGATATCGCTCTCATCTGCCTATGGCTTACAGGGCAATGTTGAGCTTTCGCAAGCGGCCTTGAACGCTGCCTTGCTGGTCGATCCCGGCTATGCGCCGGCCCTGATTGCGCAGGCGCGACAAAAGGCCGTGCAGCGCGACTTTGACGGAGCGCTGGCGCTGGCAGATGAGGTGATCGTCAAATCGCCCAAAAGTTTTGAGGCCTGGAAACTCAAAGGCGACATCTTGCTATATGCGAAAAACCAGGTCGTTGACGCACTCGCGGCCTATCGCAGGGCGGTTGAACTCAAGCCGGATTTTCTGGTGGGCCATGCCGCAGTTACCACGCTGTTGCTGCAACAAGGCAATCTTACCGACGCGGCCACGCAAGTCGAACAAATAAAGAAATTTGCACCTCAACATCCACAAACGAAATACCTTGAGGCTCAACTAGCCTTTCAAAATAAGGATTTTAAATTGGCCAGAGAACTGGCGCTTCAGGTTCTGAAAGCCAGCCCCAATAACATTCAAGGTTTGCAGTTGGCCGGTGCCGTTGAGCTGCAACTCAATTCACTGCTGCAGGCTGAAAGTTACTTGAGCAAGGCGGTGCAGCTGGCGCCCGAGCTTGCATTGACCCGACGGCTGCTTGTCGTGACCTATCTGCGCTCAGGACAAACAGCCAAGGCGATGGCAGCGTTGCTCCCGGGCCTCAAGAAGGAGAACGTCGATCCTGAACTGTTGTCAGTGGCGGGCGAGGTTTATTTACAAAACGGGGATATCAAACAGGCGGCGGAGTACTTCACGAAGGCAACCCAGCAGAACCCCAAGAACAGCAGAAACCGAACCTCGCTCGCCCTGACACATTTCATGGCTGGGCAGGTCGACTTGGCATTGGCCGAGTTGCAAGACATTGTCATGTCTGACACGGGTACGACAGCAGACTTGGCGTTGATTAGCGTGCACTTGAGACGTCAAGAGTTCGACCTGGCTTTGAAGGCCATCGACGGGCTTGAGAAGAAGCAGCCAGACAAGCCGTTGGCAGCCCACCTGCGGGCTAGAACCCTATTGGATAAAAAAGACATTGCCGGTGCGAGAAAGAGTTTTGAGCGAGCGTTGACGATTGATCCGTCCTACTTTCCGGCAGTGGTCAGTCTGGCAGCCATGGACATGGCTGACAAGAAACCTGAGGATGCAAAGAAGCGCTTCGAGGCCGTGTTGACCAAAGACCCTAAAAATAGCCGGGCAGCTTTGGCGTTGGCCGAGATCGCAGCTCGGTCAGGGGCGACAAATGATGAAGTCGGTAAGCTGATTGGAAACGCTGTGGCAGCCAACCCCACTGATGCGGCGCCGCGTTTGCTTTTGATCGATTTCCATCTGCGTAACAAGGATGTCAGAGCAGCCTCGTCGGCTGCACAAAATGCAGCAGCGGCGCTGCCAGACAGCCCCGAGGTGCTGGATGCATTGGGCCGCACACAGCAGGCAGCAGGGGAATTGAACCAAGCCATTACCAGTTACAACAAGTTGGCCGGTATGCAACCGCTGTCACCTCTACCTCATTTGCGCTTGGCTGGCGCGCACATGGCTGGAAAAAACAAGGATGCCGCGGTGCAAAGCCTCCGAAAAGCGCTGGAGATCAAGCCTGACCTGCTGGAAGCGCAACGTGCGCTGATCGTGCTCGATCTGGAGGGCAAGAAGTTCAAGGAGGCCTTGACGACAGCACGCACGGTGCAGAAGCAACGGCCGAAGGAAGCGGCAGGCTATGTATTGGAAGGCGACATCAACGCCGCGCAGAAAAACTGGGATAGCGCTGCAACGGCTTATCGCGTCGGGCTGAAGCAGGTGAATTCGCCTGAGCTGGCAATAAAGCTGCACTCTGTTTTGTCGGCTGCCGCTAAAGGCGCGGAAGCAGACAAATTTTCAGCTACCTGGCAGAAGGACAACCCCAAAGATGCAGCCTTCCTGTTTTACTTGGGCGACCGCGCCATTGCGCGCAAAGACTACGGCAGTGCCGAAAAGAATTATGCGGCTGTGATCACGCTGCAGCCCAATAACGCGATCGCCTACAACAATCTGGCATGGGTGAGCGGAAAACTGAATAGAGACGGAGCGATTGCCTTTGCCGAGAAGGCCAATACTATGGCCCCCAATCAGCCGGCTTTCATGGACACCTTGGCCGAATTGCTCTCTGACAAGGGCGACTATGCAAAGGCGGTGGAGCTCCAAAACAAAGCACTAGCCCAGCAGCCGCAAAACGCCTTGTTCAAGCTCAACTTGGCGAAAATTCACATCAAAGGCGGAAAGAAGGATCTGGCCAGGAAAGAATTGGACGAGTTGACTAAATTGGGCGACAAGTTTCCGGCGCAGGCTGAAGTTGCAGCTCTTTTGGCAGGTTTATAGACTTATCAATATTTCTTACATGTGGCGGTCAAGTTTTTTCGGACAGTGCGATAAGTTTTTTAGTTGCCGATTGATGCTCGAAAGCAATGGGTGACAAGTTGCCCAGTGTTGAATGCAGACGCACAGCGTTGTAGAAGTTGACGATGTAGTCGGCTACGTCCGTGATGGCTTCTTCGTCAATGGCGTAGTCTTTTTGCCATACGCGTTCCATCTTCAAATTCAGGAAGAATCGCTCCATCACCGCGTTATCCCAGCAGTTGCCTTTGCGGCTCATGCTGCCCATCAAGCCATGCGGGGCTTCCTCAGCCGGCCCGGGATCGTGTAATGTATTGGTGTAGGCCAATGTGGTCAATACTTCGATAATTACTTTCGATAATTAGCATCGAAAATTAGCGAATACTGAAAAAGTGACCTCTATGAAACCGATCGCTTCCGCAACCCCGTACCCAATCCAGCGGGAAAAATTCGGGCAACCAAATCCCCTGCCACCAATGAGGCGGTTGCATCCCAAATGAGCGAGCCATCGAAAAAGCTGGAATTGCAGTTCCAAAACTGCAACTTGGGCATTTCTGCGCGTCGGCTGTGGGAGCACACCGAACTGGGGCAAGCCAATGTCTTCGGCAAAGCCATCAACGGGCGGTCCGATCTCAATGATGCGACCGATTTTATTGATGTAGTGCGGTTTGATACCTTCACCGTTTCACTGGCAGGGTTTACTGTTGCGCAGTTGAGGGACGGCCAGATTCCGGCGCATCGCATTCCGAAAGACGTGCCCGTCCTGCTTGCCGGTCTGGCAACGCGGAAGGCTGTGGCGTTTGTCGCTGAGGTGGCTGCGCATATTGAGCAGTGCTCGCTTAGACAGGCTACACGCAATAAAGAAATTCTCGCAACGGCAAAAGCAGGGTTTGATTTTCAATCAAAGGTATCGAAGGCCAATGAAGGTCTTTGGCAAGACACATGGAATGCTGCCAAAAATCCTTTTGAAGCATGGTGGCAATATAAAAAGGATGCACGCAAGAGGAAGCCGATTGTCTCCGCATGGATAGCGGCACGTGACTATTACGACTCCCTGCCAAAGCCAAAAAAAGCCGATTGACATCCTACCTGCCCATCCTGCCCATCCTGCCCACCGGCACAAACGACATGCAAAAACAGCCAAGTTGGCCCAAGGAAATTTGGATTGTTGAAATACAAGACCTAGCCCCAAATCCCCCACATCCCCATCCGACCCTCTCCGAGACCGTCTTTTTCGCCGCCGAGATCGCCGAAGGCTAGTCGCATTTGGGCTCTGACCCCAAAAACTCCGATGCCGGGCGGGGTCGCGCTTACGCCTTCAGCGCCTCCAACACGCGCAGCAGGGGCGCGAACGGCGGAGCGGGTGCGCTCGGGGATTTTGTCCATGGAAACGGGATTCGACGGTCACTTCGCAGGGCGTCGCCATCGCGGCGCCCCCGCTCTTCGTGATGGCCGCTGCACAATCGCGCGCGTTCGCCGGGTCGAGGTCGACGCAGACCAGCTTCGCGCTCTCCGCGGCGAACGTCTCCGCGATGCCGCCGCCGATGTTCGGGCTGGTGCCGGTGACGACCGCGACCTTGCCGCGCAGCCTCATGAGCTCACCCTGGCGCTCAACTCGATGTCGCGCAGCACTGGCTCGCCGGCCAGTGCGATCTCGTTCTCGATGAGCGCGCCGCAACCGGGACAGAAGAACTGGCGGAACTCCGGCCGGGCGTCGATGTAGCGATGCGGGTCGCCCGCCAACGGCACCGCATGGCTCACGGAATTGTCCTCGCGCAGGCAATGGTCCTTGTAGTTGTCCGTGACCGGCCCGAGGTCGGTGTCGCATTTCACGCAGCAGTAATGCAACGCCCTGCCTTCGCTGCGGACGAGCAGATTCTCGGTCGCCTGGAAGCGCATCGCGCCGCCCAGCTTGTTCGTTTTCCGGCAGGCCTTCTTAACCCTCTCCAGACGCTTGGTGCGGCGCAGCTCCTGAGTTGCAGGGAGATCGAGGCGGCCGTTCTTCTCGTCGACGACCACGCCGTAAATATCGCGCGCCGCGGCGCTCGTCACCGCCGCATTTTCCCAGTCGTCGAACACCGCGTCGGGCTTCCTCTCCATGGGATCACCGAATCCGCCGGCGGCGGACCACATCACGGCATAGACGTCGGACGGCTTCTGCTCGAAATTCTCCTGCCTCAGGCCCAGCGTCACCTCCTCGCCCTCGAGCTCCGACAGGTCCTCGACCATGCGGCTGGCTGGCAGCCGGCTGAGGATGTCGGTGCCGCGGCGGAAGCGGTAGACATTCACGCTGCCGGGATACCCGCCCATCATGCCAGTCGACGTGGGCACGGCGTTGCCCGAGGACAGCGTGTCCTGGACGATCTTGTCGGTGTTGTGGGGGATGAAGCAGCTCTCCGCCGACAGGCCGCCGCGGTACTTGCCCGGTCCGCCGCTGTCGGTCACTTCCTTGCGGTAGAGGAACAGCAGCGGGAAGCTCTGCTCGGTGTGCTCGATGTTGGGCAGCTTGCAGATCGGCGTACGCGACTGGCCGCCGGTGGAGATGCCGTCCTGGGTGGAAAAAGCCCCGATGGCACCGCCGATCGGATCGATCAGGAGGTAGCCGTAGCGCTCGCCCCATTGGTCGATGCCGCGGAAAATGGTGGCCGGCCACTGGCTCGTTCCCCCGATGCACATCACGTCCTTCCTCATGTCGGGGTCGCCGTACATCATTTTCGAGAGCACGTTGTAGGCCGGGTACAGCGAGATTTCCATCGCCTGGGTCGGCGCGGTCGAGACCGAAGCGGGGAAGTTCGCGCAGTTCAGCGTCCCCGGCGTCGGGTTGAATTCGACGTGGCGCAGCGCGCCGCCCACGGAGAAATACTGATCCCAGCAGAGCAGCTGGTTCACCGCCACCATGATGGAGCCGCGCCAGCCCGAGTAGGTGGCGTTCATTGCCCCCTGCTGCTCGGCAGTGCCCTCGTTCTCGAAAATCAGCTTGTCGCCGCGCTTGTGCAGCGTGATCACCACCGGGTAGGTGCCGCGGTCGCCGGGGCGGCAGCATTCCACGTAGGTACGATCGCGCCAGGTGCCGTCGGGCAGGCGCGACAGCTTCTCCAGGAAGGCTTTTTCGCCGTTGTCCAGCATGCGGCGCATCACCCCTTTCACCACCGGCGCGCCGTAGCGCCGGATGAGCTGGAGAATGCGCTCGCGCGCCGCGGTGTTGCCGGCGAGCTGCGCCCGGAAGTCCAGCGCCACCATGTCGGGCTTTCTCGACGAGCGCAGGTAAAGCTCTTCGATGTCCCGGCGGATCTCGTTGCCCTCGATGATCTTGATCGGCGGAATCAGGATGCCCTCGTCGAAGGCCGAGGTGGCCGCCGGGCAGAAGCTGCCCGGCGTGATGCCGCCGATGTCGTACTGGTGCAGGCAGTTGGTGCTCCAGCAGAACAGCTCATCCTTCCAGAACACCGGGCAGATGAGCATCACATCCATCTGGTGCGCCGCGCCCACCCACGGGTCGTTGGCGAGGAACATGTCGCCGTCGCGGATGCCCGGGTTGTCGCTGCGGTTCTCGAGGATCCATTTCACCTGCGTGTCCGTGACCCCCGACATGTACTGCATGTATGGGCCGAAATAGACGAACTCCGCGTCCTCGGTCAGGATGGAGGGATTGAGGTCGAGCGCGTACATGGCGATCGGCGAGCCGGACAGGCGCTGTATCATCGCGCCGTGCTCCTCGTTGACGTTCCACAGGTTGTGCCGGATCACTTCGAAAGTCACGGGGTCGAGGTCCGTCACCGCCTCCCGGTGGAACTTCAGCTTGGGAGAAATCCGCAGCGTTTTCGGCGGCACGTAAGGATACTTCACGCCGTCGAAGACGATGCCGTC
>JBCKNJ010000030.1:0-19828 GCA_038902795.1 Polaromonas sp. | reverse complement strand
GGGCGACCTCGACAGCCAGTGCCTTGGTGAAGGCTTCGATGGCGCCTTTTGATACTGAGTAAACTGCCGAGCCAGCGCGCGGACGCTGCACCAGCGTGCTGCTGAAGTTGATGATGCTCCCGCCCTGGCGCACCAGCAGTGGCAGCAATGAATGGGTCACCAACAAGGTGCCCAGCACATTGATACGGATCAGGTTCTCGGCGGCGGCGAAATCCACGTCGATGAATTCCGAACGCTTCAGCGCCACAGCGGCGCAATTAACCAGCACATCGAGCCGTCCGAAACGGGTGGTAACCCACTCCTTCAGCTTCGCCACATCCCCGGCCGACCCAATGTCGCACTGCAGCGTCGCAAAACCATCGTCCGCCAGGGCTTTGAGCCGGTCGGCCCGACGCGCACAGACCGCAACCTGGAAACCATCGCGAGCCAGCGTACGCGCGATCGATTCACCCAGCCCGGCGCTTCCGCCAGTAACCAATGCAAGTTGTTTTTCGGGCACTTCTTTTCCCCGATTCAATGCGTTAATTTCAAGCTGGGCAGATTCAGGCCGCCGACGCTCATTCGACCACTATCCCCTGGCCCAGCGCCAGGCGGGCTGCGGTTTTGATCGCCGACAGCATGCTCAGGTGCTGGGCCAAACCCTTGCCGGCGATGTCGTAAGCCGTGCCGTGCGGAACGTTCAGCATGACGAAAGGCAGGCCGATATAGACAGTGCAGGCCCCTGCGAAGCCTACCGTCTTGATCGGAATCTGACCCTGGTCGTGGAACATGGTGACGACAGCGTCGTACTTGCCTTCGATGGTCTGGCGGAACACCGCGTCGGGTACGATGGGGCCGCTGACGTCGATGCCGCGCTCACGCCCACGGGCTACCGCGGGGCCGATTTTCTGCCGGTCTTCGTCGAACATGGCATGGGGGTTGATACCTGCGACGGCGATACGCGGCCTGGCCAGACCCCAGCTTTTCAGCGTGGCGTCGAGCAACTCCACCAGAGCCAGAACGCGACCCGGATTGACCAGGTCGATGGCCCTGGACAAGGGCAGGTGTTCGCTCAGCGGGACGGCGCGCAGAGGCCCGGTCATGCGCAGCATGAAGGTATTGGCCGGCTGCAGCTGGTCTATGTCGGTGATCTTTCCGGTGGCCTTCAACGAGGCCGTTTCGACCGGCCCCAGGATCAGGCCCTGCAGTTTGCCGGTCTTGCCGAGCTCTTCACCGATCCTGATCCATTCGAGCACCGCGTGGCCCGACGTGGCAGAAGCAACGCCGAACGGGCATGCCGCAACATCGAAGCCGCCCGGATCAACGACACGCACGACGTCGTCAGGAAGCGCCACATCCGGCGCAGCGACACACTCGAACCTGAGCGGCACGCCACACACCTGAGCCGCACGACGCAGCACACCGACATCGCCGATCAGCACCGGCGTGCAGATGCCGGCCAGCTCGCCGCTGGCCACCGCCTTGACACAGACCTCCGGACCGATACCGGCGGGATCGCCGATCATGATCCCAATCAAGGGCAGTTTCGTCATAGATTGCCCTCCATGCGATGTTCAGGTAAAGGCACGCTCAAGGTCGGCATTCAGGATGCAAAAAAATCCATGACCAACTTCAGGAACTGGTCCTTGCGTTCGATCTGCGTCCAGTGGCCGCACTCGCCGAAGACATGCAGGTCGGAGTGCTCGAGCAGCGCGTGCAGCTTATAGCTGTTCGACAAGGGCACGATGCGGTCGTCCCGCCCATGGACAATCAGGGCACGCTGTTTGATCTTGCGTATCTGGTCCTCGGGTGTCGCCAGTGCCTTGACGTGGCGCTGGCGCGGCGCCTCAAACAGCCGGGAATAAGACTCGTGGAAGCCGGGACGGATGCTGGCTTCGTAGCGCGACTTGATCAGGTCGTCGGTCAGGATACTCGTATCGTAGGCAAACGACATGACCACCTTGCGCATGTTTTCTACCGACGGCTCGTAGCCCCACACCGCGTCCAGGCCCGGCGTCATCTCGAACTCGACCCCGGCCGAGCCCATCAGTACAAACCGTTCGACAAGTTCTGGATGACGCGAAGCGATGGCCAGGGTCAGAGCACCACCGAAAGAGTTACCGATGAAACGAGCCTTCCTGGCCCCAACCGCATCCAGCCACTCGATCAGGTGACGCACCCAGAAGTCGAGGTTGTACTGGGTATCAGCCTTACGTTCGGTATAACCGAAGCCAGCGATGTCCGGTGCCAGCACGCGGTATTTTTGCGACAGCACGGGAATCGCAAGGCGCCAGTTGGCGTAGGCAGTGACGCCGGGGCCCGAGCCGTGGATCAGCACGACGGGCTCGCCCTCGCCGGCTTCGAGATAATTGGTCTTCAGGCCGGCAGCGATGACATTGCGGCCGATTTCTGGATCTTGACTGGACACGAGACTCTCCTGTGGTTTGTGGATGCTGCGGATTGCGCAAGCCTAAGGGCCCCTAAGATTGATGTTCGATCGCGGGGACAATGCGGCCGACCTTGGCGAAGCGTGGGTCGGGCGGCTCGCCGCCCCAATAGTCAAAGGACTCGATCTTGGGTGGCAGCACGCGTCCACCGCGTGCGCCGACCTCGGGAAATTCTTCCATGCCGTAGCTGTACTCGAAAGTCATGCCGTCCGGATCAAGAAAGTACAGGAAGACGCTACCCGATGGTGGGTGGCGACCCGGCCCGAATACGATAGGCACGTTACTGCGCTTTAGACGGTTCGCGGCAGAACCGATGTCGTCGAGATCGGTCACCATGAAGTTGACATGGTGCAGCCGATTCTCAGGCGCAGCGCCGATCGCAAACGAATGGTGCAAGGGATTCGGAAAACAGCGCATGAAGGTGACCCACTCACCCACCGCATCCGAGATCTTGAAGTTCATGTGCTCGGTGAAGAACTTGATCGCCTCCCTGTGGTCACTGGCGCTGACGACGATGTGGCCGAGGCGCACAATCTTGCTGACCGTCGGCACGAAGGGCTGCGGCAACTGCTCCATGCTTTCGATCAATTCGATCGTCAGCTCAGTATTCGGCTCTGTGAAGCGCAGCGAACGCCCTTGGTGCAACACCATACGTTCCCGGGTGTCAACTTCGGTCACCTCGATGCCTATCGATCGGAGGTAGTCGGCTGCCTTGTCCAGTTCGCCCGCCGATTCCATCTCGAAGGCGACACGTTCGAGTTCAGGGCCGTCGCCTTGACGCACAATGACGTTGTGATGATCCTGGCTGCAGCGAAAAAAATGCAGCCCGTCGGACGCGGGCGCACCTTCGTCGAGACCAACACTGTCTTTCAGGAATGAGCGCGAGCGCTGCAGATCGCTCACCCGCAGTGCAACATAGGCCAGTCGCTTGTAGCGTAAATCAGACATGATTGCTCCAATCAAAAAAGTGTGGTTTCCGCCGTCAGTCCAGTGAGATGCCGGAGCGCTTCGCGATGCGCGCATAGATCGGCTTTGTTTCGCGAATCCGTTCGGTCATCCGCTCGGGCGATGAATTGACTGCAGGTTCAAGGCCGAGCGAGGCGAAACGGGTTACGGTATCGGGCGTGGTGACGGCCTTGGCGATCGCTGCGGAAAGTTTGTCGATGATGGCCTGCGGTGTACCGGCAGGAGCCAAAAGACCGAGGCTGCCGGCGTGGTCAAAATCGGCGCCGGCCACGTCGCTCATGGGTGGCACATTCGGCGCGAATGCGAAGCGCTTCGCGGTATTCACGGCAATCAGCTTGAGCCGCCCTTCTTTTACAAAGCCGGAAACCGAGGCCAGCGCGGCGATGCCCATCGATACCTGGCCGGCGATGAGTGCTGGCACGGATTGCCCGGTTCCCCTGTACGGAACGTGAAGGATGTTCAAACCGAGTCTGGCCTTCAAATCTTCCATCGTCAGATGATGGGGACTGCCGACGCCGGATGAGGCATAGGTGTAAACGTCTGGTTTGGCCTTCACGAGCGCAACCAGTTCCTGCAAGTTATTGGCGGGAAAGGATGCGGGCACCACCAGAAACAGCGCGGTGGTGGAGAACAGGCTGATCGGCGCGAAATCGCGCAGCGTGTCGTAGGGCAGCTTGCTGTACAGCGCTGGATTGATGGCCCATTGACCGTCGTCGCTATAAACCAGCGTATAGCCGTCTGCCGGCGCCCTCATGGCCGTCTGCATCGCGGCGATGCCGCTGGAGCCACTGATATTTTCGATAACGAACGACTGTCCAAACTGTTGGGTAAGCGCATTGGCGACAACGCGCACCCCGCCGTCGGCCTGGCCGCCCGGCGCATAGGGCACGATGATCTTGACTGAGCGGTTCGGATATTCCTGCGCATGGCCCAGCGCGGCGAAGGCCAATGCCGAAAGGGCCATGATTGCGCGGGAGAAAAAAATGTTCAGTTTCATGATGATGCTCCTTGGTTTGAGATATTCAGTGTGCCAGGAAATCCAGCACAAGACGATTGAATCCATCGGCGTGTTCCCACTGTACCCAATGGCCGCATTTGCCGAATACGTGCAGTTGCGCGCTCGGCAATGCCCATACCAATTTGATGCCATGATCGAGCGGCACGAAACGGTCGTCACGCCCCCAGATCACGAGGGTTTCGGCCTTGATCTCGCCCAAACGCGGCGACAAATCTTTCAGTAGCGTACCGGGATCCCGGTCGAAGCTCTCGATGAAGTTCTTCAGGTGCGCCGGATTGCGCATCATGTTTTCGTAACGGCCGTTCAACAACTCGTCGGTGATGCGTTTCGGCTCATAAACGAAGACTTGGGTCATGCGCTTCAGGTTTTCCAGGGTCGGATCACGGTAGAGATGGATCAGGAGCTTGATGCCCTCCATCGGCATCGCCTGGAACAGGCTAGCGCCGAGACCACCGGGCCCCATGAGAATCTGCTTGCCCATGCGACCGGGGTACTCCAGGGCGAATGACATGGAACTGAAACCACCCATCGAATTGCCCACCAGATGCACGCGTTCGATGCCGAGGACATCCATCAAACCCTTGATCGCGCGGGCGTTCACCAGTCCACGGAACTCGGTCACCATGATGCTGTCCGACTTGTTGAAGCCCGGACAATCCAGCAGGATGACGCGGTAGCCCTTTTCAACAAAGGCTTCGATGTTGCGATTGAAATTGCTCCAGCCGCTGGCGCCCGGTCCCCCGCCGTGCAGCATGATCACCGTTTCGCCCTGCCCTGCATCGTTGTAGTGCAGCTGGATATCCAGGCCATTTTCCTTGATCCTGGCGAACTTGCTGGTGGATGCTTCAGTGAGTGTTGTCATGTTTTTTACCTTCAGCCCGTCCCGGGGTTCTTAGATGATGAATGTCAGATTGCTCATCGGTGCGTCGTTATTCACGAGGAAGACGTGCTTCTCCTTGATGCGCAACTGCTCGCCCTCTCGCGCCAGCACATGGCGGGTGCGCCCGCACCAGATAGCCGGACGGTCGCGACGCATCTCCATCACCATAAACCGCGCGGTAACGACGCCACCACGCGCCGGGTCGTAGTCCTCCAGCACTACGTTAGAAACGAGTCGCGTCAGTTTCGACTGGGGACGCTGCGCGTGCGCATGTTTGGTGCCGAGACGAAACAGCCGCTCTTCCAGCTTTGGCCGATCATCGTAAATCAGCGAGATGCGACGCTCTGGATCAATATCATCGGCATTGCATGGTACCCAGTAGAGCAAGTCCTCGGTCCACAGGGAGAACCATTCGTCGTAGCGATTCAAGTCGGCAAGTTCGGCCTCGCGAAACAGCAAGAGCTCGACTTCGCGCAAGTGATGCCAATCGGATTGAGTTGTGTTGGTCATGAGAGGCTCCATCAATTTACGAGGATTTAGTCATCAGTTCGGACCAGTAGCGCATGATGCCGCGCTGGGGAACTTCATCGCTGATCAGCCCGACCGTGCTGCCATCTGTATCGGTCTGTTCACGGTCCATGCCACGTGAGATGTCAACCCACGGATTGACTTCGGCAGCCAAGCCGCGCTGGACGCGTTCGAAGATCTCCGCATCATCCGGCGAACCGGCGCCAGCGGGGCCGTAGAAGGACTCGTGTTGGCGCAGGCGAACCGCATTCATTTCTTCGCTGACACCACCGAGTCGTACTGCGGTCATGGTCACCTGGGTCAGATCGCGAGCCAGGGGCGTGATGATCCGAATCTGGTTGCCAATCAGTTGCATGTTCGGAAAAACACCTAGATGCGGGTCGCCGCCAAGGCTGATCAGCATGCGCGCGCGCTCCTCGCCGTGGGCTTGATGCATCGCTTCGATGTACTCGGCGCCACCTTCTGTTTTCTTGAGAAATTCGATGTGCTGCTCATACTGGCTGATCCGGTGCTGGCGGAAATCGAGCATGGCGTGGCCGTGTCCGAAATCGCGGGTACGGGTCTTCGCCTTGTCATCGAACGGATCTTCTCGATGCAACGCGCCAATACCAGCCTCTGGATTACGGCGCATGGCGGCAATGACCGACGCGTGCACGTAATGCGGGTGGTAACCGTCCATGCCGACGAGCTTCCAGTTGCCACGGTATTCGGTCTTGTGCGTACCGCCATCGGCATGGATCTCGCTGGTCGGGGATGCATCAACCATCAGGTCAATGATCGGTGCCGCAATGCCCAGGAAGGCATCCAGAGACTCGCCGTCTTTGGCGAGACTGCCGAACACGAAATCTCGATACGAACCAACCCGAGGAACCGGGCTCAGGCCCATCTCCTTCATGTCCAGACGATCACCGTAAGCCTCCTTGCCAGTCACATCCACCAGTGCGCCGGTGCTGTCATAGGTCCAGCCGTGGTACGAACAGCGGAAGTACTTTGTGTTGCCCGATTCGGTTTCGCACACCTGTGTGCCGCGGTGGCGGCAACGGTTGACGAGCACACGCACCTGCCGATCGCTGCCGCGCACCATGATGACCGGGGTGCGGCCGATGGTACGCGTCTGGTAATCACCAGGGTTCGGTACTTCGCTGGCATGGCCTACATAGATCCAGGCTTTGCCGAAGATCCGCTCGATCTCGAGGTCGAATATCGCCTGGTCGGTATAAACGCGAGAGTGGACGCGCGACGGCTGAACCATGCTCGCAATGGTTTCTTCTGAGAGCGCGGCATTTTTCCACTGGATGGCCTGCTGATTCATGTTGCACTCCTTGGTCTAATGGGAATCGGGATTGGGAAATTAGGATTGCCGGGCGAGCTTACTCAGGGTAGCCGCGATAGTGAAACGCGCAAGCACATAAACCGTATGGTATGTCATGCGGTGAGCTCGGGTTCCGTGCACACCGCCACCCAAACCCCGCCGTCGCGAACCTCCACCGGATAGGTTCGCAGGGCCCGGGTGCAAGGTGATCTTGCCCCCGAGAAACGGACTCCATAGCTGATGGTTAAATTCAGCAATTGGAGGTCGAAAAATGAGCAAGAGAAAAGACGGACAACCCCGTGGCCAGTACACGACGGAGTTCAAGCTGGAAGCGTCTCGGTTGGTCAAGGGCGGGCAGTCGGCCAGCGTGACGGCCAAGGTGCTTGGTATGCCCAAGCAAACACTGGACAACTGGGTGCGTCGTTAGCCGAGAAGGGGGTTCTCGTGGGTGCAGGCGACAAGCCTGTGTCACCAGAGCAGATGGAACTGGCACGACGTTGTGGCGGCGGAGGCCAAGGTAGGTGTGGCGGCGGGCGACTAGCGTGATTTGGCTTTGGTGGGTTGTTTTTGAACTACCCAAGGATCATGGTCAGGCTGGCATCGAGGTGTTCGGAAGGCAGCCGCCTGAAGCCCGAACGGGCAAAGCGTTGCAGGCGACCCACCATAAAGGCCAAGATCACGGAGGCCCTGACCTGTGCATCGACCGTCGGCGTGACTGCACCGCTGGCGGTTGCTGCATCACGCAGGGTTTGCTTGAGGCTGGACTCCAGCTTGTCAAAAAACTGGTTCATGCGCTCTTGCAGGCGGTCATTCTCAAACACCAGGGCATCGCCCACCATGACGCGCGTCATGCCGGGATTTTTTTCGGCGAACTGCAGCACCATGACGACCAGCTTGCGGGTACGCACTGAGGGGTCTGGCTCGCGCTCGCCAATCTGGTTGACCAGCGTGAAGACGCTTTGCTCGATGAACTCGATCAGCCCTTCAAACATTTGCGCCTTGCTGGCGAAATGACGGTAGAGTGCGGCTTCACTTACGTCGAGCTTGGCTGCCAGCGCCGATGTGGTGATGCGCTCGGCACCTGGCTGCTCCAGCATGGTTGCCAGCGCTTGCAGTATCTGCACCCGGCGCTCGCCCGGCTTGGGCCGCTTGCGCGGCGCGGGAGGGGAGGATGATTCGGTGTCAGACATGGTGAAGCGCACGGTATTAATGCGACCGGATCATGGTCCCGAAAGCCTGCTCGGTCAGGATCTCCAGCAGCAAGGCATGCGGCACGCGGCCGTCAATGATGTGAACTGAATTCACGCCGCTTTTGGCAGCATCCAGCGCGCCCGCAATCTTGGGCAGCATGCCGCCGCTGATGATGCCGTCGGCAAACAGCTCCTCGATGCGGCGCGCCGTCAGGTCGGTCAGCAAATTACCGGCTTTGTCGAGCACGCCGGGGGTGTTGGTCAACAGCATCAGCTTCTCGGCCTTGAGCACGATGGCGAGCTTGCTCGCCACCACGTCGGCATTGATGTTGTAGCTTTCGTTGTCTTCGCCAAAACCAATCGGGCTGATGACGGGAATAAAGGCATCGTCCTGCAACGCCTTGACCACGCTCGGGTCGATGCTGAGGATATCGCCGACAAAGCCGATGTCGTGCTCCTTGGTCGGGTCGTCCTTATCCACCATCTTGAGCTTTTGCGCACGAATCAAGCCGCCGTCACGCCCGGTCAGGCCAACCGCCTTGCCGCCCGCCTGGTTGATGAGGCCAACAATGTCCTGCTGCACCTGTCCGGCCAGCACCCACTCGACCACTTCCATGGTTTCTTCGTCGGTCACGCGCATACCCTGGATGAATTCGCCCTTCTTGCCAAGACGGTTCAACGCGGCCTCGATTTGCGGGCCACCACCATGGACGACGACAGGGTTCATACCAACCAGCTTGAGCAGCACCACATCTTCGGCAAAATCCGCCTGCAGCGCCGGATCCGTCATGGCGTTGCCACCGTACTTGATGACGATGGTTTTGCCGTGGAACTTGCGGATGTAGGGCAGCGCCTGCGCCAGAATTTCGGCTTTGTCGCGCGGGGCAATGTTGAGGGTGTCGGTCATGGGAGTTATGGCTTCAAACAAACAATGGGCAAATTGTGCCGCATCCCGTCGCCATACCCGTACACACAGGCCAGAAGCACCGCCTTGATGGCAGCCACATCACTGTTGTCAGCGGCGCGGCGCAACGCATCCAGGCGCAAAGTAAAGGCAAACCAAGTGGCCGCCATTGCCAAAGCGATGTCCAGCGCAACCACCACCACGCGTTTGACGGCACGCGGCCAACCCAGAGCTCTGTTTTGCATTTATCTCCCTGCAATCAAATCAACTCTTGATGGCAAAGTCTTCCTTCGTGCGCCCTTGTGCCACCAGCGCGGCGAGCCAACGCGGCATCAAACCGCGCCCACTCCAGGTTTCACCATTTGGCCCCCGATATTTGGCCGCCACGGCAAAAGCACTTTTCTTTTTGGCGCCAGCGCCCGCCCGCTTTGCTGCAACCCCGGCCTTGGCCTTGACTCCACGTCCTTTGCCAGGCTGCAAGTCTTTCACGGTAATACCAAACGCCTGCATCTTGGCGCGAATGTCCTGCACGGTTGAGTGAAACTCTTTAGCCTTTATTTCAGAGGCCTGTTTTTGAAGTTTTTCAATCTGATTTTGAATATCAATCAAGTTACCCATGAATAATTCCTTATTAATTTAAAACCAACGAATCAATAACCTACAGACCAATTATGACATCTATTTTTCAGGCTTTTCAGTGTGTCACACTTTTCTGCTTGATCACTTTGGTGACGGTTAAACCTATGATTTTCATATCAAACCAGAAAGACCGTCGCTGCAAATACTCGCTTCACGAAAATTGCTCCCCCGCAGCTTTCTTCAAGCCTTGGTCCAGCGTGAGTGGCGGGTACCAATCTAACAGCCGGCGCGTTTTTTCAATATCCACCTGCAACGATCCGCACAGGCGCTGGGCCACATCGGGCTTGCCCACCAGCGCCGCCGCCAGTTTCAGCCAGCTTGTCGGCACGGGCAGCAAACGCGCCGGGCGGCCCAGGGCCTGGCCCATGCGGCGCAACAGCTCCGTGGTGGAAACGTCTTCGCCATCGGAGACCAGAAAGGTCTGATTGGCTGCGGCGGGGGTAAATGCAACTGGAGCCAAGGAACAACAGTTTTTTAACGCCATTCTGAAAAGCCGCGTCAATCACGTTGGCCTGCGACGTAAATCTTGAATTGTGTGTTCATATAGATTTATTGGGGCGCTCGGCCATAGGTATCTTCAAAGCGCACGATGTCGTCTTCGCCCAGGTATCCACCCGACTGAACTTCGATGAGTTCAAGCTCAGTTTTTCCAGGATTTTCAAGGCGGTGCTTGACCCCGAGGGGAATATAGGTACTCTGGTTTTCGGTGAGCAGAGTTTCTTCATCCCCCCGGGTGACTAGTGCAGTGCCTTTGACCACAATCCAATGCTCGGCACGGTGGTGATGCATTTGCAGGCTGAGCTTAGCGCCAGGACGGACCGTAATGCGCTTTACCTGGTAGCGTTCACCGGCGTCAACACTGTCGTACCAACCCCAAGGTCTCGCCACACGACGATGCTGCACGGCCTGCGGCGCATCCAGAGCGTCCAAGCGGGCCACCACTTCCTTGACAGCTTCGGCGTGGCTGGTGTGGGCCACCAACAGAGCATCCGGCGTATCGATAATCAGCAAGTCCTGCGTGCCTAAAGCCACCACCGGACGCCGGCCACCAGCGTGGATGTAGGTGTTGGAAGCATGCAAGGGATGGGCGTGCTGCGCTTCACCACCAGCACGGTTACCAGCCTCATCTGGTTTGGCGAGATCGGCCACAGAGTTCCAGCTACCCACATCACTCCACAGGCCGTCAAAGGGAAACACACTCACATTGGAGGCGCGTTCCAGGACTGCATAGTCAATCGACTGGCTGCGGCAACTTGCAAATACCTTTGGATCTGGCCGGGTAAAAAGACCATCTTGCTGCGGGTTTTGCATGGCCTTGCGGCACACTTCCAGGATGTCCGGAGCTTGGGCCTGCAATGTGTCCAGCAGTGTTTGTGCACCGATCAGGAAGATGCCGGCATTCCAAAGATATTGGCCATCAACAAGAAACTCCATCGCCTTATCAGCAGTAGGCTTTTCAACAAAGCGGGCTACTTCAAAGCCCCCATCAACCGCCTGTACACCCTTCTGGATGTAGCCATAAGCCGTACTAGGATGAGTGGGCATGACACCAAAGGTCACTAAGCGCCCAGCCTTGGCCGCAGGCGCAGCGGCACGCACCATATCGAGGAAAGACTGGGTATGGGGTATGTGATGGTCTGCCGGACAAAACAGCAAAATGGCATCTGCAGGCGCAGCCAATGCCCCCAACGCCATGGCAGCCGCCGTATTTTTTGGTTGAGGCTCCAGAATCTGGCGCACTGCCAGACTGGCATGCGCCGCTACATCAGCCAGCAAGAAACGATGTTCTTCGGCTGAAACACAGCTAATACCCCCCTCACGGCCATCTGTTAATGGCGCAACACGCTCCAATGTAAGTTGGAGCAGCGATTTCTCACCAAATAAAGGGATGAATTGCTTGGGAAAAGCTTTGCGCGACAAGGGCCAAAGACGAGTTCCACTGCCGCCGCAAAGAATAATGGGATAAATCATGGAGCGAGACCATACAGGTTCATGCAAACACCTCAGCACTTATAAAAAATTGACCCGCCAAGTCTTTGGCAGAAAGCTGTGGGGTAACGTCTGAAGGCCATTGGATACCAATCTTTGGGTCGTTCCAGGCAATGCAACGCTCATCCTCGGGCGCGTAGTAATCAGTTGTCTTGTACAGAAAATCAGCCGACTCGCTAGTTACCAAAAAACCATGGGCAAATCCCGGCGGCACCCACATCTGGCGGCAGTTATTCTCGCTCAGTTCGACCCCGACCCATTTACCAAAGGTGGGGGACGACTTGCGGATGTCCACCGCCACATCAAACACCGCGCCACGCACCACGCGCACCAGTTTGCCCTGGGGTTGCTGGATTTGATAATGCAGGCCGCGCAGCACGCCCTTGGCGCTGCGGCTGTGGTTGTCTTGCACAAAGTGGACATCCAGGCCGGTGGCCTCATTGAAGGCTTTCTGGTTGAAGCTCTCAAAGAAAAAGCCGCGCGCATCGCCAAGCACCTTGGGCTCGATGATGAGGACGTCGGCAATGGCAGTGGGAATAACCTTCATGGATGGCCCCAGTTCATGGCACATTCTGTTCGGTCAACAGGCGCAGCAGATATTGGCCATAGCCGTTTTTGGCCAGCGGCTGGGCCAGTGCCTCCAGCTGTTCGCTGGTGATGAACCGGTTGCGCCAGGCAATTTCTTCGACGCAGGCAATCTTGAGTCCCTGGCGGCGCTCCAGCGTGGCGATGAACTGGCTGGCTTCCAGCAGGCTGTCGTGCGTGCCGGTGTCCAGCCAGGCATAGCCGCGTTGCATGATTTTCACATTGAGTTCACCGCGCTCAAGATAGGCCTGGTTCACAGCGGTAATTTCCAGCTCGCCGCGGGCACTGGGTTTGACGGCCTTGGCAATATCCACCACCTGCTCGTCATAAAAATACAGCCCCGTAACAGCGTAGTTGCTTTGTGGTTTGAGAGGTTTTTCTTCGATGCTGACGGCTTTGCCGGCCGCATCGAATGCCACCACACCATAGCGTTCAGGATCGTGCACATGGTAGGCAAAGACCGTGGCACCTGTGGCCTGAACATCGGCTGCGGTCAATAAAGGGCCCAGGTCATGACCATAGAAAATGTTGTCGCCCAGCACCAAGGCACTGGGCGCATTGCCAACGAAGTGTTCGCCGATGATGAAGGCTTGGGCCAAGCCGTCGGGCGAAGGTTGCACCGCATATTGCAGGTTCAGCCCCCATTGGCTGCCGTCGCCCAGCAACTGCTGGAATCGCGGTGTGTCCTGCGGCGTGCTGATGACCAGAATGTCGCGCATGCCCGCGAGCATGAGGGTGCTCAAGGGGTAATAGATCATGGGCTTGTCGTAGACCGGCAGCAGCTGTTTGCTAATGGCCAGCGTGGCCGGATGCAGGCGTGTACCGGAGCCGCCCGCGAGGATGATGCCTTTGCGTTGGGTCATGGTAATTCAGGTCCTACAGGATTTCAGCCAGCATGCGAGCTACGCCCTGCTGCCAGGGGGGAAGGATAAGACCAAAGCGCTGCTGGAGTTTATGCGTATTCAGGCGCGAGTTATGGGGCCGCTTTGCTGGCGTTGGAAAGGCGTTGGTTGGCACCGGATCGACAGCGCCCGGGGATGCCTTGAGCGCAACACCTGCTTTCCCAGCAGCATCAACAACAAACCGCGCGTACCCATGCCATGACGTTTCACCCGCTGCCGCTAGGTGATAGATTCCGGCACAGTTTTGCGAAGCAGCGTTCAGTACTTGGCGCACCATGTGGGCCGTCACATCAGCCAACAAGTCTGCCCCGGTGGGGGCGCCAAACTGGTCGTTGACAACCGCCAGCCGATCCCGTTCGCGGGCAAGGCGCAGCATGGTCTTGGCAAAGTTTGCGCCGCGCGCGGCATAAACCCAGCTGGTTCGCAATACAAGGTGTTTGGTGCATTGGGTCGCCACCTGCTGCTCGCCTTCAAGTTTGGTCTGGCCGTAAACACCCAGCGGGGCCGGGGTGTCGGTTTCAAGCCAGGGCTGGGTGCCGCTGCCGTCAAACACGTAGTCGGTGGAGTAATGCACCAGCCATGCGCCGAGCTTGTACGCTTCTTGCGCCAGCACGCCGGGGGCGGTGGCGTTGATCATGCGCGCCAGCTCAGGTTCGCTCTCGGCCTTGTCCACCGCCGTGTGGGCGGCGGCGTTGACGATGACGTCCGGGCGCACCGCGCGCACGGTATCGGCCAAGCCGGGCAGGTTGCCGAAGTCGCCACAGTGCTCGGCGCTGTCGTGGTCCAGCGCAATGACCTCGCCTAAGGGCGCAAGACTGCGCCGCAATTCCCAGCCGACCTGGCCATTGGCCCCGAACAACAGGATCTTCAAGCTGTAGCCTCTTGTGATTCGTTTGCTCGCCCGTATTGCAAAGCAGTCCACTCCCGGTAAGCGCCGCTTTGCACATGCGCCACCCAGCCGGGGTTTTCAAGGTACCACTGCACGGTCTTGCGGATGCCGGTTTCAAAGGTTTCTACCGGCTTCCAGCCCAGTTCGCGCTGGATTTTCCCGGCATCAATGGCGTAGCGCCTGTCGTGGCCGGGGCGGTCTTTGACGGTGGTGATTTGTTCCTGGTAGCGCTTGCCGTCGGCCTTGGGGCGCAGTTCGTCAAGCAGGGCGCAAACCGTGTGGACGATGTCGATATTGGGCTTTTCATTCCAGCCGCCGACGTTGTAGACCTCACCCAGCCTGCCCGCCTCAAGAACACGGCGAATAGCACTACAGTGGTCCTTCACATACAACCAATCACGCACCTGCAAGCCGTCGCCATAAATCGGCAGAGGCTTGCCAGCCAGTGCATTGACGATCATCAGCGGAATAAGTTTTTCCGGGAAGTGGTAGGGGCCGTAGTTGTTGCTGCAGTTGGTGGTGAGCACCGGCAGGCCGTAGGTGTGGTGCCAGGCACGCACCAGGTGGTCGCTGGCGGCCTTGCTGGCGCTGTAGGGGCTGTTGGGCTGGTAACGGTGGGTTTCGCTGAAGGCTGGCTCGCCGCTGGCCAGCGAGCCGTAGACCTCGTCGGTGGAAACGTGCAGGAAGCGGAAAGCCGATTTTGAATCGACAGACAAGCCGCTCCAGTAAGCGCGCACGGCCTCCAGCAGATGAAAAGTGCCAACGATGTTGGTCTGGATGAAGTCTTCGGGCCCGTGGATGGAGCGGTCCACGTGCGACTCAGCGGCGAAGTTGAGAATGGCGCGGGGCTGGTGCTGGGCCAGCAGGCTGGCCATCAGTTCGGCATCGCCAATGTCGCCCTGCACAAAGACATGCCGCGCATCGCCTTGCAAGCAGGACAGGGTTTCAAGGTTGCCGGCGTAAGTCAGCTTGTCGAGGTTGATAACCGGCTCGTCGGATTGCGCCAGCCAGTCGAGCACGAAATTGGCGCCTATGAAACCGGCGCCACCTGTAACCAAAATCATTGATTTGCCTTTGAAGATTGAATGCCCGCGCCAAGCGCTGTTTCTCATTATGCCGCGAGGCATATGCGCCGCGGCGTGGTTCAAAAAGTGCTGTTTTTGGGTAACACAGGCGAATGAATTCCGGCCCCAAAATGGGTCAAACCAGCAACGCATTCACCCGTTTCACATAGGCCGCCGGGTCAGCCGGCATACCGCCTTCGGCCAGCAGGGCCTGGTCGAACAGGATGTTGGCCAGGTCGTCGAAGGTACTTGCGTCAGCCGTGCTCGCTAACTTTTTAACCAGCGCGTGCTGGGCGTTGACTTCAAGAATTGGCTTGGTCTCGGGCACGGCCTGGCCTGCTTGCTTGAGCATACGGGTGAGCTGGGTTGACATGTCGCCGTCTTGCACCACCAAGCAGGCTGGCGAGTCAACCAGGCGGCTGGTGGCGCGCACGTCTTGCGCCTTGTCTTTCAGCGCTTCTTTCAGTTTGTCGAGCATGGGCTTGAAAGTCGTTTGCGCTTCTTCGGCGGCTTGTCTTTCATCTTCATCTTGCAGCTTGCCGAGGGCAACCGCGCCCTTGGCGACGGACTGCAGCGGCGTGCCGTCGAAGTCGTGCAGGTAGTTCAGCGCCCACTCGTCCACACGGTCGGCCATCAGCAACACTTCAATGCCTTTTTTGCGGAAGATTTCCAGCTGCGGGCTGTTCTTGGCTGCGGCGAGTGTGTCGGCGGTAATGTAGTAAATCGCGTCCTGGCCTTCCTTCATGTGGGCTTTGTAATCGGCAAAGCTGACGGTCGCGGTGTCGGTGGTCGATGATGCAAAACGCAGCAGTTTGGCCAGGCGCACGCGGTTGGCGAAGTCTTCGCCCAGGCCTTCTTTCAGCACCGCGCCAAACTCGGTCTGGAAGGTGGCGAATTTTTCGGCATCGTTGGCCGCCAGGTCTTCAATCATCGACAGTACGCGCTTGGTGCAGCCTTCACGAATGGCTTTGACGGCGCGGCTTTCCTGCAGCAGCTCACGCGAGATATTGAGCGGCAAATCGTTTGAGTCCAGCACGCCCTTGACGAAGCGCAGGTAGGTCGGCATCAGCGCCTGCGCATCGTCCATGATGAAGACGCGTTTGACGTAGAGCTTGACGCCTGCGGCCTTGTCGCGGTTGAACATGTCCATCGGTGCTTTGCTGGGGATGAACAGCAACTGCGTGTATTCAGTAGCACCTTCAACGCGGTTGTGCGTGGTGGCGAGTGGGCTCTGGTTGTCGTAGCTGAGCTGTTTGTAAAACTCGTTGTACTGGTCTTGCGTGATGTCTTTTTTGGCGCGCGTCCACAGTGCTGCGGCCTGGTTGACGGTTTCCCATTCACCTGTCAACACCATGCCGCCAGGCTGCCTGCCGCCATCGGGATCGGTGGCAGAGATGAGTTCGCCGTCTTTCCACTCTTGTTTTTCCATCAGGATGGGCAGCGAGATGTGGTCTGAATATTTGTTGATGACAGCCTTGAGTTTGTAGGCGTTGAGGTAATCCTCGGCCTCTTCTTTCAGGTGCAGCGTGATGCTGGTGCCGCGCTCTGCGCGTTCAATATCGGCCACATCAAACTCGCCCGTTCCCTCGCTGACCCAGCGCATACCCTGGCTGGCTGGTAAACCGGCGCGGCGGCTTTCGACGGTGATTTTGTCGGCGACGATAAAGCCTGAATAAAAACCCACGCCGAACTGACCTATGAGTTGCGCGTCATTTTTCTGGTCACCCGACAGCTTGGCCATGAAGTCGCGCGTGCCGCTTTTGGCGATGGTGCCGAGGTTGTCAATCGCCTCCTGGCTGGACAGGCCAATGCCGTTGTCAGTGATCGTCAGTGTCTTGGCGGCTTTGTCGAAGGTGATGCGTACTCTCAAGTCCGGATCGGTCTCATACAGCGCCCCATCATTCAGGGCTTCAAAGCGCAGCTTGTCGCAGGCATCAGAAGCATTGGAGATCAGCTCGCGCAAAAAAATCTCGGGGTTTGAATACAGCGAGTGTGTGACCAGGTTCAACAACTGGGCGACTTCGGCTTGAAAGGCTAGGGTTTGTTTTTGCATGTTTGGGATTATTCACATTTCGTCATTCCGGCCTTCACCAGTGTGACGAATTTTAGAGGTACCCTGATGGTATTTCTGCTATTTCCAAGTCCCTAAAACGTTTCGGAAGGCCCCAAATACCGCCATTGGCCGACTGGCAGGTGACCCAGGTTGACGCGGCCAATGCGTACCCGCTTGAGGCCGGTCACAAAAAGCCCGACCTGCTCGCACATGCGGCGGATTTGGCGCTTTTTGCCTTCCGTTAGCACAAAGCGCAGTTGCTCGGGGTTTTGCCAGCTGACTTGTGCGGGGCGCAGTGCCTGACTGTCCAGGCTCAGGCCGTGGCACAGCAGGGCCAGCTTTTCAGGCGGGAAGGCGGCTTGCACATTGAGGTTTTCATTCCCCAGGCTGACGCGTACCAGGTACTCTTTTTCCATCACCGAGTCTTCGCCAATCAGTTGCCGGGCAACGCGCCCATCCTGAGTAAGCACTAACAGCCCGATGGAATCAATATCGAGCCGCCCAGCTGGGGCCAGGCCGCGCAACTGCTCATGGCCCCAGCGCATGCGGCTGTTGCATTCGCGCCAGCGGTTTTGTGGCTGCACCAGCACCACCGCCGGTTCATGGCCGTCTTCGGCCTGGCCGCTGACATAACCGACCGGCTTGTTGATCAGGATGGTGACCTGCTGGCGCTGCTGCTGCTCGGCTTCGCGCGCTACTTCGATGCGGGCGCCCGCAGCCACCGGCTGACCCATCACCGCAGGCGCGCCATTGACGCGGACCCAGCCGCGCGCAATCCAGTCGTCGGCCTCGCGGCGCGAGCACAGACCCAGCTCGGCCATGCGTTTGTTCAGGCGGATGGTGGCGGGCTTGCCGGGTGCCGGGGGTGCGACGGGCGAGGGTGCGCGCTGAAAACGGTTCAGGGGCGGCGAGGAAGCCATGCCGGTCAGTCGTTGCTGCGTAGCGCGACCGCTTCGGCCTCCATACGCGGATTGGCCTGCCGGCGTGTGAGCACCAGCAGGATGATTCCGCCGCTGCCGAGGACGGCGACGCCGATCCAGGCTGCGTTGAATCCGCCCGCGGCCTGGCTGCCGACATAGGACAGGCTGGACCAGAGCATGTAGGCACAGCTCAGGCAGAACAGCAGCGGCAACAGCGGATACAACGGGACCTTGAATGGACGCGGTGCCGCAGGGTCGCGGAGGCGCAAGACAAACAAGGAAATGCCGGTGAGCAGGAAAAACAGCCAGAACACCGGAGCGGTGTATTCGACCATCGCCCTGAAGCCGCCGCCGAAGGCCTGCCCGATACCGACCAGTACCAGCGCGAACGCGCCCTGCACCAGCAGGCTGGCGAACGGGGTGCTGCGTTCCTCGTTCCAACTGCTGAGCGCGCGCAGTTGCGGCCAGTCGGCCGCGAACGCATAGTTGGTGCGCGCCCCGACGATCATCGTGGCGTTGATCGAGGTCAGCGCAGCAATCGCCACAATCAGCGCGATCAGCACTTCGCCGGTGCGGCCGAACGCGGCCTTGAGCAGGTCGGCGCCGACCGCCTGCGACGCGGCCATGCCCTGCAGCCCGAGTACGGACCAGTAGGCCCAGTTGACCAGCAGGTACAGCACGGTGATCAGGGCCACCGACAACACCAGTACACGGACCATGCTGACGCGTTCTTTCAGCTCGGCGCTGAGATAGGCCGCCTCATTCCAGCCGCCATACGTGAGCAATACGAATACCATGGCCAGCCCGAGGCTCTGGAGCGACAGTGCGGTGCCCGCCACGGCCGGCGCGGCGGCGGCCAGCGGCACGCTGGCGGGTGGCGTCCCGATCGCCAGCCACAAGGCGGCCCCGATAATCAGGACCAGGCCGGACACCTCGGATGCGGTCAGGTAGGTCTGCGTGGCCGCGCTGCCATGCAGGCCGCGTAGATTAAGCCAGGTCAGGCCGAGCACCGCCAGAGCGGCCCAGATCGCGCTGCTATAGGGCCCGAGCCGCAGTATCTGCGTCATGTAGTCGCCGAAGACAAAAGCCAGCAGTGCGATCGACCCGGTGGTAATGACGGCAAAACGCGCCCAGGCGTAAAACAAGGCCAGGCGCTTGCCGTAGGCACGGGTCAAAAAATGGTAGTCGCCGCCGGCATGCGGATAGGCCGTCGCCAGTTCGGCGTAACACAGTGCGCCGATCAGCGAAATCACCCCGCCGGCCGTCCAGACCAGGAACAACCAGAATTCCGACGGAACGTTTCCCGCCACCAGCGACGGCGCCTTGAATATCCCGGCGCCGATGACAATTCCGACGATGATGGCGATGGTGTGAAGTTGGCTCAGGCTGTGGCGTGGTGTCATGATGAAATGGGGGGGTTGGAGGTAGGCGAATAGGAAATCCGGCAAAAACTGGCCTCGCTGGGGTCGATTTTCGCTTTCGACGCCCAAAGTCCGACAGGCTGCTAGTCTGCGCCCAGGGCGCGGACCGCTTTAATCTTCTCCTGCTCGGTTTCGGTGGCTT
>JBCKNJ010000029.1:0-20353 GCA_038902795.1 Polaromonas sp. | reverse complement strand
GCCTCCCCCGACTAACGCTAGCCGACTACCCGTACCACATTATTCAGCGTGGGAACAATCGGCAGGCGATTTTTAACACCAGTGCCGATTACCTGTATTTTCTGGAGTTGCTGCACGAAAACGCCAGAAAGTTTGGAATCTTCATCCATGCCTATGTGCTAATGGACAATCACTTTCATCTGCTGGCCACACCGCAGACGGACACCGGCCTGCCGCAGATGATGCAGGCCGTAGGCCGCAGTTATGTTCGTTATTTCAACGATTTGCAGGGCCGCACGGGCACTTTGTGGGAGGGGCGTTACCGCTCAACCTTGATCCAGGCCGATCAATACCTACTGACCTGCATGGCCTACATCGACCTTAACCCGGTGCGTGCCGGTATGGTGCCTGATCCAAAAGACTACCCATGGTCCAGTCACGGGCACTATGTGGGTCTGCGTTCGGACAAACTCATCACGCCGCATCCGCTTTTTTGGTCATTGGCCAACACACCTTTTGGACGCGAGGCTGCCTACTTTGATATGGTGCAGGCAGGCATCAGTCCTGACAGCCAGGCCGCCCTGACCAAAGCTACGCTCAGTGGTTGGGCGCTGGGTGAGGCGGCGTTTGTTGCTGATTTACAAAAAAAGACCACGCGACGGATTCAAAAAATCCAGGCTGGGCGACCTTTTGGTAAACCATCCATTGAGGGTAGCTTGTAAGACATGATTGATTTCATTGGAAATTTTAACTAAATTAATCTGACCCTAATTAAATGATGACTAATTTAATTAGAAATTAATTAGACTCTGACCCCAATTATTCTGCTTGGCATTGTTGTTGCACTGCACTATGCTAGTGAACCCTGCTGCATATTGTGAAACCCCACTGACTAGGAGCGCGCCATGACAACGGCTGCTGAAATCAAGCATTTTGAAGAACACGGCCTGTACAGCCCGGCGAACGAGCACGACGCCTGCGGTGTCGGTTTTGTTGCGCACATCAAAGGCCACAAAAGCCACGCCATCGTCCAGCAGGGTTTGAAGATCCTTGAAAACCTGGATCATCGGGGCGCGGTTGGTGCTGACAAGCTGATGGGCGACGGCGCGGGCATATTGATCCAGCTGCCGGATGCGCTGTACCGTGAAGAGTTGGCGAAACAGGGTGTCAATTTGCCGCCGCCTGGCGAGTACGGCGTGGGCATGGTGTTTTTGCCGAAAGAGCACGCTTCGCGCCTGGCCTGCGAGCAGGCGCTGGAACGCGCCGTCAAGGCCGAAGGCCAGCTGCTGCTGGGCTGGCGCGATGTACCCGTCAACCGCGACATGCCGATGTCGCCCACCGTGCGCGAGAAAGAGCCCATCCTGCGCCAGATTTTCATTGGCCGCGGCAACGATGTTATCGTTCAGGACGCGCTGGAACGCAAGCTGTATGTGATCCGCAAGACGGCCAGTGCCGCCATCCAGCGCCTGCATCTGACGCACAGCAAGGAATATTACGTTCCCAGCATGTCCAGCCGCACCGTGGTTTACAAGGGCCTGCTGCTGGCCGACCAGGTGGGTACTTATTACCTGGACCTTCAGGATGCGCGCTGCGTGTCGGCGCTGGGTCTGGTGCACCAGCGCTTTTCGACCAACACCTTCCCCGAGTGGCCGCTGGCGCACCCGTACCGCTATGTCGCGCACAATGGCGAGATCAACACCGTCAAAGGCAATTACAACTGGATGAAGGCGCGCGAAGGCGTGATGTCGTCGCCGGTGCTCGGCGCCGACCTGCAAAAGCTCTATCCGATCAGCTTCGTCGGCCAGTCCGATACCGCCACTTTCGACAACTGCCTCGAATTGCTGACGATGGCCGGCTACCCGATCAGCCAGGCCGTGATGATGATGATTCCCGAGCCCTGGGAGCAGCACACCACGATGGACGAGCGCCGCAAGGCCTTCTATGAATACCACGCGGCGATGCTGGAGCCCTGGGATGGTCCGGCCTCCATCGTCTTCACCGATGGTCGCCAGATTGGCGCGACGCTGGACCGCAACGGCCTGCGTCCGGCACGTTATTGCGTCACCGATGACGACCTGGTCATCATGGCTTCAGAGTCGGGCGTGTTGCCGATTCCCGAGCACAAGATCGTGCGCAAATGGCGGCTGCAGCCCGGCAAGATGTTCCTGATCGATCTGGAGCAGGGCCGCATGATAGACGATGAAGAAATCAAGGCCACGCTGGCCAACAGCAAGCCCTACAAACAGTGGATTGAAAACCTGCGCATCAGGCTCGATGACCTGCCGCTTAAATCCAAGGGTGCCGGAGACCGGCTTGGCCGCTCTTACGCCGCGACAACCAGCGCCGCCCTCAGCGAGGGGGGGGGGGGCGATGCACACGCAGTGGGGAGCCACGGGGGAGTGTCATTATTGGACCGCCAGCAGGCCTTTGGCTACACCCAGGAAGACATCAAGTTCCTGATGTCGCCGATGGCGACGAATGGCGAAGAAGCCGTCGGCTCCATGGGCAATGACAGCCCGCTGGCCGTGCTGTCCAATAAAAACAAGCCGCTCTACAACTATTTCAAGCAATTGTTCGCGCAGGTCACGAATCCGCCGATTGATCCGATTCGCGAAGCCATCGTGATGTCGCTGGTGTCCTTCATCGGACCCAAGCCCAACCTGCTGGACATCAACCAGGTCAATCCGTCGATGCGGCTGGAAGTCGCCCAGCCAGTGCTCAATGTGGCCGACATGCAAAAGTTGCGCGATATTCAAGCGCACACGCAAGGCAAGTTCAAAAGCTATACGCTTGACATCACCTACCCGCTGGCCTGGGGCCACGAGGGCGTGGAAGCCAAGCTCGCCTCGCTGTGCGCTGAAGCGGTCGATGCGATCAAGGACGGTAAAAACATCCTGATCGTGAGCGACCGCGCCATCAGCGTCACGCAATTCGCCATTCCGGCTGTGCTGGCGCTGTCAGCCATTCACCAGCACCTGGTGAGGGAGGGCTTGCGTACCACCGCCGGACTGGTGGTCGAGACCGGTTCGGCCAGGGAAGTGCATCATTTTGCCGTGCTGGCCGGCTATGGTGCCGAGGCGGTTCATCCCTACCTCGCCATGGAGACACTGGCCGAGATGTTCACGGGCCTGCCGGGCGACCTGAACACCGACAAGGCGGTTTACAACTACATTAAGGCCGTCGGCAAGGGTCTCTCCAAGGTTATGTCCAAGATGGGCGTATCGACCTACATGAGCTACTGCGGCGCCCAGTTGTTCGAGGCGATTGGCCTGAACACCGAAACCACAGAAAAGTACTTCACCGGCACCCCCAGCCGCGTCGAAGGCATTGGCGTCTTTGAGATTGCCGAAGAAGCGATCCGCATGCACAAGGCGGCGTTCAGTGATGACCCGGTGCTGGCCAACATGCTCGACGTCGGCGGCGAATACGCCTGGCGCGTGCGCGGCGAAGAGCACATGTGGACGCCGGACGCGATTGCCAAGTTGCAGCATGCCACGCGTTCGAACAACTGGAACACTTACAAAGAGTACGCCCAGTTGATCAACGAACAGAACCGCCGCCACATGACCTTGCGTGGCCTGTTTGAGTTCAGGATCGACCCGGCCAAAGCGATTCCAATTGATGAAGTCGAGTCGGCCAAAGAGATTGTCAAACGCTTTGCCACTGGCGCCATGTCGCTCGGCTCCATCAGCACTGAAGCGCATGCGACGCTGGCTGTGGCCATGAACCGCATAGGCGGCAAGAGCAACACCGGTGAGGGCGGCGAAGACCCAGCGCGCTATCGCCAGGAGTTCAAGGGCATCCCGATCAAAAAGGGCCAGACCATTGCCGACATCATCGGCCATGACGTGGTGGAAGTGGATATTCCCCTCAACTCGGGCGATTCGCTGCGTTCCCGCATCAAGCAGGTCGCTGCGGGCCGCTTTGGCGTCACCGCCGAATACCTGGTGTCTGCCGACCAGATACAGATCAAGATGGCGCAGGGTGCCAAGCCCGGCGAGGGCGGTCAGTTGCCCGGCAACAAGGTCAGTGAATACATCGGTAGTTTGCGTTACTCGGTGCCCGGCGTTGGCCTGATTTCGCCGCCACCGCACCACGACATTTATTCGATTGAAGACCTGGCACAACTCATCCACGACCTGAAAAACGTCAACCCGCGCGCCAGCATCAGCGTCAAGCTGGTCAGCGAAGTGGGCGTCGGCACGATTGTCGCTGGCGTGGCCAAGGCCAAGGCCGACCACGTCGTGATTGCCGGCCATGACGGCGGAACGGGCGCTTCACCCCTGTCGTCCATCAAGCATGCCGGTTCGCCCTGGGAAATCGGCCTGGCTGAAACCCAGCAGACGCTGGTGCTGAATCGCCTGCGCGGCCGCATTCGCGTGCAGGCCGATGGCCAGATGAAAACCGGCCGTGATGTCGTGATTGGCGGGCTGCTGGGCGCTGACGAATTCGGCTTTGCCACCGCGCCGCTGGTGGTCGAGGGCTGCATCATGATGCGCAAATGCCACCTCAACACCTGCCCGGTGGGCGTGGCCACGCAAGACCCGATTCTGCGTCAGAAGTTCTCGGGTAAGCCCGAGCACGTGGTCAATTACTTCTTCTTTGTCGCCGAAGAAGCGCGCCAGCTCATGGCGCAACTGGGGGTGCGCAAGTTTGATGACCTGATTGGCCGCGCCGACCTGCTCGATACGCAAAAAGGCATTACGCACTGGAAGGCCGGTGGCCTGGACTTCAGTCGCCTGTTCTATCAACCGAATGTTCCGGCCGATGTGCCGCGTCGGCATGTGATGGAGCAGGAGCACGGGCTTGAAAAGGCCTTGGACATGCGCCTGATTGAAAAATCAAAAGCAGCGCTGGAAAAAGGCGAAAAAGTCCACTTCATCGAGGTCGTGCGCAACGTCAACCGCAGCGTCGGCGCCATGCTGTCGGGCGAACTGACGCGCCTGCGCCCTGAAGGCCTGCCCGACGACACGCTGCGCATCCAGCTCGAAGGCACCGGCGGCCAGTCGTTTGGCGCCTTTCTGGCCAAAGGCATCACCCTGTACCTGATCGGTGACGCGAACGACTACACCGGCAAGGGCCTGAGTGGTGGCCGCATCGTGGTGCGCCCCAGCATTGACTTCCGCGGTGAGTCGCATAAAAACACCATCGTCGGCAACACCGTGCTTTATGGTGCGACCACCGGTGAAGCCTTCTTCAGCGGCGTGGCGGGCGAGCGTTTTGCCGTGCGCCTGTCGGGTGCGACGGCGGTGGTTGAAGGCACCGGCGACCATGGCTGCGAATACATGACGGGCGGCACGGTGGCGGTGCTGGGCAAGACCGGCCGCAACTTTGCGGCCGGCATGAGCGGCGGCGTGGCCTATGTCTATGACGAAGACGGCCAGTTTGCCACCCGCTGCAACACCTCCATGGTGTCGATGGACAAAGTCGTCACCACGGCAGAGCAGCACACGCACCGTGATGCCGGTGGGGCCGACTGGCATGTCGGCGAGTCCGACGAAGAAATCCTCAAGCGCCTGCTGCAGGACCACAACCGCTGGACCGGCAGCAAGCGCGCCCGCGAACTGCTGGACACCTGGAGCGTGTCACGCCTGAAGTTTGTGAAAGTGTTCCCGAATGAGTACAAGCGCGCGCTGATTGAGCGCAAGGAGCGCCGGCTGGAAGCGGCGACCGAGACCACGCGCTCACAAGTGGCCACCAACCAGGAAGCGGCACTCGCCAAATAGGGCCCGGCAAGGCCCGACGGCTGGCGCGAACACTTGCACTAACAACGGAATCGACAGGACCTCATCATGGGAAAAATCACCGGCTTCATGGAATACGAGCGCATCGAAGAGGTCTACAAGCCCGTCCCCGAGCGCCTGAAAAATTACATGGAATTTATTGATGGCCTGAACGACGCGCAGGCCGACAAGCAGGCCGCGCGCTGCATGGACTGCGGCACGCCGTTCTGCATCAGCGGTTGCCCGGTCAACAACATTATTCCGGATTTCAACGACATGGTGTTTCGCGCCGACTGGAAAAACGCGATTGACTCGCTGCACAGCACCAACAATTTTCCCGAGTTCACTGGCCGCATCTGCCCCGCCCCGTGCGAGTCCGCCTGTACGCTCAACGTGAACGACGACGCCGTGGGCATCAAGTCGATCGAGCGTGCCATCATCGACCGCGCCTGGACCGAGGGTTGGGTCACGCCCCAGTTGCCCAAACACAAAACCGGCAAAAAAGTGGCGATCGTGGGTTCGGGCCCGGCCGGCATGGCCGCAGCACAGCAGTTGGCGCGCGTCGGCCATGACGTGACACTGTTCGAGAAAAATGACCGCATCGGCGGGTTGCTGCGTTACGGCATCCCCGACTTCAAGATGGAGAAATATCATATTGACCGTCGTGTCGAACAAATGCAGGCGGAAGGCGTGACCTTCCGCACCGGCATCATGGTGGGCAAGGTCAAAGATCCGCTCGGAAAAGACTCCAAAGTGATCAACTGGGCCAAGCAGACGATCACGCCCGAGCAGCTGCAGAAAGACTTCGACGCGGTGATCCTGACCGGCGGCGCCGAGCAGTCGCACGACTTGCCGGTGCCGGGCCGCGATCTCGACGGCGTACATTTCGCGATGCAATTTTTGCCTTGGCAAAACAAGGTCAATGCCGGCGACAAGGTCAAGGGCCAGATTCGCGCCGACGGCAAGCACGTCATCGTGATTGGCGGCGGCGACACCGGCTCTGACTGCGTCGGCACCAGCAACCGCCACGGCGCCGCCAGCGTGACCCAGTTTGAACTGATGCCGCAGCCCCCGGTTGAAGAAAACCGTCCCATGACCTGGCCGTACTGGCCGATCAAGCTGCGCACCAGTTCCAGCCACGAAGAGGGCTGCGAGCGCGAGTTCGCCATCTCGACCAAGGAGCTGATCGGCGAAAAAGGCAAGGTCACTGGACTGAAAACCGTTCAGGTCGAATGGAAAGACGGCAAGATGGTTGAAGTTCCCGGTTCGGAAAAAATCCTCAAGGCGGATCTGGTGCTGCTGGCCATGGGCTTTGTCTCGCCGGTGGCATCGGTGCTGGAAGCCTTCGGCATCGAAAAGGACAACCGTGGCAATGCCAAAGCCGGTACCGACATCATCGGCGGCTACGCCACCAACGTCCCCAAGGTATTTGCAGCCGGCGACATTCGCCGTGGGCAAAGTCTGGTGGTCTGGGCGATTCGCGAGGGTCGGCAGGCGGCCCGCTCGGTAGACGAATTCCTGATGGGTTACAGCGACCTGCCGCGCTGAGGCCCTGCTGCGGCCTACGCGCGCCGTTGACGGATTCCTGATGAGCCGCGGCGATCAGCCACGCTGAATAGCGTATCCTTTATGATTCAAAAGCGGGAAAACCCGGCTTGTGTCTTTTATGACCTCATCTTCTACCGAATCCCTTGTTGAACTGCGCCACCTGACCTTTGGCTACGGGGAGCGCGTTATTCTGGACGACATCTCGCTGTCGGTGCCCCGGGGGAAGGTCACGGCGCTGATGGGGGCCTCCGGCGGGGGCAAGACGACCATTCTTCGACTGATTGGCGGCCAGATCCGGGCGCAGTCCGGCGAACTGCTGTTTGACGGCCAGGACGTGACGCCCATGAACCAGCAGCAGATCTACGCCGCGCGGCGCCGCATGGGCATGCTGTTCCAGTTCGGCGCCCTGTTTGCCGACCTGAGCGTGTTCGAGAACGTGGCCTTTCCGCTGCGCGAGCATACCGACCTGCCCGAGGCCCTGATCCGCGATATTGTGCTCATGAAGCTCAATGCGGTGGGCCTGCGTGGCGCACGCGGCCTCATGCCCGGCGAGGTGTCGGGCGGCATGGCGCGGCGCATCGCGCTGGCGCGCGCGATTGCCCTCGATCCCGAGCTGGTGATGTACGACGAACCCTTTTCCGGACTGGATCCGATTTCGCTGGGCACGGCGGCACGGCTGATCTGGCACCTGAACGACAGCATGGGCTTGACCAGCATTTTTGTCTCGCATGAGCTTGAGCAGACCTTCGCCGTGGCCGACCATGTGATCATTCTGGCCAACGGGAAAATTGCGACTGAGGGAACGCCCGACGAGGTGCGCCAAAGTTGCGACCCTCTGGTGTGCCAGTATGTGAATGCCCTGCCGGATGGGCCGGTCCAGTTCCATTACCCCGGTGTGATGGTCGAGGAAGACTTCGGTCTCGGCCTGAAGTCTGTGCCACAACGGTCCGGAGTGGCAGCATGAGCTGGTACAAACCGTCGGATGTCGGCTTTGCCACCCGCAGCAAGCTGGCTGACCTGGGTCTCGGTGCGCGCCTGTTCTTCCGCCTTCTTCTCTCCCTGCCGTCGACGTTTCGGCGTTTTGGCCTGGTGCGCGATCAGATTCATTTCCTGGGCAGTTACTCGCTGGTCATCATTGCGGTGTCCGGCCTGTTTGTCGGCTTCGTGTTCGGCCTGCAGGGCTACTACACCTTGCAGCGCTTTGGCTCTTCGGATGCGCTGGGCTTGCTGGTGACGCTGACCCTGGTGCGCGAACTCGGGCCGGTGGTGACGGCGCTGCTGTTTGCGGGTCGCGCCGGCACGTCGCTGACTGCCGAGATCGGCCTCATGAAAGCGGGCGAGCAGATCAGCGTCATGGAAATGATGGCGGTCGATCCGGTGCAGCGCATTTTGGCGCCACGCTTCTGGGCCGGCGTCATTGTCATGCCCTTGCTGGCCGCCGTGTTCAGCGCGATGGGCGTGATTGGTGGCTGGGCCGTTGGCGTGGTCATGATCGGGGTCGATGCAGGGTCTTTCTGGAGCCAGATTCAAGGCGGTGTCGATGTCTGGAAAGACGTGGGCAACGGTTTGATCAAGAGTGTTGTTTTCGGCTTTGCCGTCACTTTTATTGCCCTGTTGCAGGGTTTTGAGGCGCAACCCACACCCGAAGGGGTGGCCGGCGCCACGACGCGCACGGTGGTGATGGCGTCCCTGTCGGTTCTGGGTCTGGATTTCATCCTGACCGCCATGATGTTTACCATTTGAATATATTGCGGGACAGACCGTAGCCGCGCAGCGGCAAGCTCTGTCCCCAACCGTTTAAGAAAGGTGTTGAATGCAACGCTCTAAAAATGATATTTGGGTTGGCCTGTTTGTGCTGATTGGAGCCGCGGCCATCCTGTTTCTGGCGCTGCAGGCCGCCAATCTGCTGAGCCTGAGTTTTCAGTCCACCTACCGGATCACGGCCAAGTTTGACAATGTCGGCGGCCTCAAACCCAAGGGGGCGGTGCGCAGCGGCGGTGTGGTGGTCGGGCGCGTGGAGTCGCTGGTGTTTGACGACAAGGCTTTCCAGGCACGTGTCACGCTGGCCATGGAGAGCCGTTACTCATTTCCCAAGGACAGTTCGCTGAAAATTCTGACCAGTGGCTTGCTCGGTGAGCAGTACATCGGCATTGAAGCCGGCTCGGACGACAAAAACCTGGTGGGGGGCGACACCATTTCCAGCACGCAGTCAGCCGTTGTGATGGAAAATCTCATCAGCCAGTTCTTGTTCAGCAAGGCCGCCGACAGCAGCGCGCCGGAGGCCAGCAAGGTTAAAAAATGACAACAGAATTCTCCTTGCCTCGCGGTACTCACCGCACGCACGGGCCTGCCCTGTGGGTAGGTTTGTTGTTGATTTGTCTGTCCTTGTTCGGTTGTGCCACCGGGCCCAATGCCAATCCGCGTGATCCGCTGGAGCCGTTTAATCGCGGCGTCTTCAAGTTCAATGATGCCGTTGACGCCGCCGTCCTCAGGCCCGTGGCCCGGGCCTATCGGGATGCCCTGCCGGACCGGGTGCGCCAGGGTATTGGCAATTTTTTTGGCAATCTGGAAGACGTCTGGTCGGCGGTCAACAACGCCTTGCAGTTCAAGGGGCGCGATGCCCTCGACAGTTTGAAGCGCGTGGGTGTCAATACCTTCCTGGGCTGGGGCGGCATTTTTGACGTGGCCACCGAGTTGGATATCGAAAGACACACCAAGGACTTTGGCCACACCCTGGGCTACTGGGGGATGCCACCCGGCCCGTACCTAGTGCTGCCGCTGCTGGGGTCCTCGACCTTGCGCGATACGCTGGCGCTGCCGGTTGATCTGAAGGGTGATCTTGTCTCCAATATCGCACACATCCCCACCCGCAATACCGCCATCGTGGTGAGAGGCATCGACACGCGGGCCGGTTTGCTCAAGGCCAGCACCATGCTGGAGGAAGCGGCGCTGGACCGCTATAGCTTCGCCCGCGATGCCTTTTTGCAGCGTCGGCGCAGCGTCATCTACGATGGCAATCCGCCCGACGAAGACGATGGACACCTAAGCCCGGCTCCGCCCGAGGCACCTGCCCCCGTGCTCCCTGAAGCGTCTAACAATGCCGGCCCTACCGGCTCCGGAGAAGTCAAACCATGAACCGTCGTTTTTTGAATCAGCTGTTTGCCGCTCTGATTGTCAGCAGCACCAGCGTGCTGGCCTTGTCCGCGCATGCGGCGAATGAGGCGCCAGACGCGATGATCAAGCGCATCACCACCGAGGTGCTCGACACCATCAAGGCCGACAAGGCGATCCAGAGCGGCGATTTGACGCGCATCATTGCGCTGGTCGACACCAAGATCATGCCGAATGTCAATTTTCAGCGCATGACCGCCTCGGCGGTGGGGCCGGCCTGGCGACAGGCCACCCCTGAGCAGAAGAAGCGCTTGCAGGAAGAGTTCAAGATTTTGCTGGTGCGCACCTATGCCGGTGCGCTGACCCAGATCAGTGACCAGACCATTGCTGTCAAGCCCCTGCGCGCGGACCCTGCCGACAAAGAGGTGGTGGTGCGCACCGAGATCAAGGGCCGGGGCGACGCTATTCAATTCGATTACCGGCTCGAGCAATCCCCCGGTGAGGGCGCGGGCTGGAAAATTTACAATCTAAATGTGCTGGGTGTGTGGCTGGTCGAAACCTACCGCAGCCAGTTTGCACAGGAAATTTCGGCCAAAGGCGTGGATGGCCTGATCTCGGCGCTGGCCCAGCGCAACAAGTCCAACGCCGGCGCGCAGAAATCCTGAGCGGGCAGTTTGCCGTGTTGACACTCCCTCCGGTTCTGACCCATGCGGTGGCAGCTGGCTTTGCCCGTGGCCTGAAGCCCGAGCTGTTTGCCGGGTCTGATGAGGTGGTGGTAGATGCTGGCGCTTTGCAGCAATTTGACTCTTCTGCACTGGCTGTTTTGCTGGAGTGCCGGCGCCAGGCGCTGGCGGCAGGCAAGCGGTTTTCGGTAAGCGGGGCGCCCGCGCGCTTGCGCGAGCTGGCCGGGCTTTATGGCGTTGCAGAATTGATTCCGCAAACCGCCTAGTAAAATAGTCGGCTAATGCCTGCTATTTCATTTAAATCAGTTTCCAAAACCTACCGTTCCGCCAGCAACAAAACCGCCCCGGAGGTCAAGGCGCTTGACGCGGTGAGCTTTGACATCCGACAGGGTGAATTTTTCGGCTTGCTTGGCCCCAACGGTGCGGGCAAAACCTCCCTCATCAGCATTCTGGCGGGCCTGTCCCGCGCCAGTAGCGGCACAGTTACCGTGCATGGCAGCGATGTGGTGACGGACTACGCCAATGCCAGGCGCAAGCTCGGTGTGGTGCCGCAAGAGCTGGTGTTCGACCCGTTTTTTACCGTGCGTGAAGCGTTGCGCATACAGTCCGGTTATTTCGGCATCAAAAATAACGATGCGTGGATTGACGAGTTGTTGTCCAGCCTCGGCCTGCTGGACAAGGCCAACGCTAACATGCGCCAGCTATCGGGCGGCATGAAGCGCCGCGTGCTGGTGGCGCAGGCGCTGGTTCACAAACCGCAAGTTATTGTGCTGGATGAGCCAACCGCAGGTGTTGACGTTGAGCTGCGCCAGACGCTGTGGCAGTTCATCGGCAAACTCAACAAGCAGGGCAGCACCGTGCTGCTCACCACCCATTACCTTGAAGAAGCTGAGGCGCTGTGCAGTCGCCTGGCCATGCTCAAGCAGGGCCGCGTGGTGGCGCTGGCACAAACGTCCGAGTTGCTCAAGGCCGCGTCATCCAATGTGCTGCGCTTCAAGATTGACGGCGAACTGCCAAAGCACCTGGCCGACAAGGCGCGTATCACGGGGCGCATTGTGCAGTTCCCCGCACATGATGCCAATGAAATCGAACACTACCTGGCGGCCATCCGGCAGGCCGGTCTGGTGGCTGAAGATGTGGAGATCCGCAAGGCTGACCTTGAAGATGTGTTTCTGGATGTCATGAACGGAAAAACGAGCCAATCGTCCGCGCAGCTCGACCTGGCGGGAGCTGCGAAATGATTGGCTGGCAAACCCTTTTTTATAAAGAAGTCCTGCGCTTCTGGAAGGTTGGCTTTCAGACGGTGGGCGCGCCGGTGCTGACGGCCGTGATGTACATGCTGATCTTCGGCCATGTGCTGCAAGACCAGGTCAAAGTCTATGGGCAGGTCAGCTACACGGCGTTTCTGGTGCCCGGCCTTGTGATGATGAGCATTTTGCAAAATGCGTTTGCCAACAGTTCATCGTCGTTGATTCAAAGCAAGATCATGGGCAGCCTGGTGTTTGTGCTGCTCAGCCCGCTGTCGCACTGGCACTGGTTTTTGGCCTATGTTGGTGCGTCGGTAGCGCGTGGTTTGCTGGTCGGGGCAGGCGTGTTCGCTGTCACGGTATTTTTTGGCCAGCCTGCTTTTGTGGCCCCGCTATGGATTCTGGTTTTCGCCATCCTGGGCGCTGCTATGCTGGGCGCGCTGGGCGTTATTGCCGGTCTGTGGTCTGAAAAGTTTGACCAGATGGCGGCTTTTCAGAACTTCGTCATCATGCCGATGACGTTTTTAAGTGGCGTGTTTTATTCGATTCATTCATTGCCGCCGTTCTGGCAGAAGGTCAGTCACCTGAACCCGTTTTTCTACATGATTGACGGCTTTCGTTATGGCTTTTTTGGCATCAGTGATGTGTCCCCGTGGCTCAGTCTGGGCATCGTCGGCAGCGCCATGCTGCTCGTCAGCGCGATTGCCGTCAACATGCTGCGTACCGGCTATAAAATCAGGCATTGATTGCGGTAAAAACGCCCAAGAATAAAAACCAAAACAAAAGCATGGACAAGTTACTTATCAAAGGCGGTAAATCACTCGCTGGCAGTGTCAATATTTCGGGTGCCAAAAACGCGGCCTTGCCCGAGCTGTGCGCAGCGCTGCTGACGGCTGATATCGTCACGCTTGAAAACGTGCCGCGCCTGCAAGATGTCAGCACCATGCTCAAGCTGATACGCAATATGGGCGTAACGGCAGAGCGCAATGACCAGACGGGTACAGTCACGCTCAATGCGGGCACGTTGAGCTCGCCTGAAGCGCCGTATGAGCTGGTTAAAACCATGCGCGCTTCGGTGTTGGCGCTGGGCCCTTTGCTGGCGCGCTTTGGCGAAGCCACGGTGTCGCTGCCAGGCGGCTGCGCGATTGGTTCGCGCCCGGTTGACCAGCACATCAAGGGTATGCAGGCGATGGGGGCCGAGATTGCGGTTGAACACGGCTACATGATTGCCAAGGTACCCAAGGGCAAAAACGGAAAGTATGGAAGACTCAAGGGTTGCTGCATCACGACCGACATGGTGACGGTTACCGGCACAGAAAACTTCCTGATGGCCGCCAGCCTGGCTGAGGGCGAAACGATTTTAGAGAACGCCGCGCAGGAGCCGGAGATTCCCGACCTCGCAGAAATGCTCATCAAAATGGGTGCCAAGATTGAAGGTCACGGTACGCGGCGCATTCGTATACAAGGTGTTGAGTGGCTGCACGGCTGCACGCACCAGGTGGTGGCCGACCGCATTGAGACGGGTACATTTTTATGCGCTGTGGCTGCAGCGGGCGGCGATGTGATTTTGAAAAATGGCCGTGCCGATCACCTGGACGCATTGATCGACAAACTGCGCGAGGCGGGTGCCACCATCACCGCAGGCGATGGTTTTATTCGCGTGCAGGCCAGTGGCCGCATGAAGGCGCAGTCTATCCGCACCACTGAATACCCCGGCTTTCCGACCGACCTGCAGGCGCAGTTCATGGCGCTCAATGCCATCGCTATGGGTAGCAGCACGGTGACGGAGACGATTTTTGAAAACCGCTTCATGCACGTCAACGAGATGGTGCGGCTGGGTGCGAAAATCCAGATTGAAGGCAAGGTTGCGGTGATGGAGGGTGTTGAAAAACTGTCCGGCGCCACGGTCATGGCCACCGATTTGCGCGCTTCGGCTAGCCTGGTGATTGCCGGCCTTGTTGCCGAAGGCGAAACGCTGGTAGACCGCATTTACCATCTGGATCGGGGCTATGACCAGATGGAAACGAAATTGCGCGGCATTGGCGCCGACATCGAAAGGGTTAAATCGTGATAACGATTGCTTTGTCAAAAGGCCGCATCTTCGACGACATCCTGCCGCTGCTGAAAACAGTCGGCATCGAAATCCTCGACGATCCTGAAAAATCCCGCAAGCTGATTCTTGCTACCAACCAGCCGGATCTGCGCGTGGTGCTGGTGCGCGCAATCGATGTGCCAACCTATGTGCAGTACGGCGGTGCCGACTTGGGTGTGGTCGGCAAAGACACGCTGATTGAATCCGGCAGCCAGGGTTTGTATCAACCGCTGGATCTGAAAATCGCCAAATGCCGCATCAGCGTTGCGGTGCGTGAGGGCTTTGATTACGCCGCTGCGGTGAAGCAGGGCTCGCGCCTGACGGTTGCTACCAAGTATGTGGCCATTGCGCGCGATTTTTTCGCCTCCAAAGGCGTACACGTTGACCTTATCAAGCTCTATGGCAGCATGGAGCTTGCGCCGCTGACGGGGTTGGCTGATGCGATTGTTGACCTGGTGTCGACCGGCAGCACGCTCAGGGCCAACCATTTGATTGAAGTTGAGCGCATCATGGACATCAGTTCGCACCTGGTCGTCAACCAGACTGCGCTCAAGCTCAAGCAGGCACCGATCCGCAAGATCATTGATGCCCTCTCTGCTGCGGTCAACAAGTAAGTCAGTCCTTAAACAGTCCAATACATCAGTTTTTACGCTATGAATTTAATAGCTTCTCCGGCCCGTCTTTCAACGGCTTCAAGCACTTTTGAGGCGCAATTCAAGGCGCGTCTGCATTGGTCAGCCGACACCGATGCAGCCATTGAGCAGCGCGTGGCCGATATCTTGAGCGATGTGCAAACACGCGGCGATGCTGCCGTGCTCGAATACACCGCACGGTTTGACGCTCTGGATGTTAAAACTATGGCGCTACTGGAGCTGACGCAGGCCGAGTTAAAAGCAGCTTTTGAATCCATCCCAAACGAACAGCGCGATGCGCTCGAAGCCGCAGCCAAGCGCGTGCGCAGCTATCACGAGGCACAAAAAAAGGCCAATGGCGAAAGCTGGAGCTACGTTGATGAAGACGGCACCCTGCTGGGGCAGAAAGTCACGCCGCTCGATCGCGTTGGTATTTACGTGCCCGGCGGCAAGGCGGCCTACCCATCGTCGGTATTGATGAATGCAATCCCTGCGCATGTGGCCGGTGTGGCTGAAATCATCATGGTCGTGCCTACGCCAGGGGGCCTAAAAAACGACTTGGTTTTGGCCGCAGCCTACATCGCTGGCATTACTCGTGCCTTTACCATCGGCGGTGCGCAGGCCGTGGCAGCGCTGGCGTATGGCACGCAGACTGTACCCAAGGTCGACAAGATCACCGGCCCCGGCAATGCCTATGTGGCCAGCGCCAAAAAGCGCGTGTTCGGCATCGTGGGTATAGACATGATCGCCGGCCCGTCAGAAATTCTGGTGCTGGCCGACGGCACAACGCCTGCCGACTGGGTGGCCATGGATTTATTCAGCCAGGCCGAGCATGACGAACTGGCACAAAGCATTTTGCTGTGCCCTGATGCCGCTTATATCGACGCAGTGCAAGAGGCGATCAATCGCCTGCTACCGCAAATGCTGCGCGCAGAGATCATTGCCAAATCGCTCAATGGTCGCGGCGCGCTTATCCACACCCGCAGCATGATAGAAGCCTGCGAGATCAGCAACCGCATTGCGCCCGAGCACCTAGAAGTTAGTAGCCGTGATCCGCACCAATGGGAGCCGCTGCTCAAACACGCAGGCGCGATTTTTCTCGGCGCTTACACCAGCGAAAGCTTAGGCGACTACTGCGCCGGCCCCAACCATGTGCTGCCGACCAGCGGCACCGCGCGCTTCAGCTCGCCGCTGGGTGTGTACGACTTTCAAAAGCGCAGCAGCATCATTGAAGTCAGCGAACAGGGCGCACAAACGCTGGGGAAAATTGCCTCAGTGCTGGCGCACGGCGAAGGCTTGCAGGCACATGCACGCGCCGCTGAACTGCGTCTGCTGCCGGTGCCGCCAATGCGGGTGGTCCCATGAGCGCGTCGGCCCCTCGCTGGTTGCAGCGCATCCGCCAGGATGTGCAGTCCATGCATGCCTATGCGGTGCAGGACTCGACCGGCATGGTCAAGCTGGATGCGATGGAGAACCCCTACACACTTAGTAGCGAGCTGCAAGCCGCCTTGGGCGCGCGCCTGGGTGCTGTGGCGATTAACCGTTACCCCGGCGCGCGGCTCGATGATTTGAAAGCTGCCCTTGGCAGCTATGTGCAGTTGCCTGAAGGCTGCGGCTTGATGCTGGGCAATGGTTCTGACGAACTGATCGACTTGCTGCATGTGGCTTGCAACGTACACGGGGCGACCGTGCTGGCACCTGAGCCCGGCTTTGTGATGTACAGCATGAGCGCGCAGTTGACGAGGCTGCAGTATGTTGGCGTGTCCTTGCGCACTGACTTTGAGCTGGACGAGACCGCCATGCTCGCGGCCATCGCTAGGTACCGCCCAGCCGTCACCTACATCGCCTACCCCAACAACCCAACGGCCAATTTGTGGAGCGCCAAGGTGATTAAAAACATCATCGCTGCTTGCGCACAAGCCGGTGGCATGGTGGTGATGGACGAGGCCTACCAGCCGTTCTCAAGCAGTAGCTGGCTGGATGAAATCAAGGCCAACCCGCAGCAAAACGCTAATGTGCTGCTGATGCGTACGCTCAGCAAGTTTGGTCTGGCGGGTGTGCGCCTGGGTTACATGGTCGGCCCGCAGGCCCTGATTGCCGAGATCGACAAGGTGCGCCCGCCGTATAACGTGAGTGTTCTGAATGCCGAATGTGCCTTGTTTGCGCTTGAACATGTCGACGTGTTTGCTGCGCAAGCCCATGAAATACGGGCGCAACGTGCTATTCTTTTTGAAGCGCTTGGCAAATTGCCCGGCGTTACCCCTTACCGCAGCGATGCCAACATGATGCTGATTCGACTCGCGGCTAAAGTCGCTGCTAACGAGCAACGCGCTACGCAAGTATTCGATGCGATGAGGGTGCGCGGCGTGCTGGTCAAAAACGTTTCTAAAATGCATCCATTGCTTGCCAATTGTTTGCGCCTAACGGTTGGCACCCCTGCTGAGAACCTGCAAATGCTGGCGGCACTTAAAGAATCACTATGACCACCACACCTTCACTTGCTTCGACTGCCCGCACTGCGGAGGTGACGCGCAACACCGCAGAAACCAAAATCACCGTTAAGGTGAACCTCGATGGCACGGGCGCATCCAAGCTTTCCACGGGCATCGGTTTCTTCGACCACATGCTCGACCAAATCGCCAGGCACGGCCTGATTGACCTCGACATCCACGCCGAAGGCGACCTGCATATCGACGGCCACCACACGGTGGAAGACGTGGGCATCACGCTGGGCCAGGCGGTGGCCAAAGCGGTTGGCGACAAAAAGGGTTTGCGCCGTTACGGCCATGCCTACGTGCCGCTGGACGAAGCGCTGTCGCGCGTGGTGATTGATTTTTCGGGACGGCCTGGGCTGGAGATGCATGTGCCCTTCAAGAGTGGTATGATCGGCACCTTTGACAGCCAGCTTGTCTACGAATTTTTTCATGGCTTTGTGAACCACGCCTTTGTCACGCTGCACATCGACAACCTGCGTGGCGACAATTCGCACCATCAGGCAGAAACGGTGTTCAAGGCCTTTGCGCGCGCACTGCGCATGGCACTCGAGATTGACCCGCGTTCGGTGGGCGTGATTCCTTCGACCAAGGGCTCGCTTTAATCCTGGGTGCGCTCAAAACCTGATGACAAAACCCAAAACAGTCGCGGTGCTTGATTACGGCATGGGCAACCTGCGCTCGGTATCCAATGCCGTGCGGCATGTCGCAAGCGGCAGCGGTTTTGAAGTCATCGTCACCTCAAAACCCGAAGACGTGATGAACGCCGAGCGCGTCATACTGCCCGGCCAGGGCGCGATTGCCGACTGTATGCGCGAGCTGCTTGATTCCGGCATGCTGCCCGCCGTGCTGCACGCCGCAAGCCACAAGCCGCTGTTTGGCGTTTGCGTCGGTATGCAGATGCTGCTGACGCACAGCGCAGAAGGCGTGCCCGGTGACGGCGGCATTGGCACCAGGGGGCTGGACTTAATTCCCGGCGAAGTCATCAGGTTTGAGCTGACCGGCAAGACGCAGCCCGACGGCAGCCGCTACAAGGTGCCGCAAATGGGCTGGAATCAGGTTTACCAGTCAAAACCCGCGCACCCGATCTGGTCTGGCGTGCTAGATGGCGCATATTTTTACTTCGTCCATAGTTTTTACGCCCATCCGTCTGATGCGCGCCACACTGCGGGCGAAGCAGACTACGGTACACGCTTTACGGCAGCCATTGCACGCGATAATATTTTTGCAACACAGTTTCACCCCGAAAAGAGCGCTGACCAGGGCCTGACCTTGTACCGCAATTTTCTGCATTGGAACCCGTGATTTGTACCTGAACCCCAATATTTTCCGCTGACCTTTTCGCTTTTTCACCGCAACATGCTACTTATCCCCGCGATTGACCTGAAAGATGGCCACTGCGTTCGCCTCAAACAGGGCGACATGGATCAATCCACTGTCTTCAGCGAAGACCCCGCCGCCATGGCGCGCAGTTGGGTCGACAAAGGCGCACGCCGCCTGCACCTGGTCGATTTGAATGGCGCGTTTGCCGGCAAGCCCAAAAACGAAGTCGCGATCCGGAAAATCCTGGCTGAAGTCGGCAGTGAAGTCGATGTGCAACTGGGTGGCGGCATTCGCGACCTAGACACGATTGAACGCTACCTCGATGCCGGCCTGCGCTACGTCATCATTGGCACGGCAGCGGTTAAAAACCCCGGATTTTTGCAGGATGCCTGCACCGCATTTGGCGGCCACATCATCGTCGGCCTGGATGCCAAAGACGGCAAGGTCGCCACCGACGGCTGGAGCAAGCTCACTGGCCATGAGGTGATTGACCTCGGCAAAAAATTCCAGGACTACGGCATTGAAGCCATCGTCTACACCGACATCGGGCGCGACGGCATGCTCAGTGGCATCAACATGGAAGCCACCGTCAAACTGGCCAAGGCCCTGACGATTCCGATCATCGCATCGGGCGGGCTGTCGAACATGGCCGATATCGAAGCGCTGTGCGCGGTGGAAGACGAAGGCGTGGAAGGCGTGATTTGCGGGCGTTCGATTTACAGTGGTGACCTGGATTTTGAAAAAGCGCAGGCCAGGGCCGATGAGCTGAACGGCTGATCGATTCAGCCGATGCTCGCTAAACGAATCATCCCCTGCCTTGACGTTACCGGCGGCCGTGTCGTCAAAGGCGTTAACTTTGTAGAGCTGCGCGATGCAGGTGACCCGGTTGAAATTGCGGCCCGCTACAACGACCAGGGCGCTGACGAACTCACTTTTCTCGACATCACCGCCACCAGCGACGGTCGCGACCTGATCCTGCACATCATCGAGGCCGTGGCCTCGCAGGTCTTCATTCCGCTGACAGTTGGTGGCGGCGTGCGTACCGTGGACGATGTGCGGCGCCTGCTCAATGCCGGGGCGGATAAAATTAGTTTTAACTCCGCCGCAATTGCCAATCCGCAGGTGATTGAAGATGCCTCGGCCCGGTATGGCGCGCAGTGCATCGTGGTGGCAATAGATGCGAAGCGCCGCAGCGCAGACGATGCAAAATTACGCGGCCCCGGCTGGGACGTTTACAGCCACGGTGGGCGCAAAAACACCGGCCTGGATGCAGTGGCTTGGGCTACTGAGATGGTGCGCCGTGGTGCAGGCGAAATTTTGCTCACCAGCATGGACCGCGACGGCACCAAGTCAGGCTTTGACCTGGCGCTGACACGCGCGGTGAGCGATGCCATCAGCGTGCCGGTGATCGCCTCTGGTGGCGTTGGCAATCTGGAGCACCTGGCCGACGGCATTCAGCTGGGTGGCGCTGATGCGGTGCTGGCTGCCAGCATCTTCCACTACGGTGAATACACCGTGCAGCA
>JBCKNJ010000028.1:0-23757 GCA_038902795.1 Polaromonas sp. | reverse complement strand
GTACCTGTCGAACCGCTGGAATAGAGCCAGAAGCAGGCATCGTCAGCGCAGGTATCTGCTATGTTTTTGGTAGCTGGTTGCGCCTGTATCCATTGGTCTAGAGCGTAATTTGAAGGTGATTTTTGACCAAAAACAGTAGTTTTTTCATCGCCACCTGCCACATCACTTGCTACGACAACGGTTTTGAGAGTGGCCATGTTGCCCAGCAGCGGCTCAAACGCTGGCAGCAGTTCTTTGGATACCACCAGGCCCTGGGCGCGTGAGTCGCGCAGCATGAAGTCAAAGTCTTGCGTGGTCAGCAGCGTATTGGCGGCAACGGGCACCACGCCCGCCAGGATGCAGCCCAAAAACACCACCGGCCACTGCGGTGTATCCAGCATGGCAATCAGTACCCGGCTCTCGGGTGCGAAACCCTCACTGCGCAAGGCGTTTGCAAACTGGAAGGCACGGGTTTCAAGCTCGCCGTAGGTCAGTTGCTCGCCAGTCACCGCGTTGATGAAAGCGACTTTGTGGGGCCTGCTGGCGTTGCGCATCAGCAAGTCGTGCGCTGCGTTGTAGCTGCGAGGTATGTGTACCAGCGGTGGGCTGGCTGTATGGTCTGCGCTGCTGGTTTGCATGCTTGGCTTGTCTCGTTTTCTAATCGTTTTCAGGTGGCTTGCAGTGCCTCAGTCAGCCACTGGCGGCACCAGGCGGCGCCCTCGGTCTCGGGCATGATGCCGCCGCTGGCATCATGGCACCAGACTTCACCGATGCGTTGCGCGCCTAGATCAGCCAGACGTGCATCGAATTTTTTGCCACCAAAGCAAAAGGTTTGCAGGTGGGTGCGGTCACCCAGTGCAATCACGCCGTAGCGCACATGGCCTAAAAACTGCGGCGCGGTAGCCATTGATTCGTACAGCGCACGCGCGTTATCTGGCACATCGCCTTGGCCATAGGTGGAAGTGCAAATGAGATATATCGCATCTTTCGCTTTGTCTGCATCAAACACGCTGATGTCCAGATCGTCCATCATCTCGATCTCGATAGTACTCACCAGATCAGCGCAATCCATCTGAATAGCCTGTGCTACATAGTCAGCGGTGCTGGTCATGGTACCTACGAGGATTTTGAGTTTCATCTAGAAGTGCCCTTTTCTTTTTCCGTCAAAAAAGATGCAATAAACTGCTTGATATCTAGTCGTATGGAAGTATGCTGCAATTTAGAGACATCCCCCCATGAACGCCATGACTGAAGCACTTTTATTTACCCGCACCATAGCCGGCCAGGAGCGCGAGATGGTGAGCTTTGCCACGCATCCAACGAAGTACCAGCACTGGACTTTGACGCTGGAGGGCGAGGTGGCAAGACTCAAGCTCGACATTAATGAAGACGGTGGCATCAAGCCCGGCTACAAACTCAAGCTCAACAGCTATGACCTGGGTGTCGACATCGAATTGCACGACGCCATCAACCGCATCCGCTTTGAACACCCGTGCGTCAAGGTGGTGGTGTTTGAGTCGGGCAAAGAAAAGATCTGGTGCTCGGGTGCCAACATCTACATGCTGGGTTTGTCTAGCCACGGCTGGAAGGTCAACTTCTGCAAGTTCACGAACGAGACCCGCAACGGGCTTGAAGACTCGTCCCGCCACGATGGCCTGAAAGCCATTGCTGCGGTGACCGGTGCCTGCGCTGGCGGCGGCTACGAGCTGGCCCTGGCCTGCGACCGCATCATCATGGTGGACGACCGCTCGTCCACCGTCAGCCTGCCTGAAGTACCGCTGCTTGGCGTGTTGCCAGGCACTGGCGGCCTGACGCGCGTGCTAGATAAGCGCAAGGTGCGGCGCGACCTCGCCGATATTTTCTGCACCACATCCGAAGGCGTGCGGGCTGACCGCGCCAGGGACTGGAAGCTGATTGATGAACACGCCAAGCCGCAGCAGTTCGGCCAGCTGCTGGCGACTGAAATTGAAGCGCTTCGCAAGCAGTCCAGGCGCGCTGCAAACTCAAAAGGCATTGAATTAACGGCCTTGAAACCATTGATCGACGATGCCGGTTACCACTACAGCAGCGTTGATGCAGCGGTTGACCGCAGCAGCCGCAAGGCGACCATCACGGTCAAGGCACCGACGGCTGCGATTGAATCAACTCCTGATGCGATTCAAGCGGCGGGGGCCAATTGGTATCCGCTCAAACTGCAGCGTGAGCTGGACGATGTGATCCTGCACCTGCGCAGCAACGAGCTTGAAGTCGGCACCTGGGTCATAAAGACCACGGGTGACGCAGGCCTGGTCGTCAAGATGGATCAGGTGTTGGCAAACCTCAAAGACCACTGGCTGGTGAAAGAAACCACAGGCGCGCTGCGCCGCACGCTGGCCCGCCTCGATGTCACCAGCCGCTCGCTGATTGCGCTGGTTGATTCCGGCTCATGCTTTACGGGTACGTTTTATGAGCTGGCCCTGGCCTGCGACCGCATTTACATGCTGGACTTGCCCGATGCACCCGACAGCGCACCCGCCCTGCAATTGACCGCCGCCAACTTTGGCTGGTTCCCTGCGGTCAATGGTTTGACGCGTTTGCAGACCCGCTTCTGCGAAGACGCATCAACCATCACGCAATTGCAAAACCTGGGTGACAGCGCCTTGCGTGCGGACCAGGCGCTGGCCCTCGGCCTGGTCACCTTGACCCCTGACGACATTGACTGGGATGACGAGATCCGCATCATGCTGGAAGAGCGTGCATCACTCTCGCCCGATGCCCTGACCGGCATGGAGGCGTCGCTGCGCTTTCCCGGCAAAGAGACCATGGAAACACGCATCTTTGGCCGCTTGTCAGCCTGGCAGAACTGGATTTTCATTCGCCCGAATGCGGTGGGTGAAGACGGTGCACTCAAGCTGTTTGGCACCGGTAAAAAAGCCAAATTTGACTGGAAACGAGTATAAAAAATGGCTGTGAGGGTTATTGTTTTTTAAGTTATTTTTATTTGTATACATTTTTGTACGCTTTTAGCAGGAGCAATCCATGAGCAGCATAGACCTTCAAGCCCTGATTCCCAACAACGTCGGCCTAGGCGAAAATCGCCAATTACAGCGTGCCTTGGAACATTGGCAACCCGCCTTTTTGAACTGGTGGGACGAGATGGGGCCTAGCGACTTCAAGGCCAAAGACGTTTACCTGCGCACCGCCGTTGGCGTGGATGCGTCTGGCTGGGCCAGCTACGGCTACACCCCCATGCCCGACTACCGCTGGGGCATCTTCATGGCCGACCAGGTGCAGGGCCGCAAGATTGGTTTTGGCGACCACATGGGCCAGGACGTCTGGCAGGAAGTGCCGGGCGAATACCGCAGCGCCTTCCGCCGCCTGATCGTCACGCAGGGCGACACCGAGCCGGCATCGGTCGAGCAGCAGCGCCTGCTGGGCCACACCGCGCCGTCGCTGTATGACCTGCGCAACCTGTTTCAGGTCAACGTCGAGGAAGGCCGCCACCTCTGGGCCATGGTGTATCTGCTGCACGCGCACTTTGGCCGTGATGGCCGGGAAGAAGCCGAAGAGCTGCTGATGCGCCACAGTGGGGACGCCGACAAGCCGCGCATTTTGGGCACCTTCAACGAGCCGATGGACCACTGGCTGTCGTTCTTTATGTTCACCTACTTCACCGACCGCGATGGCAAGTTCCAGCTCAAGTCGTTTGCCGAGTCGGCGTTCGACCCGCTGGCGCGCACCACGCGCTTCATGCTGACCGAGGAAGCACACCACATGTTTGTCGGCGAGACCGGCATTGGCCGCGTCATCAAGCGCACGCTGGAAGTGATGAAAGAACTCGACACGTCTAACGTTGCCACGCTGCGCAAAGCTGGCGTGATCGACCTGCCGACCGTCCAGAAGTTCATGAATTTCTGGTTTACCTCATCGCTCGACCTGTTCGGCTCCGAGGCGTCGAGTAATGCCGCCAACTACTTTGCCAACGGCATCAAGGGTCGGCCGGATGAAGCCAAGTTTGTCGACCACGTCGAGCTTGAAAGCGAAATGAGCATCCAGGTGCCTGACGCTTCACCTGGCAATATTGGCGGCATGAAAAGCGAGACGATTTCAACCCGTAAGGGCATGAACGAAATCACCCGCACCGAATACGTCAAGGACTGCAACGTCGGGCTGACGCGCTGGAACATGGGGCTAAAGCGTGCAGGCCTTGATTTTGAATTTGCGCTGCCTGCAACGCGCTTTCGCCGCATGGTTGGCAGCTGGGCTGGCGTACACACAGACCCGAAAGGCACGCCGATCAGCGCGGCAGAATTTGAAGCGAAAAAACACCAGTGGCTGCCAACCCTCCTAGATACGGCCTTCGTGAAAAGCCTGATGCAGCGCGTTACCGAACCCGGCAAGATGGCTGGCTGGATTGCGCCACCGGATCGCGGCATCAATGCCAATCCGCTTGACTATCAGTATGTGAAGCTTTGATGCTGGCCTCACGGCACCTCTACTGACGCGTGATGCATCGGTAAATGGTCTGCCCGGAGGGGATCGAACCCCCGACCCTCAGCTTAGAAGTCTGTTTAAGGCGTATTTAACCAACCGACCCTAAGCTTTATCAACCTTAATAATCCTATACGTATCAATCATTTACGCTATCATCGACCTTAACGGGTAACAACCAACAATTACCAGATTTTACGAAATCTGTTACCCCGGTGTTACCCCGCAAAGCAAATCTGAGGGTCGGGTCGGACTGCCGAGGGTCGGCGGTTCGATTCCCCTACAGGAGATCGAAAGGCAGCGTATGAGTACAAAGTTCAGGTTCACAAAATCAAAGGTTGATGCGTTACCCGCTGCACTTCCCGGCAACCGCGACGAGTACCGCGACGAGGCAACCCCCGGCCTATGGTTGCGTGTCAGCGCGACCAGCGTCAAGACTTATGCTGTACTGGCTCGTAAGAAGGGCGGCGCATTGGAGCGGGTGACTATCGGCACCGCTGACAAGCTGACGCTCGAAAACGCCCGCGTCATCGCAAAAAAAATCATTGCAGACTTGGCTACTGGCGTAAGCCATACTGCAGAGTCAAAAGCCAAGCGCGGCGAGACAACATTTGCTGAACTGCTGACGGCTTACCTAGCCAGCACCACCATGAAGCCGCGAAGCCTTGAGGCGTATCAGTGGCTCTACAAAAAACACGTCGAGTCTGACCTGGGCAAGCGCAAGCTATCCGACATCACCGTTGAACGGGTTCGGGCATTACATGCCAAAGTTTCAAAGGAGACGCCGACCACGGCGAACCGCTGCGTCTCAATGGTGAAGGCGGCTTTCAATTGGTCTGCTGGTGAGGATGATGGATGGCAGGGCGGTAACCCCGCCGCGCGCGTCAAGAAGAACAAAGAGGTTTCCCGCACCCGCTACCTGCAACCCGCAGAGCTGGCGATTTTCTTTCAGGCGCTGGAAGAATCGGAGGAACCGGCAAAGAGCTTTTTTATGCTGTGCCTGCTGACGGGAGCGCGGCGCTCTAACGTGCTGGCGATGAAGTGGGCCGATATAAGCCTGGGCGATGCTCTATGGTGCATCACTGCAGCCGATGCTAAGGCGGGCGAGGAGATGAACATCCCGCTCGTTCCCGAGGCTGTGACGCTGCTACAGCGGCTCTATGATGAGGTGGGGAAATCATCGCCCTGGGTGTTCCCGGCTGACAGCAAAACCGGCCACTATCAAGAGCCAAAAAGAGCCTGGGCGACACTGCGCAGGCGCTCAGGCTTGGCGGATTTACGCATCCATGATCTACGTCGAACAATGGGTTCCTGGCTTGTCAGGACGGGCGCAAACACCGCCATCAACGCGAAGGCACTCGGACACAAGTCCATGCAGTTGGCTGCGGTTTATCAGCGTATCGCAGACACCGACCCAGTTCGCGAAGCAATGGAGAAGGCAACGACCGCATTCCTAGGAAGTGGCAAATGAAAATGAGACTTTTGACAAGTTAGCCAAACCAAACCGTCTGCGCATCGTTGCCCATCATCGGCAAGAGCCTGGGGCACAAGAGCCCCGACGCGACGATGATCTACGCCCGGCTGAGCCTCGACCCGGTACGCCAGTCGATCAACACGGCGACGGCGGCAATGATGGTGGCTGGCGGCATGAAAGACAAGGCCGGTGTGATTCAGTTCAAAGCGGCCTGAGCAACAGAAAGACTGGTTTTCAATTATAAGCTGATTCCAGAAGACCTGTTTTCCTTGATGGGTTGGAATGGCAATTTAATTCAGGGGAAGAGGGAGTTGATTTGGACTACGAGGTTATACAAGACATGGAGCCTTGCTGGCCATTCTGGGGGCTGCTTGTGGCATTTGAGCACCCGCCAGATTCAAAGGGTAACGCGCATTATTGCATCGTCATGCGGCCCATTTCACAATCGGACATTTTTCAACGGTTCGATTTCGTGTACAGGCAATCGCTGGAGATGCTTAAGCAAAGAAAAATTGGGGAATTGAGAGCGGCAGCGATGGAAATTCAGGCTGAGATTGAAAACTCAATTGACTACTATATTGAAGTAGAAACAGAGCGGCTTGTGCGGGATCTATGTGAAAACAGCGGCTATCAATTGGACTACTTGCCTAATGACTCGCGTGGAACAGAATATCAAATTCGATACCTGCTGAGTAATTGGTCAAGTGAGTGGGATGATCCGTCGGGTCTGCCGCAACGCGAGGAAATGAGTGACTTGGTGGCATTGAGTGAGTATCTTGATGGAAACAAATACGATGAAAAGATAGGCGTTCACTTGGGGCTGGTTGAACCGAGCGAGCATGAGTTCTACGCAGTGCTGGCGCTGATGATTATTTGTGAGTCAGTTCATTCAAATCCGTTGAACTCACGCCATCCAGAGTCATTTTCTCGGATGAAAGAAATTGGTATTGCGACGATCAATGCAATGGAGGTAATCGCTTACGCGGAGCAAATCCGGTTCGAGATAAAAATCAGAAAAGCGATTGCTTCTGAGCAACCTGCAATTTTGGCGGCAGAGATCGAGACATGGAGTAAAAATCGTGAAACCCAGGCGAAGCAAAGGCTTTCCGTGGCTGGCGCAAAAGGAGGTGAAAACAAGAACGCTCTATCCAATGAATTGAAAAATTGGGCACTTAAGGAAGGAAAGAATCTTAAGGGGCATCCAGCTGACAAGGCCCGTAAATTGATGAACAGGTTGCCGTCAGATATTGACGAAAAGATCAAAAAAGCAGGCGATAAATTCAAAGACCCGGAGCGCGTTATCCGTGAAGCCTTGGCGAAGCAACGGAACGAATCTAGTACGGCTAGCCAGCCACACGTAACGGATGACTAGCCAGCCGGAAAAATCTCGGATTTATCTGATTTGATAGGCGTTTTCACTCAAAGGAAAACGTATCATGACCCTTCAAAGCATCGTTCAAGCAAGCAATTCCTTGCTTGATGAAAAGGCAGCCGCCGCTGTTCTTGACGTTACACCAGGCACCTTATCTGTCTGGCGTTCTACCGGGCGCTATGCCCTGCCATTCCTAAAAGTCGGGCGCAATGTTCGCTACCGCCATGCTGATCTATTGGCCTGGTTGGATAAGCGCACACGCACCTCTGGCGCCACGGCGTAAGGGGCACGCCATGACCGACTACACCAATGAAAAAGTCTTCGGTGCTTGCGACACCGAAGACTTTGATACCGACACTAACAGCCCGTATTCTGCCACAGAAGAGACACCGGGTAAAGCCATAGCGCCATCACCCGACAAAGCCGCCATTCTGGCCGCGCTGGTGGTGCTATTCGATCCGGGCGATGTGATCGAACTGCGGGCATTCCCCAAAGGCCGCAAGCGTACCGAAGCGGGTTACTTTGATGCCGACCACTGGGACGCACTGGCAGACCATGCGGCGCGATTGAGTGTCAGCGGCGCTGCGGTCTACATCACCCTGAACCCAGTTGATCCCCAGCTACTGGGCCGGTATTCCAACCGCATTGAAGCCTTCGCCACGTCCACCACCACCGACAAGCAAGTGACGCGGCGACGCTGGCTGCTGATTGATCTTGACCCGGTGCGACCATCGGGCACCAGTGCGACCGATACCCAGCTTGAGGCGGCGCGCATCAAGGCGCGTGAGGTTTACAGCTACCTGGTGGGCATCGGCTGGCCCTTGCCCGTGGTGGCCATATCGGGCAACGGTTACCACCTGCTATGCGCCATAGACTTGCCCAACGACGAGGCGGCCACGGCGCTGGTGAAGGCAGTATTGCTGGCGCTGGGTGAGCACTTTGATGATGCTCACACCAAGGTGGATCGCAGCGTTTTCAATGCGGCGCGGATATGCAAGCTGTATGGCACCGTTGCCAACAAGGGCGACAACACAGCGGCGGCACCGTGGCGGCTGTCATGCCTGCTGCAGGCCCCTGCGCGGGCCGTGGTGAGCGTGGAGCAGCTTGCCATGGTGCAACCCCCAGCAATGGCAGCGGCACCCGGCACACGGCCTGTGCCTACCGCACCGACCACGGGCACGGCGGGCAGTTTCAATCTGGAGGATTTTCTGGCCCGGCACGGCATGGCCTACACCACCGACCAGCACGACGGTCGGGAGCGGTTCAAACTGGCGACGTGCCCGTTCAACCCCGAGCACGTCAACGGCGAAGCGGCGGTGTTTCGCAGCGCATCCGGAGTATTGGGCTTCAAGTGTCAGCACGACTCTTGCGCGTCAAATCACTGGAAACAGGTACGGGAGTTACTGGACGGACCGCGACCAGACGCTATGAATTCAGGAGATTCTTTCTCAAGTAATACGGGGGACACAGGCCAATTCTATACTTGGAACGAGCCTACACCATTGCCCAACGCACTACCGCAGGTCGATCCATTTGATGCGGAGTTGTTGCCCGTGACTTTGCGCCCGTGGGTGATGGATATTGCCCACCGGATGCAATGCCCCCCAGACTTCCCGGCGGTGGCGGCAGTGGTGGCTATATCGAGCCTGATCGGTGCGCGTGCCGTCATCCAGCCAAAGGCGCGTGACGATTGGCAGGTGGTGCCGAATCTTTGGGGGATGACCATTGGCAGGCCAGGCGTTAAAAAGTCCCCGGCACTGAACGAAGCATTGAAACCACTGCGGCGGCTGACGGTAACTGAATTTGAACGATTGGAAATCGCACAGGCCGAATGGGAAACCGATTGCAAATTGGCGGAGATTGCAAAAGCTGACCGCGAAAAAAAAGCAAAGGGGCTGGCCAGCAAAGACAAGGTGGCGGCGAGGGCTATGCTTGCACCGAATCCCGGGGATCAACCACCACCAGAGCCAAAGGCGCGGCGCTACATCGTCAACGATGCCACGGTGGAAAAGCTGGGGGAGATATTGGTCGATAACCCGTGGGGCACGCTGGCCTATCGGGATGAACTCTATGGGCTACTGACTAGCTTGGACAAGCAAGGGCAGGAAGGCGCACGATCTTTTTACCTGACGGGCTATGACGGGAATCAGGGCTACACCTTTGACCGCATCATTCGGGGCACGGTGCACATCCCTAATGTCTGTATTGCCATGATCGGCGGCATTCAACCGGGGCGCATTCAGGAATATGTGCGTGGCGCAGTGGCGGGTGGCAGTGCCGACGATGGTTTGTTGCAGCGCTTCGGTTTGGCCGTGTGGCCAGATGTTGCGGGCGAATATATCCATGTTGACCAATGGCCGGACACTCCAGCCAAAACAACCGCATGGGCCGTGTTTGACCGTCTGTCCATACTGCAACCCGCAAGCGAAACCGACCCCGTTGTCTGGCGATTCACACCGGAGGCGCAAGAGGTGTTTGTGGAATGGCTGATTCCATTCGAGACAGAGATTCGCGGCGAGGCGTTGCACCCGGCCATGGTGTCACACCTTGCCAAGTATCGAAAACTGATCCCGGCGCTGGCGCTGGTGTTCGCGCAGATCGATACCCCGGACAGTGGCAACTTGATCGGCGTAGCCGAACTGATTCGGGCGCTGGCCTGGGGCGACTATCTGCGCAGCCATGCAAACCGCCTCTATGCGGCGGCGGTGATGCCCGAGACGACAGACGCGGCAACCCTGCTATCCAAGATCAGGGCCGGAAAGTTGGCCGACAGCGACGGCGTGATTTTGGAGAGCTTCACCCCAAGACAGATCGCTGTGAAGGGCTGGGCCGGGCTGGGCACGCCGGATGCCGTGCGCAAGGCTGCGGGCGTGCTTGCCGATTACGACTTTTTGCGCCTTGAGCTTGTGCCGGCTGGTGCGACCGGTGGCAGACCCAGCGAGCGCTACGCCATCAATCCGGCCGTGCTGAAAGGCGGTACAGCGTGAACTGGCTGGCCCGGCTGAAAAAGCAGCAACACCCGGAGCCGGACGCTACGAAACCTACAAAACCTGTGCTGGAGCGACTGGAAGGGGGTTTTGTAGGTTTTGTAGTCCCCACTTTGGCACTTGCTGAAAAAACAAGAGCTGAATCGGCAACGACCCCAGACCCTGATCGCTGGTGCTGGCCGCACAGCTCGGCCATGAACACGGCAGAGATTGACACCTTCACGGCGCGGCTGGCGCGGTTTACCGACAAGGGGCTATCCCTTGATGAAGCCGAAGCGCTGGCAGACAAGCTGGTGATCCGGGATCGTGAGCAGGACGACCGGCATTCGTGTTTTGAATGCACTCACCTTGCCGGGGCTGGCGGCTGGCGCTGTGGCAATTGGCAGCGGGCGGGTGTTGCCATCCGTGCGCTGGATGCGCAGCTACCGGCTGACTTTGTGACCCTATTGCAGCGGTGCGACGGGTTCAAAGATTCGTACCGTCCAACAACCACCCCATTTGCTCTGTCTGAAACTTCTGAAAGGCCCTCGCGATCATTGATCATCATGAAGTCATTCTGATGAAAAAACGACTTGAAACATGATTCATCAGCGACCATTAAGGTTGCTATTGCATGTCGTTGCAGAAAAAGAAAAAATATTTTTAGACCAGAAAATCGACAGTTGAACTTGATGTTTCTGTTGACCTGTCAACCTTTTAGTTGATGAATGCTATAAAAATGTAGCGTCAAATCCATGTATTACACGGCTTACAGGGTGACAGATGCTTGACATCATCAATATTTTGTGATAGAATCGCCCTGTCTAACCCTGAGATCGGAATATATTTAGCAGGTCTTTGGAGGACAAAAAAAGCCTCAGAGCCATCATGGAATCTGAGACCCTTTTTTCCGGTGCCCCGCCTATGGCCGCCTGAGCCATCCTGCACGCTCGCTGCTGTTTGAGTTGGCACGTCAATTCGTGCGATACAACAACGGGCCTTTGCTGACGTCTGCTGCCTACGCGACATCATCCGCAGCGGAAAAGCCGAGCTGGTTAGCTCGGTTCACCCAATCGGCGGCAAATGACATCGAGCCGCTCACTGATCCATAAACCTGGCACGAGCTGGCTGCTGAGTACCACAGCCATCACTTCGCATGTCCCACCTGTCAAGCCGCAGGACGCGGCACCCAGTACGGGCTGCGCTGTGGCACCGGCTCTGCGCTGTGGACTGCTTATCAAACCGTTAACTTTAAAGGAACACCATGACCCCAGAAACCACCGAAAGAGTTGCAAAGCCAACAGTTAATTGGGTTTTAATCGAGATGCACGTCCGCGCGGGCATTCGCTCGCTTGAGAATATAGGTCAAGAGTACGGCATCACCAAGGGTCGCATCTCTCAGGTGGCAACAAAGGGCGAGTGGACGCGCGACCTGAAGGCCAAGATCAAAGCCAAGACAGAGGCTAATCTCGCCACCAAGGTCGCTGTAGATGCGCTAAAAAAACAAGCGCTAAACGACCCGACTAAACAAGCTGCACGGCGTTTGGCCGAAAAAGGCGTGGTTGACGCCAACGCAGACATCCATACCAAAGTCATCCTCGCCGAGCAAGCCGACGGCAGCCGTCACCGTGAGTTGTCTCGCAACCTGCTGAGCGAACTGGAGGCGATCACAAACGACCTGCCGAACTACCAAAAACTCGGTAAACTTTTTGACGAGAGCGGGCCAGATGCGAATGGCACCTGGAAGAAGGACGCGCTCAACGATGCCTACATGAAGATGATCTCGCTAGCTGGCCGTATTGACTCTGCCAAGAAGCTCGCCGAGACGCATGAGAAGAACATCAACGTCGAGCGCAGGGTCCATGGCCTAGAGGATGGCGATGGCAAGGCAGACACTGTGGTTGACATGCTCCGGGGAATCGATAGGAAGCTACGCGCCGAGCAGGCGGCGCTGGCTGCGGCTGCATGATTGGCCTGAACGAGGCCGAGATGGGCCTACAGCATCTCAAGGACAACCTTGAGTCGTACTGCGACCTCTATAAGCGTTTAACCCGCTCTCGCCACAGGCATCTCGTCCCAGTTGGTCGTGTAGTGCGGAGTGCGCCGTTGCTGGCGCATCGCCCAGGCGCGTTTGTCGCCAGCCAAGCCCTCACTAGCCACCTTGAGCGTGCCACGCCCGTAGCGGTCGTTTAGCTTGTCCAGTGTGCCCATCAGGGCGCTGCGGTCCTGCGCATCGTCTGCCTCCAATCCCAGCTCGCCCTGGTGTACCGTGTCGGCTTGCAAGTCCAACAACATCACGCCGGCCTTGATGTAGTCATAGCCCGGCTTGTAGATGGTCTTGAGACCTGCCACGGCTGCCGATACCAACAGATTGGTGTCAGCGGTCGGCCGGCGTAGCGGCACGGTAATCGAACGGCTGTACTTTGGACCCGGCCGGAAAGGGCTGGTGTGGATAAACACCAGCAACTGGCCCGCCAGGCTACTTTGTTTGCGCAGCTTGCCGGCGGTGCCACTGGCAAACGTGCTGACGGCCTCCACCAGGTCGGCAATCCGAGTCACGGGCTGGCCGAAGCTGCGGGTGAATGCAATTTCCTTTTTGGGCGGCGGTTGGTCCTCTAGGCTGACGCACTGCTGCCCCTGTAGCTCACGTACGGTCCGTTCCAGCACCACGCTCCAGCGCCGCCGCACGGTGCCTGGGTCGATCTGCACAAGCTGCAGCACGTTGGTCACGCCCTCAGTCGTTAGCTGATCGGCAATACGCCGCCCTATGCCCCAGACCTCGCCAACACCGGTGGCTGCCAGCACTGCGTCCAGGTCAGAGGCTGGCAAGGCGCTCAGGTTGCAAACGCGGGCGAGGCCGGCCGGGTAGCTGCCCGGCTTTCGGTCGGCGCTCTTGGCAACGTGGTTAGCCAGCTTTGCCAGCGTCTTGGTCGAGCCAATGCCGATGCCGGTGGGTATGCCAATCCATTCCAGGATGCGCTCTCGCATCACCCGCGCCCGGATCGTCACGTCGCCGCGAATGCCAGTCAGGTCGATGAAGCACTCGTCGATGGAATAAACCTCTTGGCTAGGACCCAATCCAGCCGCAATGCTCATCATGCGGTCGCTCATGTCGCCATAGAGTGTGAAGTTGGCGGAAAGCGCAATCACGCCATGTTCTTCAGCCAGTTGCCGGCACTCAAACCAGGGTTGGCCCATTCGGATGCCCAGGGCCTTGGCCTCATTGGACCGGGCGATGGCGCAACCGTCGTTGTTGCTCAGCACCACGACCGGGCGCGTCTTCAGCGCCGGCCTGAAGGCTCGCTCACACGAGACGTAGAAGTTGTTGCCGTCGACAAGCGCGTACATCTCATTTCCTGAAGCGCTTGATGACACTGGTGACCACGCCACAGATCGTCATGGTTTGCCCGTCCTTGAAGATGATGGGCGGGAAGGTCGGGTCGGCCGCGCGCAGTTGCACCTGGCCAGCGCGCTTGTGCAGGTATTTGACAGTGAAGTCGTTGTCCACCTCGGCCACCACGATGTCGCCGTGCTTCGCGTTACTTGCGAGTGCCCGGTTGACCACCAGGATGTCGCCTTCATCAATACCGGCGCCAAACATCGACTTGCCGGCCACTGTCCAGAAGAACGTAGCGGCGGGGTGGGTGATCAACAATTCGTTCAGGTCGTGTCGATTGACTGCAAAGTCGGCCGCTGGCGAGGGAAAGCCCGCCCGAATGCGACCTTCCACCATGGGCAGTGGCAGCGCCACACCGCGCTGGTACGCGATGGCAGAAGGCGGTAAAATACTGTGCATATCCACAGTGTATCAACTAGCTTAAAGTTCCACCATGTGTGCCCACTATGAAGCGCTGCGCGAATGGGAGTGATACGCCAAATCCAACCCTTGATGGAGCCATTTCCTGCTCCGGTGGCGGCGATCAGGTCGCAAGACTGTTTCTTTTTTGATGCGGCCGCAGCAGTCCGGAAAGCGCCAGATATTCCTAAATTGACTTGTGGCGCTGCCGCGAACTGGGTGGAGTCGACTCCACTCCACCCTACGAGCATTGTAGTTATTCCAGGACCACCAGCTCAAGCTGGCAGCCACCTACAACACCCACCACTTCCAGTGCCCAGACTGCCAAGCGTCAGGACGCGGTGTCAATTACGGTCAGCGCTGTGATACCGGCCTGGCGCCGCTTCTTGGAGCCCTGGGAGCAGGCGTCAACTACTGGTGAATGTTGGTCGTCGCGCAAATACGCGCGGCACTGGCGCACGCACGATTTTTTGAGCTTCCTGGCGAGCTCAGTTTCATCCAACACACTAGGTTCCTTGGACCTCAATGCAGCGTGCCGCCATCATTTTTCTTGGTGGGAAGCAGGCCGACGAATCGCCCCAGAATCTCCGGCATGTGCTCGAACACCACCGGACCGATGGTGCGGCGCTTCTTGGAGGGTGGCTTGGGCTTGATGAAAGGCATTGCAACCCAAGTCCCATGGGTCGTCTCCAGAGAAAACGCGGCAATATCCTCGGCATACGGCGAGGCACCGATTGAACCATACTTGTCGATGATCTCCTTGTAACGTCTCGCGTACCGCTCTGACAACTTCCATGCTTCACGGACCATGAAGATGTAGTCTGCGTCCATCATGGCAGCGGCTGCTTGAATGGTTTTTGCGCTCGCGTCTTTGGATTCTTCCGAGCGGTCATCGACCACGACTGGAACCACCTCATCTCGGGTCAGACTACCCACGAACGCGAGGGCGGACAGGCGCTCACCCTTTTCAAGAAGTGACCGTGCGTGTGCCACCAGCGGATCTATTTTTTCGCGGTAGCGCTCGGGAATTTGCATGGCTCTTAAGCATAGCAGCGCCTTTACAGAGTGCGCCCATGAATGCTCAGGTAGTCAGGCCGGGCAACCACTTACCCAAGCGCCTGACGGGATATGCGGACGCGCCACCACGCCAATGCAGCCGGCCCGTGAGCGTGACAGCGACCGAGCCACGTTGGCGAGGATTAACACTACGTTACGGGCTATCATAAATTCAACATCCGCTGTAGCATGAACCTCTCCAGGACAAGAATATTGTGTACGGTGCCATCGACAGCATCAATCCAGAAGGGTTCTTTTGTGAGAGTCTTAACTCGTTCTTTGTTGCTTGCGCTGGCACTCACCACGGGCGCGTGGGTGCCTGTCCAACACGCCGCCGCCCAAGCGGCCGCGCGCAACTGGAAGCCCATGACCGCTCCGCAAGCGGCCGCGCTCAACTGGGAGCCCCAAACCACCGCGCGAGCTGTCGCGCGCATCTGGGAGCCCCCAAAACTGCCGCCCAAGCTGCCTCGCGCAACTGGAAGCCTAAAACCGCCACGCAATCCAGCAAAAGCCACCCGTTGAAGTACCGCTGGCGCCGGTGGCTCGGCCAACCAGATCAGCACCTGGGGCTGGTCAGTCCAGAGGAAGGCCGAGACGCAACCAGCCTGGTCCGGCTTTGCTGCCAGCCATGCCTTCGCTGACATGCCACACTTTGGTAAATCCTTGTGACTGCAGGTAACGCTGGACTTGCGCGGTCCGGCTCCCGGTTCGGCAGATCAAGACAATGGGCGCATTCCTGTCGTTGCCGACTACCTGCAACACCTCGTGCATAAATCCCTCCGGCCCTTTGGGATGGAGCATGTTGATGCGCAGAGCACCCTTGGCCACTCCAGTTTGCCGCCATTCTTCCGGTCGCCGAATGTCGATCAGCGTCACCTGGCCCGCTTCATTGGCCGCGAATGCCTGCGGCGCTGAAAACTCGGCGCCCGGCCCGGCTGGCGGCAATGCTTGCGCAGCGTTCGTGATTAGCGGGCCAACCAATGCAGCCACACCCAAGAGCACCATGGTGCGGCGGGTATAAAGAAGTTTCGGCAAGTCAGCGCAACAGATATCCATAATTCATTTTAGGCATCCTTGACGCCACGGATGATGACTGCCGCGAACAACCTTATACACAGAGGGTGTGGGTATCGCTGGGGGTAACTGAAGGGCATGTGTCGACTTAGAGCTGCTCAACATTACACCGTCGTTTTGCAGCAACAGAAATCTCAAATCTCAACAAAAGATTGACCCGCCAGCAAATTTGTCGGCATAATGGCATCAACATGAAGAGTTGGGCAGTGGCCCACACCGACCTGCCTCCGGGGCAAGGTGGTTGCCAAGTGCGCATGTGGCCCGACAGGGCAACCAAGCCGACAAGCTCACTGTTGGTGGGTTTTTTTTTTGCTCATGTGAGTAGCACTGGATTCTGATTTTGGCCTGGCCGGCCGACCTCTAGGGGTCTACAGCTTTGGGGCTTTGAACTGATTGCCGCCCAAGACAATTTCGTCGAACTGGCTAAACCAGGAGCCGCCTCATGGCTGCATTGAACACGACTTCGGTCGTCATCTCCCGGGCCGACCAGCCCAGCATCGTTCAGCGATTCTTATCAACGTCTGGGCGCTTTCTTTTCAACCCCGCTGCATGCGTCTCGGCCCGCGTTTGGGTGCATCCCGAGCTGCGTAATCAAGCGAGGGCTGCAAAATGAAATCATCTCGCGCGGCCGCCCAGCCTGCACCGCTGACCATGCATATTTTGGCTCACGCGAGCAGCACTGGATTCTGATTTTGGCCTGGCCGGCCGACCTCTCGGGGTCAACAGCTTTGGGGCTTTGAACTGATTGCCGCCCAAGACAATTTCGTCGAACTGGCTAAACCAGGAGAGCATCATGGACAGTAATTCCAACACCAAATTACGCTGCCGCGAGGGCGATATGGCCCTGGTCATCGGGGAGGACCCCGGATATGAAGAAAATATCGGACGAGTCGTCACTGTATATGGTCCCGTTGAAATTAATCCCACGAGGGGGCCGTCATGGTTGATCGTACCTGCGAGCCCGCACCCTTGGTCGGTAATGGAACGGGGTGACCGTAAATGTATCGGCCACATCACATTGGACGACAGAATTGAGCACGCCGACGCGTGGCTGCTTCCACTCCGCCCAAAAGACGAGCTTGATTGGCTGGTCGAAAGCGAATCGCAACAACGTCTGATCACGCTGGACAAGGACAAGGTGGCCGACCTGACAACCTTCCTCAAGGCCGGCTAAACCAGGAGAAAGTCATGTCCGCCTTCATCGTCTCACACAACCACATCAACGCCATCGTCAGCTTTGCACGCCGGCATCAAGTCGTTAACATCGCCGGCAACGAGCAGGCAGCGGCTGAATTGCTGCTGTCTGAAAACACCCGTAGTGTCAACCATCGCTACCAGGAAGACGCGCCGGTTGGCCTGATTGTTTATGACTGCCAGGCGCCAAAACTGTCACCGGTAGAGGCCATCAAGGCCTGCAACAGCCTGGGCTACCAGTCCTGCGAGAGTGAGGACTGGGAGTCCACGCAAGCCTGCCAGCTCCTGCGCTCGATTACGTCGGCGGCCGTGATGGATTTACCGGGCTACGAAGCTGCCGCTTGGAGCATCGCATGACCCGCGTCATCGCCTACACCTACCAGTCAGACACGCACAGCCCGGAAGATGCCGTGCTGGACTGGCGCGATGGCCGTCTGCTCATCAACCATCAGCATCCACACGCCCTACCGCCACCGCATGGCGCCGATGAACATGGCCTGCCCGACAACCTGCAAGACGCAGAAAGCAACCTCATCCATCCTGTTTTTGACACCGACGAAGGAGCCCTATGACGACCCCCAACATCAACACCATCCTGCGCGCTGCGCCCGTCAATAGCCGGCGCGGTGCCCCGATGGGCATGAGCAATGTCATGGATGACAGGGCCACCGCCACACTCTATCTGCAGCGCATCCAGCTGGTCGATGGCGACTACGCGGCTGACGGCACCTACTGGGGTGGCCCGCCATCGCAGCCGCTGTGGTGCGCCTTCAGCCTGGGCCAAGACGGCGCAATGGTGAACCGGATCTTCGTTCGCGCCCAAACCCGCGCCGAGGCGAAGGCGGTATTGGAGCACCGCCAGCTCGCCACTGAGCCCCTTACATTTTTCAAGTGAGACCATCATGAACACCGAAGCCTTCACCCAGGCCTACAACCAGTTTCGGAATGGTGCCAACTTCTTCGTGCGGCATCCACTGGCACGCCGCTTCCAGTACAGCGACGGCGTGCAAGCATGCGCCGAATCCGGCTGTTACTGGTTGCTAGACATAGCAGCCACCGAGATTCCTAAAGTCCTACGCCAGCACAAGGAGCCCTTGGGCATCCTCTATGCACGGGTCTCTGAGAGCCAGGCAGAGCTGAGCCTGGAGCTGGAGGACGACGTCCCACCCGCCTGGAAAAAATCAATCCCCTGGACTGACCTGCCGACGGGTGAGTGGGTGTTCGAGATTGTTGACGAGCGCGAGCGCGTCGCCATGATTTTGATCACGGAGCATTGATATGAAAACCAACTACCGCCTGAAAGATGGCGACCGAGTGATGCTGCTTGAACCCATCAAGGTGGACAGCTACTGGTACGACGAAGGCACCAACACATCCTCATACCACGGGTACGACATGCTGGCGGGGTGTGTCGGTACGGTCATCAGGGCATACACGCCTTGCGTTACGCGCAGCCCCGGCGAACCCGAATACTTCGCCAACGTCGACATCGAGCACAACGGACAGGTGTCCCGAGTGCGCCCCTTCCACAATCAGATCAGGTTGGCAACGGGCAGTTCAACCAGTTGCATGCGCGAGGTGCAGCCATGAAAAAAAACGCTACGCCAGCGCCCCCATTTTCTGACGAGAACTCGTTGATCTTGCTCATCGAGAGCATTATGCAGCTCCAAGCCGTGAAGAATCCGGAACTGGCAGCCAAGCAAGCCCGTTTGCTCGCGATACTCAAGCGCGGTACGAGCAGCGCACCGGCAGGCGACTCGAAGAGCTCTGATACTGGCACGCCTAGGAATGGAGTTTAAAAATGTCAGCGCTTGAAATCGGTGACATCGTCCGCTTCAAACTCCAGTTTCTGGGGAAGGTCTGCCACATCTGGTCCAGTACCCTCGCCCTCCGCAGCGGGCAACTGATTCTGATCGAACATCTGGAAGAAGGCTGTACCTGGTACTTCGGCAGATATGTTGAACCGTTTGATGCAGAGAGTGTTGAATTTATTGCCAAGGGGATTCCGCCGGGGGTGCCTGTTGAAGAACTCGGCATGGATCACCCGTGGATCATGGCGCGCATGCAGGCGCGGATTGACGCATCGTTCTTACGTGAGAGCGGAATGCGCTTCAAACAGGCACTGGCCATTGCCGAGTCCCGTGCCAGCGATCTGTTCGGCGGAGCCCCTCAAGGATGGGTTTCAACCACAGTGGCAAGTGTGTTCGCGAATAACGCCTACGAGCCACCGGAAACGAACGCATAGGCCCCAGCCATTTTGGCAATGCCGCTAAAAAGGAGATGCAAAATGAACTTCAATCAGACAGAGCTCGATGTGATCGCGCGTGCCATTGCGATCTTCGAGGAGCGCGCCCGCTACGACGCCATTTCATTTTCCGCGCCGGAGGCTGTCGCCGACTATCTGCGGCTGCGAGTCGGCAGCCTCGAACATGAGGTATTCGGCGTGCTGTGGCTCGACGCACAGAACCGACTCATTGAAGCCGAGGAGCTATTTCGCGGCACCTTGACCCAGACCTCGGTCTATCCGCGCGAAGTGGTGAAGGGCGCTTTGGCGAAGAACGCCGCTGGGGTGATCCTGTACCACAACCACCCCAGCGGTAGCGCTGAGCCCTCGCGTGCCGACGAGTTACTGACCGGCACCCTCAAGACGGCCCTGGCGCTGGTCGATGTGCGCCTGCTCGACCACTTCGTTGTCACTGCCGGTTCGGCAACATCGTTTGCCGCGCGCGGCCTGATCTGAGGGGATGATCATGCGCAGACCGAAGCCATACCCTAAGGCCAAGATCCAAGCGGCCCTGCTTGAGAAGTTCCCGCGGCGGAGCCGGTTGGTGCCCATCTCAACCCCTACAGTGGCAAGTGGAACCACGAAGGACTGGACGATGCGTCACTGGTCGGTCGGGCCATCTACTGGATAGAAAGGATTGCATCATGAAAACTGAAATGTCCCCGATCACGTTCAAGGTGTACGACGGTGGAACACTGGCGATCGACGGAGTCGAAGAATCTCCAACCCGCGGCGACTGCTGGGGCCTGTACCTGAGTACGCCCCCCACAGCAGACCAAGTCGTGTCGATCATGGATGAGAACTGGGATGCCAAGCAAGTCATCGGACAGGTCTGCCTTGATGCCCAAGGTATCGGTGATCAGGATCCTGATCTTGAGATCGAGGAATTGCGGGTTTGGCTGCAAGCCAGTCCCGAGAATCTGCAGAAGGCGGCCGGCGAACTCAGCAAGTGGCTCGACGATACAACTCTCAATGAAGGCGACTATGACCAAGCTGCACTCAGTGGCATTACGCCGCAAGACGCTGCACTGCTGTTCTGGCGTGATGGCGACCTGGACCCGGATGATTTCGGCATCGAGATCATCGAAGGCGAGTGTCCGGGCAGCAGCTATTACGCTGCGGAACTCCGCAAGCCAATCGACTACGCCAACGAGGTAGCGCAGCGGCTTGGTGTCGCCGTCGAGTTCGTCGAAGCCGAGTAAGGAAGCACGTCGCAATTTAGCCCCCACTTGCCGCGACGAAAAAGAATGGCCTAAACGGGGAGCGTGCGCAAGCCCTTCAACAAGCATTAGGAGAACGGTCATGAAAAGACGTGAATTAGCAAAGGTAGCGGCGGCGATTTCCAGCCTGTTTGTGGTGCCTTTCGGGGCGGGCGCTGTAGTCCTGCAATATCCCGGCAAGGAAGAGCGCCTGTCTGCAAAGATTACTCGCCTGCGGATCGGGCTGGTTGGTACGACAAAACTGCGTGAAAGTAACCAGCTCGCTCGCCTGTCTGGAGCCACGCCAACCATGCCGGATCCACCTGACGACGAGAACAATTACTGGGCAGAGGCTATAGAGGACGGTGATAAGTTTTACTACCGGGTTGATGGCGTGGTAGTGGAAATTGAGGAATATCAGTTCCACAGAGTGGTAGGTAATCCATCGCTTCACTACTTTTCCACGGCCTTGGAGTTGCACTACAGCATCAAACAGGAGAAGGCGTTGAGTTTGGTTTCAGCCTAGTCGCCGGGTTACTCACATCCACGACCACCAACCCATCTCCCCAGAGGGGCGAGGGAACGAGTGCCATGAGTGTCTGACCTCATTTGTGCGACGAGATGCGCATGCATCGGACTGGCTCACCTTACGGGTCGGGGAATTTGATTCCAGATTGCGGCCCCCGACACATTGTCGAATGCGGCTAAACAGGAGAGCATCATGCGTTCACTTATCCAAGCTACACCGGCTTACGAGTTGTCGGCAGACATCACGCGAACAAGCTATGGGCACAACTTCAAACTCATCAGCTTCGTGCCCGCCGCGCGACATCCAAATGAGCATGTCAAGTTCCAGGGTCTATTCAGTTCAGCGGAACTCACCGCCCTGCGCGATTGCATCAATCTGGCATTGGATGTTGTCCAACCAAGCTCATCCAGTGAGCCGGTCTAAGAAAGGACCAAACCATGTTCTTGAACAAGCAACCCAATCCCAACCCGCTAGGTGTACCACTTGGCGACCTGCTGCACATGTTGCTGCCCACGTCGATCAAGGCCACCCGGCCCCCATCGGCCGGTTACGACCATCAACCGACCCCCGTGCCAGTCACCGCTACACCCGCTTGTGGCAGGATGCTGCCGGTCGCGTAGGTTCTCTATAGCGGTCATTAGGCTTGTAAAAGTGAATCCAGCGGCGAAGCCGTGCCACCCGATGCCACCTTGAGCACATGGGTGTAGATCATGGTGGTGCTCACGTCACTATGACCCAGCAGTTCTTGTACGGTCCGGATGTCGGTGCCAGCCTGCAATAAATGGGTGGCGAACGAGTGGCGTAGGGTGTGTACGGACACTGGTTTTACGATGCCCGCAAGTGCCACTGCTTTTTTCAAAGCGCGTTGCAATCGCTCTTCAAACAAATGGTGCCTGCGCTCTACGCCGCTGCGCGGGTCGATGGAAAGCGTTGGCGAAGAGAACAGCCAGAACCATCCCCATGTATAGCCCACTTTGGGGTACTTGCTTTCCAATGCGTGCGGCACCTCGACACCGCCGCGCTGCACCTGCCTATCGGCCTCCCACTGCGCACGCGCCGCCAGCATTTGCAGCCGCAAAGCTGGAGCCAGCGAACGTGGCAGCATGACCACCCGATCTTTACCGCCCTTGGCCTCGCGCACGATGACGACGTGGCGGTCAAAATCTACGTCCTTGATTCGCAGCCGCATGCCTTCCATCAGCCGCATACCCGTGCCATACAACAGCCGAGCCAGCAGGGCGGTAACACCGTCCAACTGAGCCAAAAGGCCAGCCACCTCATCTTTGGTCAACACCGATGGAATGCGCTTGGTTTGTTGTGGCCGCCCAATGTTGTTGAGCCAGGCCAAATCGATACTCAGCACTTCACGGTACAGAAACAGCACGGCGCTGAGCGCCTGGTTATGTGTGGAGGCAGACACCTTGCGTTCATTGGCCAGCATGGACAAAAATGCTTCCACCTCCGTCACCCCCATGTCGCGCGGATGCCGCATGGCCCCACTTTGCGCGGCGCTCCAGCGAATGAAAAAAAGGACCCAATACAGATAAGCTTTTTCAGTTTTGAGGCTATAGTGCAAATACCGAATCCGCTCACGTACCTGATCGAGCAAGCGGGTTGACTGCAACAAAGGAGCACCGGGTTTCATGGAAAATTTATACCTGTATTTTTATACAGTATACATCTTGCAACCCCAATGTACAAGCGGTCTGCGGCGTTTTTATTCAAAAGCTGTATCGTCAAGTCCAGGATGTATCGACCGGGTTTTGCCGTCTACATTACGTTATGTGTCTGTCAGGCCCTACTGCTATACGAGGATTCAAAAATGACAGAAGATATACATGTTGGCGGGTGTCTTTGTGGCTCAGTTAACTTTAAAGTTAAAGGCAAACCTAAAGCGTCAATATTTTGTCACTGTAAGTACTGCCAAAAAAGAACTGGAAGTTCAGTCGCTTTATTGATTTATTATCATGCTGATTCTGTAGAAAGTGTTACAGGGCCTTTAAAAAAGCACCGACATATTTCAGATGAAAGTGGCCGCTGGATAGATTCTGAATTTTGCACAAATTGCGGTTCCCCTGTCACTTGGACTCTAGAGCTTATTCCCAGTTGGAGAGGGTTTGAAGGAGGCTCTTTTGATAATAGCTCTACTTTCAAATGTAATGTTCATCAATGGTGTGATAATGCTCATCCATCATTTGAAATAAAAGCTTCTGATATTTGTTATGGAAAACAAGTCCCATTTACAACAGAACAGCTAGAGCAGCTATGAGCAATCAATTTGAAACACATAACATGGCGGTCAACGCGACCACCGGGGAGTTCCTCGCGATGGCCGAGGCATTTTCGCGCGGTAGCGCGTTACCT
>JBCKNJ010000027.1:0-24048 GCA_038902795.1 Polaromonas sp. | reverse complement strand
TCGCCAGCAACTTCAAGCAGGTCGAGGTCGACACGCCAGCGCTGCAAGACCGCCAAGTACTGGTGCAGCACCACTTTTTGAGCCTTGACCCCTACATGCGTGGCCGCATGAACGACAGCAAAAGCTACGCCGTGCCGCAAGCGCTTGGTCAGGTGATGCAGGGCGGTACGGTGGGTGAGGTGATGGAAAGCAAATCGCCCAAATTCAGCGTCGGTGATAAGGTCGTCGGCATGGGTGGCTGGCAGCAGTACAGCGTTGTCAACGCCGATCAATTGGGCGCGCTGCGCAAGGTAGACACCACCCATGTGCCGCTGTCGCACTACTTGGGCGCTGTCGGTATGCCCGGCGTGACAGCCTGGTACGGCCTGGTCAAAATCATTGAACCGAAAGAAGGGCAAACCGTTACCGTCAGTGCGGCCACGGGTGCAGTGGGCAGCGCGTTTGCGGCCTTGGCCAAAGCACGCGGTTGCCGCGTTGTGGGCATTGCGGGTGGACCAGAGAAATGCACCTACGCTGTTGATGAACTGCACTTTGACGCTTGCATTGACTACAAGCTCTACCAAGACGCGGCAGCATTGTCTGCAGCGCTAAAAGATGCCTGCCCGAACGGCATTAGCGGTCATTTTGAAAACGTCGGCGGCATGGTGTTCGATGCCGTGCTGCCGCGCATGAATGCCTTTGGCCGCATCGCCCTGTGCGGCATGATTGCAGGCTACGACGGCAAGCCCGTGCCGCTGTCGTTGCCCGCGCTGATTTTGATGTCACGCCTGCGCATTGAAGGCTTTATCGTCAGCGAGCACATGGAAGTCTGGCCCGAAGCACTCAAAGAACTCGGCACGTTGGTAGCTACCGGCAAGCTCAAGCCGCGCGAATCAGTGGCTAGCGGGCTTGAAGCCGCACCCCAGGCATTTTTAGGTTTGCTTAAAGGTAAAAACTTTGGCAAGCAAGTCGTCAAACTGATTTAAAAAGCTTGATAAATGATTGCCGACTTCAAAAACAAAACCGCCGTATTAACCGGTGCCGGTTCGGGCTTTGGTCTGGAGTGTGCGCGCATTGCTGCAAGACTAGGCATGAACCTGGTGCTGGTTGATGTGCAGCAGGACGCGCTGGATGCCGCCGCCGCTGAATTACAGGCTGCGCAAGTGTTGGCGCGCCGCGTTGATGTAGCCAGTGCCAGCGAGATGGAGGCCCTGGCCGATGCCGTGCAGCAGCGCTTTGGTGCGCCGCATCTGGTGTTCAACAACGCAGGCGTTAGCTCTGGCGGCTTGATCTGGGAGAGCAGCGTGAAGGATTGGGAATGGGTCATGGGTGTGAATCTCATGGGCGTGGTGCACGGCGTACGCCTGTTCACGCCCATGATGCTGGATGCCGCGAAAAAAGACCCGGCCTGGCAAGGCCATATTGTCAACACCGCCAGCATGGCCGGCCTGCTGGCGCCGCCGAATATGGGTGTGTACAACGTCAGCAAACATGCGGTGGTGGCCTTGAGCGAAACCCTGTATCAGGACTTGTTACTGGTCACAGACCAGATCAGCGCATCAGTGCTGTGCCCATTTTTTGTCGCCACCGGCATCAGCCAGAGTCACCGAAATCGCCCAGCGGAGTTACGCAGCAGCAAGCCAAGCAAAAGCCAACTGGTAGGTCAAGCCATGACCAGCAAGGCGGTTGATTCAGGCAAGGTCAGCGCCGCTGACGTGGCGCAACGGGTGTTTGATGCCGTGGCTAAAAACCAGTTTTACATCTACAGCCACCCCAAAGCCCTCAAGTCGGTGCAGACCCGACTGGAAGACATTCTTCAGGCCCGCAACCCAAGCGACCCTTTCGCCGATAAACCTGAAATTGGCCAGCAGTTGCGGGATGCTCTACGTGTTGCTTGATGGGCGCCCTTTACATGGACTGCACGAGCATGGCTTCATAGTCGTCACTTGACGCAATCCTCGGGTTGGTTTTATGGCAATGGTCGGCCAGCGCACCTTCAATGATTTTCCCAAACGCTACCCGCTCTACCCCCATTTCCGCCAGCCCTTTGGGCAAGCCGAGTCGCGCGTTCATGTCGCGAATTGCCTCGGCAATATCGCCTGCAGAGGCTAATCCCATGGCTCTGGCCATGCGCTCAAGCCGCCGGTCTTTTTGCACCGATTCGGCGCTGGAGTTAAAGCCAATAACCGCTGGCAAAAACATTGCATTTAGCGTGCCATGGTGCAGGCGCGGGTCAACACCGCCCAGGCTGTGGCTCAAGCTGTGAACGCAGCCCAGGCCTTTCTGGAAGGCCATGGCACCCTGCATGGAGGCACTCATCAAGTTAAAACGTGCCTCGCGGTCGCTGCCGTCACGGGTCGCGCGCTCGATATGCGCCCAGCCGCGCTCCAGGCCGTCCAGCGCAATGCCGTCGGCGGGCGGGTTGAATGCGGCTGACATAAAGGTTTCCATGCAGTGCGCAATCGCGTCCATGCCGGTGGCGGCAGTCAGTTTGGCGGGCAGGCCAAACGTCAGCTCGGGGTCGCAAACGGCAGTTTTGGGTACCAGGTGCCAGGAATGAAAACCCAGCTTGCGGTGGTCGTCCACGATGATGAGGGCACCACGCGCCACCTCGCTGCCGGTACCGCTGGTGGTCGGCACGGCAATCAGTGGTAGCGCGCGTGCCGTAATTTTGTCGGAGCCACCCAGAATGGTGGCGTAGGTTCTCAAAGGGCCTTCATGGGTAGCTGCAATCGCCACGCCCTTGGCGCAGTCGATGGCCGAGCCACCGCCTACGGCAATCAGGCCATCGCAGTGATTGGCCTTGTACATTTCTGTTGCGGCGCGCACTGCCGCCTCGGTCGGGTTTGAGGGTGTCTGGTCAAACACCGCGACCTTGATGCCGGGCAGGGCATCCAGTGCCTTCTGCAAAATACCGGCGGCCTTGACACCAGGGTCGGTGACGATCAAGGGGCGCGTGATACCGACGCGGACGCATTCCTGTTTGAGTAATTTGATGGCACCAAACTCGAACTGGATCTGGGTAATGTAGTAAATGAAGGCCATGGTCTGGATTTTTTTGGGGTAGTTGTTAGCGTTACGATATTAGCAAAAGCGCTCACGAGGGTTTTACTTTACTGGTTTGGATTTGAACACCCTATGAAACGACAAGACTTTCGGTTTTCCCACCCGCTGCGCGTGCGCTGGGCCGAGGTGGACATGCAAAAAATCGTCTTCAACGCGCATTACCTGATGTACTTTGACACCGCCATGGCTGACTACTGGCGCGCGCTAGCCTTGCCCTACGAAGAGGCCATGCACCAGCTTGGTGGCGACCTGTATGTCAAAAAAGTTAGCATCGAGTACCACGCCTCGGCCCGCTACGATGACAGGCTTGAGGTGGCACTCAAATGTGCTCGCGTAGGCAACTCGTCCATCGTCTTTGAAGGCGCTATTTTCAGGGGAAACGAGCTGCTGATTACCGGCGAGCTGATCTACGTGTTTGCCGACCCGTCTTCGCAAACGTCCCGGCCTGTACCCGATGCTTTGCGCAGTATCCTGAACCGATTTGAGGCAGGTGCCGTCATGCACGAGGTCAAACTTGGCTGCTGGACCAGCCTTGGCCCGGACGCGACAACGGTAAGGGGGGAAGTTTTTTGTTCACGAACAGCGCATACCGGTTGAAATGGAGTGGGATGAGCTTGATGCCGCTGCGCTACATGCGGTGGCCTACAACGGACTCGGACAGCCCGTCGCGACCGGACGATTACTCCGTCACGACCATCAGACCGGCAAAGTAGGGCGCATGGCGGTTAAGCGGGTTTTGCGTGGATCGCAACTGGGCCGCAGCATATTGACGGCCTTAACGGATGCAGCCCGGCAGCGCGGCGACCTCGCCATCGTGCTGCACGCGCAGCGCAGTGCGCAGGGTTTTTACCTGCAAGCAGGATTTTTGCCGCATGGAGAACCGTTTGACGAGGTTGACATCCCACACATTGAGATGCTCAAACGGCTTTGACATCACCCGGTCATTGATGTTACGGTGATGTGAGCAGTAAGCCGTCTTCACGGCATCAGGCTCTCAGGGCAAAGTCCCGGTTGATGGCCATTGCAGCATCAACCGGGTGCTTGCGGCAGCAGCAGCTGATTGAAGATGCATCTTTTCCTCGACTCGTAAAGTCCATTTCATCTGGCTTTGCTCGCCAGCTTGTGGCGTGGCTAGCAGAACGGTGCTGCAACGTGTGCCGTAGCCCCTTTCTGGCGCGTCTACATAGGCGCTTGACAAGGCTTTTTCCAGATCACTTGGCACGCCTGTATCTGGCAGGCTTTCTGTACTGGCGTAGCTGCGGCTGGCCAGGGCTTCCCATAAAGGCTTCTCAAGCCCTGCCCCATCGGACGCGCCAAGCGCACCCATCAGGGCAGCCTTCAAGGCGAGCGTCTTGGGCCAGGGTGTGTCAAGCGCGGCATTTGACAGGGCGTATACACCGGGCTCTAAAACGCGCGAACACCAGCCCGCAGCTTTTGGACGATGTGCGGTGGAGCCATCTGGACGGGTTTCAAACAGGCGATTGCTGATCCATCTCCATTGGCCGGTCTGCCAGTCCCCTAGCACCAGGTTAAAGCCAGCATAGCTGGTGCTGTCGGTATCAAGCATGAATTGGGAGGCACTCATACTGCCTTCTAGCCAGCGCATAACCAGTTCGCCGCGAGATTTTGCGAATGGTGGTTGAGTCGGCTGGCCTGGCAACGATGCCTCACGCACATTGGTTAAAAAAGCGATCCTGCCCGACGGGGTCATGCCAAGCCAGGTACCACCCGCACGCGCATCGCGCCCCGAAACAATGCTGTGGCCAGCGGCACTTTGCCAGCGCGCCAGAGGCAGCGTCGGACGATCAAAAAACTCGTCGCGATTTGACGCAATCACCAGTGGCCAGCGCTTGGAGGCGTTGACGGCAAAAGCAACCAGACACATGCGCGAGTTCTCCGCTTCAGGGGCTACAAACGAAACTTATTCCATTTTCAGATCGATAGGAGATTAGGCGCGAAGCCGCAGACAGTGCTGTAGCACGGCAAGGCGAAGCAACAACATATCGTATTGATCTGGAAATGGAATCAGATATCTTCAAGCAAAGGGTAGGGCAGGGCAAGCAAGCTGAGCGCTGCGCCGCCAGCGCTTCCCAGCGTTAACCTGCCATTGTCAGAGTCACGCGCCGCAGCCGTCTGCATCGACACAATGGCATCAAAGCCGCCTTCAGGATGTGCGGCGCAGGCTGCCACCATGCCGCAAGGCTGCTCGCTGTCGAGCAGGTGAAAAACCTCCTGGCCAATCGTCATCGCGGCATCGCCATGTACTAGATAAGCCCGGCGTTTCAGCGTGCCACGAAACTGGCTGCGCGCCACAATTTCCTGCCCGGGGTAGCAGCCCTTCTTGAAGTTGACACCGCCTACCGACTCGTAATTGAGCATTTGCGGCACAAAAGCCTCAAAAATCGGCTGCGTGATCATCGCTATGCCGGACTGCACCTCCAGCCATTCCCAGATGCCAGGCGCGAGCGTCGTACCGCCAGGTGGCGGGGTTGCGGCTGGCGCGCAGCATAAAGCCCGTTCAAAACCTGCTCCGGGGTATAAAAACACCAGGGTTTGACCCTCAAAATCGAGTTTTGACCAACGAATACGGGCAATACGGGAGTTATCAGCTATTGATTCGATAGCATCTATGGCCGAGCCAACCAGCCCAAAGAGCGAAAAATCAGCGCTGGCGTCAAGCAGTTTGACCTTGTCACGCAGCACAAACATGGACAGCCGCTTGAGTGTCTGCTGCAAGATACCAGCGCTGCAAACCATCAAAATCTCGTGCTCGCTGCGTTTAAACACCACAAAGCTCGCCTGCATACGACCCTTGTTGTTGCAAAACGCGGCCAGATGCGCCTCGTTCAGGCCCATGAGCGCCACGTCTTGCGTCAGCTGCCCGTGTAAAAATTTAATCGCATCCTCACCCGCTGCGCGAATCACGCCAAGGTTTTTGAGTGCTGCAATGCCCGAAAGGGAAGTCGTCGATGTGTCCATGGCCTGAATTATCATGGGAGGTCTGTTTTAGCAAGAAGGTCGTTGAGTTTGCCCCGCGTATTTACAAGCTTTTGTCTGTTGGTATTTGTTGTTGCCCTGCTGGCCATCGCTGGCGGCCTGTGGTGGCTGCACGAGCCCATGCGACTGAAGCTGCCAGCCGGTGCGCAGGTGCTGGACCTTGAAATTGAGCCTGGCACCCGCGCCATGACGGTTGCAGAATTGATAGTTGCCAGCGGGGCAGATGTGCAGTTGCCGCTCCTGAAAACCTGGTTTCGGGTATCTGGTCAGGCTAGGCAAATCAAGGCCGGCAGCTACGAAATTACCCTAGGGACCACGCCGCGCCGCTTGCTCAATATGCTGGTGCGCGGCGAAGAAGCCCTAAAAAGCGTCACTATCGTCGAGGGCTGGAATTTCAGCCAGGTACGTGCTGCGCTACAAAAAGCGGAGCACCTAACGCCTGATTCCATTGCTCTGCAGCCCGATTTAATCATGGAAAAACTGGGAAAACCGGGCATCCATGCCGAGGGGCGCTTTTTCCCCGACACCTACACCTATGCCAAGGGTGCCAGCGACTTGGCGGTGCTCAAGCGTGCGGCCCGCGCCATGGACAAACGCACCGAGGCCGCATGGGCACTGCGCAGCATTGATACCCCGCTGCAAACCCCAGAACAGGCACTTATACTCGCCAGCATTATCGAAAAAGAAACCGGCAAGGCCAGTGACAGGGCACTGATTGCAGGGGTCTTTAGCAACCGGCTGCGCATAGGTATGCCGCTGCAGACCGACCCCACGGTGATTTATGGCATGGGTGATAAATTTGACGGCAACCTGCGCAAGCGCGATCTGCAACTTGATACGCCCTACAACACCTACACCCGTGGTGGACTGCCGCCCACGCCGATAGCGATGCCTGGCAAGGCAGCGCTGCTGGCGGCAGTGCAACCGGCGTCCACAAAGGCTTTGTACTTTGTCGCCAGGGGCGACGGCAGCAGCCAGTTCAGCGTCAGCTTGGATGAGCACAATCAGGCGGTGAATAAATACATAAGAAATTGATAACTATGGCCCTCACGCTCTCCACTTCGTGTGATTCTCTGCCCCCCCGAGAGGGCTAATTCTCATGCAAATTCTGCTCTCTTCATCAGCTTCGAAGGTATAGACGGCGCAGGCAAATCCACGCACATCGCCGCGCTGGCCGAAGCCCTGCGCGCTGCAGGCCGCACTGTGACGCTTACCCGTGAGCCAGGCGGCACAGCGCTGGCCGAAAAGCTGCGCGCCATGGTACTTGGCGACGCGATGGATGCCTTGACCGAATCGCTTTTGATATTTGCCGCCCGGCGCGACCACCTCACCCGCATCATCGTGCCTGCGCTAGAGCATGGCGAGGTGGTGTTGTGCGACCGCTTTACCGACGCCACGTTTGCCTACCAGGGCGGTGGCCGGGGATTTGATTTGGCGGTACTCAAGACGCTTGAGAAATGGGTGCAAGGGAGGGTGCAGGGGACATCTGCAAATCAGGACATCGTCCAGCCAGACCTGACCATCTGGTTTGACCTGGTACCGGAAGAGGCCGCAAAACGCCTGGCTGATGCGCGAATGCCTGACAAATTTGAAGCCCAGCCAGTCGAGTTTTTTCGCCGCGTAGCCCAGGGCTATGCAGACCGCCTTAAAGCAGACCCGCAGCGCTTTGCCCGTATTGATGCAGGGCAGGGCCGCGAAGCCGTGTGGAGCGACGTGAAGCAGGTATTTGTGACTCGAGGCTGGCTGCCATGAGCCATGCGGATAGTTTGGCCCCCTGGCTGCAAACCCAGCTCAAAAGCCTGCTGGAGCAGCGCGGCCACGCCTGGTTGTTAAATGGCCCTTCTGGTCTGGGGCAGTTTGAACTGGCTATGGCGTTGGCTAGGGCTTGGCTTTGCGACACGCCAACAACCGAAGGCGCGTGTGGAGCCTGCGGCAGTTGCCATGCAGTTGACGTACACACCCATGCAGATCTGTTTATGTTGTTGCCCGAGACCCTGTCGCTGGAGCTTGGCTGGCCGTTAGATGAGAAAACCCAGGACGACTTGGACAACAAAAAACGCAAGCCGAGTAAAGAAATCAAGGTCGATGCGGCTCGCGAGGCGGTGTCCTTCACGCAGTTCACCCGCTCGCGCGGCACTACCAAGGTGGTGCTGATTTTTCCAGCGGAACGCATGAACGGCATTACCGCCAACACGCTGCTCAAAACACTTGAAGAGCCACCCGGTGCGGTCAAATTCATACTCGCCACCGAAGCCGCCCATCAACTGCTACCCACCATACGCAGTCGCTGCCTCGGGCATACCATGCACTGGCCCGACTTTGATGCAGCACTGGCCTGGTTGCAGTCCATGAGCCATCCGTCCAAAGTACCCGATGCCAAAGATATCGCTACGCTCTTGACGGCCGCTGGCGGACGCCCTGCTGATGCGCTGGCATGGGTGCAGGGCGGGCAGGCCCGGGAAGTGGCACAGGGGTGGCAGGCCCTGCCCAAGGCGATGGCGCGTGGCGATGCCGCTGCGCTGACCGACCTGGGGCCTGCCCAGGCAGTTGATGCCCTGCAGAAGCTTTGCCACGACGTGTGGGCCGTAAAGGTGGGTAGCGAACCGCGATTTTTCAGCCTGGGCAATTTGCCGTCATCAGCCAGGGTTAAAATGGGCTTGCATGCCCTCAGCACATGGTCAAAAGAGCTTGCTGCCACCGCACGTACGGTTGAGCATCCCTACAACCCGGGACTGATGCTTGAATCTCTGGCCAGTCGCGCCAAAATCGCGCTCGCGGGGTTATTGGGGTCAGACGCCAATAACCCCCTAAACTAACAGCATGACCACCATCACTCCCGCAGCCACCTCTCCCATCGCATCCGGTGCAACCGCCAGGCCCAGCGTCGTGCAACTGGTCATCAAGGAAAAAGCGGCGCTTTATGCGGCCTACATTCCCCTGTTCAAGGAGGGGGGTGTCTTTATCCCGACCACCCGTGAGTATCAATTGGGCTCAGATGTCTACGTGCTTCTGACACTGCCCGAAGATACGCAGCGCTACCCGGTTGCAGGCAAGGTCGCCTGGGTTACGCCAGCCAGAGCGGCAGGCAACCGCACCCAGGGTGTCGGTGTGCGCTTTCCGAACGACGAAAAGTCGAGATTGCTCAAGCTCAAGATTGAGGAAATTTTGGGCGCGCACCTGGCATCGGACCGACCTACGCAGACCATCTAATTCCATTTCCAGATCAATACGATATGTTGTTGCTTCGCCTTGCCGTGCTACAGCACTGTCTGCGGCTTCGCGCCTAATCTCCTATCGATCTGAAAATGGAATAAAGCTGCCAACGGAAGGTTTGCCAGACCGCTTTTTATTTTCAGCCCTATGTTCACCGACTCACACTGTCACTTAAGCTTTCCCGAGCTAAAAGCCCAACTCCCGCAGATTCGTCAAGCCATGGCTGACGCAAAAGTTGACAGGGCGCTTTGCATCTGCACGACGCTTGAAGAGTTTGAAGAGGTTTATGCGCTGGCCACTACGTATGACAACTTCTGGTGCAGCGTTGGCGTACACCCCGACAACGAAGACGTGTTGGAACCCGATGTTGTAGGCCTTGTGCAAAGAGCAGGCCTGCCCAGGGTGGTGGGCATCGGCGAGACCGGCCTTGATTACTTCCGCCTCGGGGAGCGTTGCGTGCTCGACATGGAGTGGCAGCGCGAACGCTTTCGCGTCCATATTCGCGCCGCACGCGAGGTTGGCAAACCTCTGATTATTCACAACCGAAATGCCTCAGACGACACCTTGGCCATCCTCAGGGAAGAAGGCGAGGGCGCTCAGTCTGAAAGCCGTGCGGGCGGGGTTTTTCACTGTTTTACAGAAACTGAGGCGGTTGCCCGTGCCGCCCTTGATTTGGGGTTTTACATCTCTTTTTCAGGCATTCTGACTTTCAAAACTGCGGCAGATTTACGGGAAGTGGTTAAATTTGTCCCTCTCGACCGCCTTTTGATCGAGACAGACAGCCCTTATCTGGCACCGGTTCCCTATCGCGGAAAAACCAACAATCCGTCTTATGTGCCTTACGTGGCCAAGCTGATAGCCGAGCTTAAACAGCAAAGCATTGAAATCATTGCCGAGGCCACGAGTCTGAACTTTGAGACGCTTTTCAAAGGTGTCAAGGGATGAAAAAATACTTCATAAATTACTTTAAGAAAAGTATTATTAGCTTTGTTTTAATTGGATTTAATGTTTCGCAAGCCGGGTCTTTTGATGATTTTTTCAAAGCCATCAAAATTGACGATGCCAAGGCCGTCCAACAGTTGCTTGCGCGTGGCTTTGATGCCAACACCATAGATCAGACTGGCCAGACGGGCCTGTTTATCGCCATCCAGGAGCCTTCACCCAAGGTGGCCCGCGTGCTGGTCGATTCGCCCAAGATAGACCTGAATGCGCTCAATACCCAAGGTGAAAGCCCACTGATGCTCGCCGCCCTGAAGGGGCAACTGGAACTGGCAAACCAGATGGTCAAAAAAGGCGCTGATGTCAACAAGACCGGCTGGACACCTCTGCACTACGCAGCCACTACCGGTCAGTTGCAGATCATAAGGCTGCTGATCGAAAACCACGCCTACATAGATGCCGAATCACCAAACGGCAGTACGCCATTGATGCTTGCCAGCATGTATGGCACACCTGAGGCGGTCAAACTGCTGCTCGATGAAGGCGCTGATCCGACACTGGAAAACCAGCAAGGCCTGACAGCGGTGCAATTTGCGCAGCGCGCCAGCCGACCCGATGCGGAGGAGTTAATCACAAAGTTTATCCGCGCCAAACGTCCGCCTGGGCAATGGTGATTACATTTCCAATATTCCACGATGTATAAAAAGTCGAATTAACAAGCGGCAAAATTCATTATGTTAAACGCCGCATATTGCTATTAATTTTGTAGCAATAAGAGAATTTTTAAGAAGCGCACCACTTATTCTAAGTGATTTTTTTCGTCTGAATTAATCAGAGAATAAGCTGTTTTAAAAAAGACTTTACCCAAACCGCTTTTGCTGTGTTCCAGCAGGTTATAGTGATCGGAGAGGGTGTCACATGCGCATCAAACATATCATCGCTATTCTCGTTGTGTTGCCATCACTGGCCTTAGCTCATCTGCCTGCGCCGGGTGAACCGGGAGCTATCAATGACCTGCGCTACTGTGGCGAGCCAGCACGTTCCGCCGATGGCAAAATCAAACGTAGCAGGGTCGTATTGCGCGAGTTTGCCGAGGTCTTTCCATGTCCAGCTACTCTACTACCTGTCACGAGTTGCAGCGGCTGGCATATCAACCACACCATCCCGCTAGCATCGGGCGGTTGCGATTCTCAGCTAAATTTACAATGGCTTCCGGTGCAAATCAAGACCTGCGCTAGACCGTGGTGCGTTGACCGATGGGAACGCACCTACCACGCAATGCCTAGGAAGGCGATAGTGCTGCCATGAGCCGTAACAACCGCGTACTATGTGTTTTTTGTATTTGTAGCCACCCTCCCCGTGTTACTTGAACGGGGGACAGAGAACCTCCGACAAACAATCAGCTGCTACTGAGTTCATTTGAACTCTGCGGTGTTTGCCGGATTTTATTTACCTGACAAGAACTTCAAATGAGACAAAAGGCATTGACTGTCAACGACTTAGCGCAATTTTCAAGCGCCAATTTATACCGCAGTGGTCGTTTTATACCGCAGAGCGTGCGGTATACATTACGTTAGAGGTTTCTAGTGCTTCAAGCCGATTTCGATTATTTCAGCGGGTTCTTGAAAGAGTTTCAAGGCGAAACGGATCGTGGCGCAGCCTTGGTCGGGGCTGCTCTCCTTGACCAGCAACTGCTAGACCTTCTCAAGAGTCACCTTCTCAATAAAAAGGAGTCTGCTGAACTACTCGAAGGCGGCACAGCTCCACTTGGCACCTTTAGCTCAAGAATAAAAGCTTGCTACTGCCTGGGCTTAATTACCGACCTTGAACACAAGGAATTGCAACTCATCAGAAAGATACGAAACGAGTTTGCTCACCAGACTCACGGGCTTACCTTTCAGGCTGAAAAGATAGAGTCGCTCTGCGGCAGCTTGCGAGACCGCATGCCGGATGCGAAAGAAAAAAACATCGAACGAACTATCCGCGCAAAGTTTATCGATGCCGTTATTTTCAGTTCTTTGGCGCTATGGTACCGACCTCAACACGCAGCAAAGTTCAAGGCAGAGCAACGAGAATGGACGTACTAAACCAACCTCTAACCCTGCATTCGAGCGGGACTCGCCCAAAAGCGGGCGAGCCCCTCAATTTTACGTTGGGCATCATAGAAGAACATCATCACAATGCCGACCCTGCCACCCGACCACTATCAAGGAACAAACCACATGGTACGGATCTCAGTCTATGCAGTATTCTTGACTCTTTTATCAGCATGCGCTACTTCAAAGCCGATCCAAGGGCCCAGCGGGGGCATCGCATACTTCATCAAGTGCGGCAGCGCCGTCATAGACGCCTGCTACGAGGAGGCGGCAAAGGTTTGTCCCAAGGGCTACGAGTTTGTTGATCGCCAAGCGAATCCGAACACGATGATCGTCCCAACCGGCTCCAGCTTCCTAATGGTTCGCGGTCCGAACACTATGCTCGTGGAGTGCAAACCGTGAACAGCTCGTAAAAGTTTTGGGAAAGCTATCGCATCAGACTGGAGAGGCGCTGCATTCCGCCATGCTAGGCCTGATCAGCCTCATTTCTGGACTGATCGCCTTTGATGTTTCACGATGTATAAAAAGTCGCAGTTAAAAACGCTACAATTTACATTATGTTAAGAGGCATTCATTGCTATAAATTTAATAGCAATAGGCAGTTTTTGTGAATAGAAAATGCCTAAAATGCAAAGTTCACGCAGAACCAAAACGCACTGTACCACTTATTTTTTGTGGTTTTTTTCGCCTCAATGATTCAGGAAGTTAGAGAACCATCTAGGTTCAGAAGTGGGCACTCTCGTAGTGCCCGTATCTTTTTGTGCTGCAGCCATCAGCAACGCCCCGTACAATGTGGTTTTTGTATTTGTAGCCCCCCATGTTACCGGGAATTGACCGCATGAAAGCAAATCTAGCTGCGCTAGAAGCCATTACCGATAAAGTTCTCGCATACCGTCCTGGCCAGAAACCCCGAACGTCAAAGCGAACCTTGAGCGCATTAGAGTTATGCGCGGGCGGCGGCGGGGCCGCACTCGGCATTGAACAGGCTGGGTTCTCGCACTCGGCTCTTGTCGATCTTGATCCGCATGCATGTGCGACGCTGCGTCGCAATCGCCCATACTGGAACGTCATGGAAGCGGACATTCGCCGTTTTGATGCCACCTACTTTCAAGGCATAGATTTATTATCGGGCGGTTTACCTTGTCCCCCATTTTCCATCGCTGGCAAGCAACTTGGCGCGGACGATGATCGCAACATGTTCCCGTACATGCTGAAAATCGTGAAGCAAACGCGCCCACGTGCAGTGCTGATTGAGAACGTGCGCGGCATTATCGCGTCGCGTTTTACTCCGTTCCGTGCCAAGATAGACAAAGAACTGAATAGCCTTGGGTTCGATGTTTTTTGGGCCGCGTTCAATGCTGCCGATTTTGGCGTCCCACAAAACCGTTTCCGCGTGTTCCTTGTGGCGTTACGGCGCGGCGCTACCAAACCGTTAAACTGGCCCATCCCGATTCAGGGGAAAATTGTCACCGTGGGAGAGTCTCTTGGCGACTTGATGGCGGAGCGTGGCTGGAAGGGCGCGAAAGCATGGGCGCAACAAGCGAACATAGTCGCCCCTACCATCGTAGGCGGTTCGCATAAACATGGAGGCCCTGATCTTGGGCCTACGCGCGCACGCAAAAAATGGGCCGAGATTGGCGTTGATGGACTCGGTCTGGCGGATGAAGCGCCAGCGTCAGATTTCACCGGCAAGCCACGCCTTACTGTGCCTATGGTCGCACGGCTACAAGGTTTTCCCGATGATTGGAGATTCGCCGGAGGCAAAACGCAGGCCTATCGGCAAGTGGGCAATGCGTTGCCGGTTCGTCTCGCCTTCACAGTTGCGAAAGCGGTGCGCGAATGTCTGGCATAGCGAAGTTGCGGGCGTTCCTACTCGCCAACATGGGGCGAGTGATCGAATCACATGAATTACAGACAGCGGCAGGCGGAGCGGTTCAATACAGCCGTCGCGTAAGAGAATTGCGCGAGAAAGAAGGATGGGAAATTCTCACGCATAATGACCGGACCGCGCTCAAACCGGGGCAATACTTGGTGAAAAAACAACCGCCTGACAAATCGGCTATCAAGTTTGCAGCGGGCATATCAGCGAAATTGCGAGCATTAGTTCTAGACCGCAATGGGTTTACGTGCCAGATGTGCGGTCTTACTCCGGGTGACGTTGATCCCGCCACGAGCCGCAAAGTGCGACTGCATATAGGGCATATCGTCGATCAAAACCTTGGCGGAAAAAGCGAACTGTCAAATCTCCGCGCCTTGTGCTCGACGTGCAATCAAGGTGCGAAAAACGTAACCACCGAAAAACCTACGTCGATCTGGTTGTTAGCCCAAGTACGCCGAGCGGGTCAGGACGAACAGCGCGCAGTGTTCGATTGGCTCACTAAGAAATTCGGCAACTAGAGAGTTAAACGGACGTGGCTCAAAATCGGGTAACACTTTTTCGGGTGGCCATCGGTTGAGTCATAGGCAAACCATTAAAAATTCCACGATGTATAAATCGTCAAAATAACAAACGACAATTTACATTATGTTAAAGGGCATTCATTGCTATTAATTTAATAGCAACAGGCGATTTTTGTGAATAGAAAATGCCTAAAATGCAAAGTTGAAGCAAAACCAAAACGAACTGTATCACTTGTTTTTAACCGAAGGGTTAGGACGCATTTCGCTGGCGCATGCGGAAAAGCAAGATCGGTACTGATATCAACACCACGATTGCTACGATTGGCGAGAAGGTTGACATTGATGTTTGCTCCCATGGGAACTGCAATACCGAGAGTAGTATTCCTCCAAGGCCTGTGACCAGGCCGGTTGCCAGCGCCCACGGCATGAAAGAGCGTTTTTGGATTCCCATATATGCGAACTCCATAATGTTCACGATGTAGATCACGAGCAATAGGATGGTGATGGCCTTTTTTAGCCAGTACCGCTTTAACATGTGCGTGGACTGCGCATCATTAATTGTGATCTCTGCGACACCGGCGATGCGGCCGTGAATAGAGTACTCCGGTCTTGCGTTCGCTGTCACCAAATTCAGCCGGATGACATCGCTTGGATTAAGTAGCAGCGGTTGGATAAAAACGACACCTTCTATCAAGTTAATTTTTGGCTCTAGCGACGTTGTTGATCTGAACGACCCGAACCGGACCTTTCTGATTTCAGAAGGACTCGCTACAGTTATCTTGAGCGGACCCTCGAAGTCCGCTGCAACAATGGGTCTCGACCCAGTGTTTGAAAGCTCAAGCACGGACACAGACGGTGTACTCAGCAGTTTTTCGTCGATAAACATCTGAATACCTTCCAGCGGGCCTACTCCCTGTGGCTGTATTTCTACAACTGACTGGATCGTGAGTGTCAGTGCCTTTGACGAGAGGTCGGCCTGCCACAACCAAATTGGAACAACGATGCTCGCGACTGTGAATAGCAGCGCAAGGATGAACTTCCAGTCAAATCGGTTGAGCATGGTGGAGGCTCTTGTGAGCGTAGTTCAAAATCGGGTAACACTTTTTCGGGTGGCCATCGGTTGAGTCATAGGCAAACCCTCCCCAAATTAATTAACTTTTCTTCTTATCCTTATCGCTTCGGCCAGTATCGCCGAAACCAGGCAACGGAATTCTCTCTCGCGTTGTAGTTTCTGGCCTGCGCTCCGTTTCTTTGATGGGGATGAACTCGCCCGTTTTGTTGTCACGACCACCAAGTCTGCTTTGACGTTCTTTACCCATGATTCGCTTCCTTGAAAAATCTCGGAAACATTCCGAGCGCATATATTTTACGCCTCTTAGTCCGCGAGCTTTGCAACTTACGCGATATCAAACTTTCGCGTCAGACTGGAAAGGCAGCGCGTTTCGTCATGCTAAGCCTAATCAGCCTAACCTCTGGACTGATGGCTTTTGATGTTTCACGATGTATAGGAAGTTAAATTAAAAACCGTCCCCATGGGGTGAAACCCCCATACCCCCGGAGACTTGTTGGCCATTAAAAAAAGAAGATCCGGGATTTTTGCTTAAATAATAAGCAGATTTACCGCCTCACAGTCGCTGCAGACCAAGCCAACAGCACCAGCACACACGCGAACGACCTGCAGCCGCCTAGTTCAAGCACGATATCAAGCCAGGCAGCACCGCGCCCTGGGTACTGGCTCAAGATCTTGCCAGGGAGCGCCGCGCCCTGGGCTCGACCTCGACCCGCGCCAGGCAGCGCCGGTGTCCTGGTCCGAACTCACACCCGCGCCAGGCAGCACCGCGCCCTGGGTCCTGGCTCAAGATCTTGCCAGGGAGCGCCGCGCCTTGGGCTCGACCTCGACCCGCGCCAGGCAGCGCCGGTGTCCTGGTCCGAACTCACACCCGCGCCAGGCAGCACCGCGCCCTGGGTCCTGGCTCAAGATCTTGCCAGGGAGCGCCGCGCCTTGGGCTCGACCTCGACCCGCGCCAGGCAGCGCCGGTGTCCTGGTCAGCTCGAGAAAAGGCACCGCCGCGCTGTCTGTTCAAAAACACCGCTTCGGATCTCAAAGGCAGTTTTTGAACTCCGATCGGAAAAACCGAGCCACTAGGAAGGCCGTGGAGCGATTTAAGATCTAGCCCATGGGGTAAGCCATGGGGAAAATCAGCGCAACAACGGCGACCGGGCAGATGACACCAGACCATCACGCATGAACATGAGCGCCGCGGCCTGGTCCTGGCCGAGCAGCTGCAGAAGCGCCGCGCCCTGGGTCCCGCTCGATGTCAGACCAGGCAGCGCCGGTGTCCTGGTCCGAACTCACACCCGCGCCAGGCAACGCCGGTGTCCTGGTCCGCTCGAGAAAAGGCACCGCCGCGCTGTCTGTTCAAAAACACCGCTTCGGATCTCAAAGGCAGTTTTTAAACTCCGATCGGAAAAACTGAGCCACTAGGAAGGCCGTGGAGCGATTTAAAATCTAGCCCATGGGGTAAGCCATGGGGAAAATCAGCGCAACAACGGCGACCGGGCAGATGACACCAAACGATCACGCATGAAGGCAAGGACCCGGCCATCATTTTCAGATCGTCCGATGTCTGAATCTAAATCACCCAAAGCAGACCTAACAGATGCCTCAGGAAAGATCGCCGACAAAGACAAAGGAGGTCCGCGAGAAATATCGACCGCAGCGATACAAAACTCTAGCGGCTTTTCCACGACATGGCCCAGAGTGTCATAACACCGGCACCCCTGCGGAACTGTCATGATGCAACCAGAAAAAATAGACGGAACCGCAGCGACAGCAACAGGCACGACCGGCGACAACTCTGCAATCGGCGCAACGTCCCGGCCCGGAAGAATAGACAACTTCGAGGTCACTATCGATGCCGGCATGACTTCGACCTTCTTGGATGAACCTAAACCATGCCCACCAATTGAACCAGTCAAAACATTAAACGCGTTCGGAATCAAAAAAACGCCGAGAACTAAACCAGCAAGCGGAATCAAAAGCCAGCGCGGAAGTCTAAAAGATTGTTTGGTGTGAATTTCCGCACTTTTATAAAATTTATAAATTTTTTTCGGGAACGGAAAATAGGACATGACGGCATCCTTCATGCCGCTCAAGTTATCGCTGCAGCCGTCCCACTCATAACACATCGAACGATTGCCACCGAACAAACGCCGGAAATGCAAGTGCTTTCCGACGATAGCCCGCAATGAAAAATCGATCAGCTTGGGATGTTGGGTACTGAGCCAAATATCAATGCCCCGATGCCGGTGCGTGTTGAACCAAGAAATGTGAGCCGGAGCCGCCGATTGAGCCGAGCGCGGAGGAAATAAATCCTGGCATTCGTCAATGATGACAAGCGCACCATCCGGGACCGCCGCCCAATCAGGGACCGGCTTAGAGATCGACGTCGCCATGACCAGCGGCAGCAGCGCGTGCGGCAGCGCCAGGTCTTTAATGTTGTGAACAAAAACCGGCCGTCCATTTTCGGGATTTGCGCCCCAAGATTCTTGGAGTTGAAACAACGACAAAACCATCGAGGCCGTTTTGCCACTTCCAGGGATACCGGAGCGCAATTCAATCATGATTCAGGTTTCGCGAGAAAACCGAGCCACTAGGAGGGCCGTGGAGCGATTTAAAATTTGAGGCATGGGGTAAGGCATGGGGTAAATCGACCCGGCCAGGCACGGACCCACACAGTCATTTTTTAAACACATACCGACTAAGACCAATTGCCGCCCACATCGCAACCCGAGCGGTGAGAGCGCCGAACAGAAGGCCCAAGACTTCCGGGATACCGGAAAGAGAAACAAGTTGAAGCACCGCCGAGGGAATAGCCGACCAATTATCAACAGCAGCCTCGACGAGTTGATTAGTCAATTCGACGACCCCGGTAAAAGTGACAGCAACAAAGCCGAGCGCCGCCATGACACGCAACGCAAGCGGCCCGACCAATCCCATGAGCCAGAGCGCCCAGGTCATACTTTCAAACCTTCCATGAATAACCAGGCCGCAGCCGCTGCACCCAGGGCAAGAAAAAGAGGCCGTAACAGCAACATCAAATCACACATCGGCGCATACGAAATTGAATAGGATATTCCAAACATCGAGAACGGAATCCCTGCAGGACATCCAGAACTGGAACCAAAAACCACCGATGCAAAAGTAACCGGGACATCAAGCGCAGTAATTTTTTCACCCTCAGGGACCTCACCCAGGGCAACACAACCGGCGCGCGTTGGATTAGCAATACAAGGGTCAACAACAGCCTGGACATCGGTGTCGATAGTAGTTAACTCAGTTGAGATAACAGAGTTGTCGATGTTGTTGATCTTCGTCGTCTGTGTCGTCGTTGTCGTCGTTACCGTGTCGCCTGAATAAGTGTGGTTGTATGTCGTCGTAATTGTTTTCGTCGTGTTGTCCGTCGCATTGGCCGTCGTCGTCGTTGGACCCGGTGTAGTGGCAGGACCAGAGACAACCAAGGGACTGACATCAACAGCAGGCGAAGGCTCAAAATTAAGAGCATCGCGCAAAACAGGCGCAAGTTTTGAACCAGAAGGCCAACCACTTTTTGCGGCAATAGCATCAATAAATGCTTGGCGCGATGATGGAACAAAATTCGACGATGCAGGCGCAACGCTTCGCGTGGAATGAGACAACGAGCGATCAGGAAAAGATGAAAGATTACCCGTCCAGCAATCTTTCATTTGACGCACAAAATCAGCACCGGCATTGGTCAACGTGAACGTAGAATAAATTTGGCGCTGCGTAAAATCGACACCCGGAGCAGGGCAAGGCGGATGTAAAGCATTTTCAGCGATCACATAAGCCGCTGCAGCTTGGGAACGAGTAGCTCGCCAACCACTATCTGCCCCACCATTTGAAGTCTGATCAAATCTGTATTCATAACAGGGCGCAACAATACAAATATCAGAATCAGTGGTTTGAACAATCAAGTCACCGGCGCCGTCCTTTGACAATTCAAAATCAAGCTCTTTTCCGAGGTCATACAAAATCCCACCAATGACCAACGGCCCACTGACGGCCCGTAAAAGTTTGGGTAGAGCGCGACCAATAGCCGCAGCAGAGCCAGAGCCAAGGACAGTCGCATCGACCACCACAGGAACAAGAACACCACGCGGATTTAAAAATGCACCCGAGCCGGTGACCTTTGGCAATCCTCCATCGACAACAACAGCCTGGGACCAGATAGCTTGCCTGGCACCGAGACTAGAAGCGGCAGGCGCTAGACCAACCGGAGCCATGATGCGCGTTCCAGAACTAGTAGAGTACCAAGCATATTTAGCAGGCGATTGTGCAAAAAGCAGACCGCACGAAAAAAGCACAAACACGAAAATGAAAAATTTTTTCATGTTTCTTTCCCTGGTTGCCGTGTCAGCAACTGGTAAATTTTCCATAAGCCCCAGACGGTAAAAATCAGACCGAGCAGCGGCCCCGCGATACCCTTGAGCGCAACAGCGTATTCAGCTTCAACACAAGGAGGAAAATTTAATTGCTGAACAAAGGCGGTAACGACCGGCGGACCAGGTGGAGCCATAGGAGCCACAGAGCGGAACATCTGCAACGTACCATCGACATTCGCCAGAGTACAGCCGACCGTGATTAAGTCGGTCCCGACAACTGACGACACAGTTATAAAGGCAGCGCAGGCCGAAGGCGCAGCGTTCACAGCGTCTGCAAAACAATGGCCCCCGGTCTGAACTGCCACGATTTACGCTCCGCTTTTTCTGCGAATGAAGCCGTAAACCTTCACCACGCCAAAGATTGCAGCCGACAGCGCAATCAAGGCACCAAGCAATGCCAGCAGCGCAGTCTGCGCGTCTGCAATGCCACCAGTGGCGGCTGAAATGTCAATGACTGCAAATGCAGATGGTGAAAACACCAGCATGGACAGCGCCAACATCGCAACTAGAGAAGCAAAAATTTTCCTCATAAAACACTCCTAACCGGGTAATTCAAAGATCACGCCGACCCGGCACAACGAGATTCATTTTTAGGGGACGACCTTGCGATCTACTGTCAGAAGAATGATGTCGTAGACATCTTGCTCACGCTTGCCAAAACGCATCACGTCCCGAATATCGACCTCGGCCATAAATGGACAGGGCGTATTTTTCAACTTCATGATGAGCGGCAACGGTGTCCGGTAAGTCGTTCCCATTTGGCCCCGCGCAACACCGGCATCACCGAAAGGCTCAGCCAGAGGTGCCAGTGTGTGCAACTGTCCGATTTCGTAAGCCTTACCAGCTTTTGAAACGCCACTGCTGCCTTCATACCCCACAATATTAAGTTTCATTTTTCGCCTTCAAACGGGTGAGAACTTGCACCCAAGACAAGCCAGCCGCAACGCTGGATAAATCAAGTCTCTTTGGACAGCCGACGATGCGGACTTCCTCAAGAAACTCGCTGCTCGAGACGGAAACGAACTCACACATCACATTGATGAGCTTGCCGTAACAACGCCGGAAATGGAAAAGCAAATGCGCAAGGGTGATGTCACCCTTTACAAAGGTTGTAGAGATTTTTTCCGCAGCTTCAAGAATCATCGAAGCAAGCGCCGGATAACAGCCAGCAAAATACGCATCGCAGCGGGTCAACACATCGAACGGAAGAACCCGGTCCCGGTTGCCGAGTTGAACTTCAAAGCGCACCCATTCAGAATCGACGTCGCCAAGTTGCCGCCCCTTCTCATAGACGCGAAGCATTTTGCCGTTCTGCGATTTCCCGACATAGAGAGTGCGACCAAGAGAAACGCCGAGCCAGTCCCCGGCAAGCCTGGAAGATGGAGAGCGGCCGCCAGAATCAAACCCCCCGACTTGGTACAACGTAAGCGCTTCTTCTACAGAGTGCTCACCATTCAGAAAGTCAAGAGCCAAATCCACCCGCGTCAGGCGAGCGCCCAGGGACTCAAGAAAATCGGCCAGCTCTTCCCAATCCTTGACAAAAGCGCAGCCGGTCCCGGTCAGTTGAAACAGCCAACGGCCATTTTGAGATTCGCCACCATACGCAAGACACCCGATCGGTGTAGTGGCAGAACCATGATGAGCGAACAGCTTTAAAGAATTTTCAAAGCCAAGCATCCCTTTATCGACAGAAAAAGAGACAGGACGACCCATTAAGCGCCCCAAAAAAGCAACAAAGCCCGGAGGCGACAGGCCAGGCTTTGGAAAAGTACAGTTGAGCCAGTCAACTTTGACTTTGCCCTCATGGGCCCCTTTTATATGGTCAATACTTTCCCCCCGTGTTACAGAGGGGGGGGGCAGCGGCCCGAGGCCGTGCACCGCTACGCGGTGCAAGCCCGGAGCCACTACCGCCAGTTATTTTGGGAAATACTGTTTTCATTGGTAGCCCTTTGATGTACAGTTCGGATACCTACACAAAGTGCAGGTCGTTTACAAAAACGTAAACTAACGAAAATGTACTCGACAAGGAAACCGATGACAATACCCTTAGAATTAACAAGGTTAATCAACAAAGCCGGAGAAAAATGCGGCAGCGAATACAGGCTCGCCAAAGCAATGGAAATCCCACAAGCCACACTCTGCAGCTGGAAAGCCGGAACGCGCACATGCACACCAAGCGACCGGGCAAGACTGGCCGGGTTTGCCCGAGAGGATGCAATTCAAGAGTTGGTGCGCGCCACCATCGAGGCCGCGAAGGGCACGAAGCGTGAACAGCTTCAAAGGGTGCTGGGAAAGTTATCGCGTCAGACTGGCGCGGCTTTAGATTCCGTATTGCTCGGCCTGGTCAGCCTGATCTCTGGTCTGACAGCATGGCTTGAATATTCCACGATGTATATTATGTTAAATTAGGCCGATGGCTTTAACTGTAGTGACTTGAACTCCAGAAACTCCTCCAGCCCATAGACACCATTCTCGCGCCCATTGCCCGACTGTTTGTAGCCACCAAAGGGCGCACTGGTATTGAACCGGCCACCATTGATGTCAACCTGGCCAGTACGCATACGCCGCGCCACCCGAATAGCATGTTCGTCCGTCGCGCTCCACACCGCGCCGCCAAGGCCGTAAATGGTGCTGTTGGCAATCGCGACGGCATCGTCCTCGTCCTGGTAGGGAATCACCACCAGCACCGGGCCAAAAATCTCTTCCCTAGCCAGCGTGTCAGTGGGTTTGATACCCAAAATAGTGGGTTGCACAAAGTAGCCTTTGTCAAACTTTGGCGGCTCTGCGCCACCGGCAATCACGTCTGCGCCCTCTTCAATGCCAATCTTGATAAAGCCGAGCACGCGGTCGCGCTGGTTGGCGCTGATGAGGGGGCCTAGTTTGCTGGCCTCATCCAGGCTAGGGCCAACGCTGAATTTGGCAATCGCTGCCCTGGCCAGCGCTTTGACTTCTTCATAGCGGCTGGCGGGTACCAGCATACGGGTGTGGGCCGAGCAGGTCTGGCCGCTGTTGAGCATACAGGCCCCCACCGTGCCATTGACGGCGGCCTCAAAGTTGGCATCGTCCAATATCACGCTGGCAGATTTGCCACCCAGCTCCAGTGCAATGCGTTTGACCGACTGGCTGGCCAGCTCGCTGACCCGCTTGCCTGCGCGGGTCGAGCCGGTAAAGCTCACCATGTCTACATCAGGGTGCGTGGCCAGTGCCTCGCCCACTACCGGGCCCATGCCGTTCACGAGATTGAAGACACCGGGCGGCAAGCCGGCTTCGTGAATGATTTCGGCCAAAATCATCGCGTTGACGGGTGCAATTTCACTTGGCTTGAGCACCACGGTGCAACCAGCCACCAGTGCCGGGGCGATTTTGAGCGTGATCTGATTCAGCGGAAAGTTCCATGGTGTGATGCAGCCCACCACACCAATCGGCTCGCGCACGACGAGTGAGTTGCCGACTTTTTTCTCCCATTCAAAGCTGCGTGCCACCTTGGCAAAGTTGCCCCAATGCCAGGCCGGGCCACCGACCTGTACGGCACGCGCCATTTTGAGCGGCATGCCGACTTCCCGCGCAATCGCCAGGGCCAGCTCGTCAGTCCTAGCCTTCACGCCAGCGGCTACCTTATCGAGGAAGGCGGCTCGGGTCTCTACCGGCAGGGCCGACCAGCCATCAAACGCGGCCCGTGCGGCGCGTACCGCAGCTGCTGCTTCCAGTGCAGTGCCTGCGGGGACGGTGGCCATCAGTTCTTCGGTGCTGGAGTCGTGGACAGGCAGTGTTTCGGGCGATTGGGCCTTGACCCACTGGCCATTGATGTAGTGCGAGGGATAAATGGCGACAGGAGGATTGGAAGAAAGATGGGTAGAAGGGGTGGCAGGTGTGGTCATTTTCGAGGGGTTTTCCG
>JBCKNJ010000026.1:0-24175 GCA_038902795.1 Polaromonas sp. | reverse complement strand
GGCCACGCAAGTGACGCAACTGGTGGCCCAGAGAATGTCCAAGCGTTCATTAAATAATCTTGCCCTGTTTCAAATCAGATACCTGCACATCAGAGTAGTTCAACAGGCTGTCAATAGCAACTCAATACTGCTTGTACGGCAAAAACTTGCCCGACAGCACGACGTTGACGCGATCCCCCTTGGGGTCGGGCTGGCGCACGATGTCCATCGAAAAATCAATCGCGCTCATGATGCCGTCGCCGAACTCTTCGTGAATCAGTTCCTTGATGGTGGTGCCGTAAACGCTGACGATTTCGTACCAGCGGTAGATCAGCGGGTCGGTCGGCACCGGCGTCGGCAGCGAGCCCTTGTAAGGCACGACCTGCAGCCACTTTTGCTCTTCAGCGTTCAAGCCGAAAATCTTGCCAACGATCTTGGCCTGCTTTTCGTCAAAGGTCATTTGGCCCAGGCAGCCGGCGGTGACCCACTCCTTGCTCAGGCCGACCTTTTTGGCGACCGCTTCCCAGGTGATGCCCTTGGACACCTTGGCGGTGATGATTTTCTCGGTGATGTCGTTGCGGTTCATGTGTTCTCCTGTGTTTAAAAAATAAAAGAAGGGTTGAATTCAGCTTGCGACGGGTCGCGGCCAATAGAATTTACGCTCGGCTTCATTGATCGGCACGTCGTTGATGCTGGCCTCGCGGCGGCGCATCAGGCCCAGCTCGTCAAACTCCCATTGCTCGTTGCCGTGGGAGCGAAACCAGAAGCCGGCGTCGTCATGCCATTCATATTCAAAGCGCACGGAAATGCGGTTGTCGGTAAAACTCCAGAGCTCTTTTTTCAGCCGGTAGTCCAGTTCCTTCGCCCACTTACGTTTGAGAAATTCGCGGATCATGGCGCGGCCCGAGAAAAAGTCGGCGCGGTTGCGCCAGACCGAGTCTTCGGTGTAGGCCAGCGCCACGCGCTCGGGGTCGCAGCTGTTCCAGGCGTCTTCGGCTTTCTGCACTTTTTCTTTCGCGGTTTCCAGCGTGAAGGGCGGCAGGGGCGGGCGGGGGGCTTCGGTGCTGCTCATGCGACTGCTTTCAATGTGATGGAGGCCGGCGCGTCGGCCAGCGCGCCGCGGCCGGGCTCGACGGTGGGCGGGTGCGCCGACGCCTTGCCGTGCGACAGGTCTTTGGAGCGCGCCACCAGAAAGTCCACCAGGTGGTTGCGAATCGGGTAGTACTGCGGGTCGTGGTGCAGGGTGGTGCGCTGGCGGTTGCGCGGCAGGGTGTTGCGCACGATCTCGGCCACACGCGCCTGCGGCCCATTGCTCATCAGCAAAATCCTGTCGGCCAGCAGCACGGCTTCGTCCACATCGTGGGTGATCATGAACACTGTCTGGTGCGTCTCGCGCACGATGCTTATCAGTTCGTCCTGGATGGTGCCGCGCGTCAGCGCGTCCAGCGCGCCGAAAGGTTCGTCAAGCAGCAGCATCTTGGGCTCGATCGCAAAGGCCCGCGCAATGCCCACACGCTGCTTCATGCCGCCCGACAGCGCGGCCGGTTTTTTGTCGATGGCGCCCGACAGACCGACCAGTTCCACGTATTTCTTCACGTGGGCGTCGACCTGCGCAGCACTCCAGTCCGGCCACCTGGAGCGCACCGCAAACGCGATGTTCTTGCGCACCGTCAGCCAGGGCATCAGCGCATGGCCCTGAAACACCACGCCGCGCTCCAGGCTGGGGCCGGCGACTTCGCGGCCGTCCATGAAGACATGGCCGGCGCTGGCGGTTTCCAGCCCGGCCAGCACATTGAGGATGGTGGTTTTGCCGCAGCCCGAGTGGCCGATGATGCAGACAAACTCGCCGCGGGCAATGTTGAAATTGACCTCGTCGAACACCGGCTCGGTGCTGCCGGGAAAGGTCTTGGCCAGGCCTTCGATCTGCAGAAAAGGCCGACCTGCACCGGCGCTGGAAGTCAAGGCGTCATTCAGCATAAGTCACCCACTTCTGCAGCTGTGCAAACATCAGGTCCAGCAGCATGCCCACCACACCAATCACGACAATCGCAAAAATCACATTGGTCAGCGACAGGTTGTTCCATTCGTTCCAGACGAAGTAGCCAATGCCGGTGCCGCCCACCAGCATTTCGGCCGCCACAATCACCAGCCAGGCAATGCCCATCGAAATACGCATGCCGGTCAGGATGGTCGGGGCCGCTGCCGGCAGGATCACCAGAAAAGCCTTGCGCAGCGGCTTGACTTCCAGCGTCTTGGCGACGTTGAGCCATTCGCGCTTGACGGCTGACACACCGAACGCCGTGTTGATCAACATCGGCCAGACCGAGCAGATAAAAATCACGAAAATGCCGGAGGCCGATGAGTCCTTGATGGTGTACAGCGCCAGCGGCATCCAGGCCAGCGGCGAGATGGGTTTCAGCACCTGGATGAAGGGGTCGAGCGCGCGCCGCAGCAGCGGCGACATGCCGATCACAAAGCCGAGCGGAATCGCGACCAGGCAGGCCAGCAGAAAACCCAGGCCGACGCGGCCCAGCGAATAAGCCAGCTGGATCGCAATGCCTTTGTCGTTCGGGCCGTTGTCATAAAACGGATTGGACAAATGTTTCCAGGCCGTCTGGCCCATTTGCAGCGGTGTTGGAAAGCCGCCGGCCTTGGTGGTGCCCGGGTCCTTGCCCAGCATCTTCAGGTACTCGGCCTGCTCGGCCGAGACCGCCGCGCCGGGGCCGCTGCCCGCAGCCGGCAGCGTGGCGATCTGCCACGCCCCCAGAAACACCAGCAGCAGAAGCACCGAGACCAGCGTGGCCTTGAAGTTCAACGACTTGAACATGCGTTCACGCCATCTTGTGGATGGCGAAGCTTTTTAGATACTCGTCGGGTTTGGCTGCATCAAAGACCTTGCCCATGATCGTGAACTTCGGGTAGGCGCCTTCCGGTGCTTTCTGGCCCAGTTCGGCCATGCGTTTTTTGGCGTCGGTCAGTAAAAACACTTTTTCGGCGATTTGTTTGTAGTTGATGTCGCCCTTGACGTAGCCCCAGCGTTTCATCTGGGTCAGCATCCACACCGCCATCGACTGCCACGGAATCGGGTCGAAATCGACGCGATCCGGCACCGTCCGGATGTTGCCCAGGCCGTCGGCGAAACGGCCGGTCAGCACCTGCGCCAGCACGGTTTCGGGCTGGTTCAGGTAGGCCTGCGGCGCGATCACCTTGGCGATCAGCTCGCGGTTTTTCGGGTCGCGCGCCATCGCGGCAGCCGTCAGCACCGAGCGAAAGAGCGCGGCAAAGGTGTTGGGATTCTTCTGGATGAATTCGGTGCTGGTGCCGAAGGCGCAGCACGGGTGGCCGTTCCACAAGTCTTTGGTCAGGATGTGCAGGAAACCGATCTCTTCATACACAGCCCGTTGGTTGAACGGGTCCGGGCCGAGGTAGCCGTCGATGTTGCCGGCGCGCAGGTTGGCCACCATTTCAGGCGGCGGCACGACACGGATCTGGATGTCGGTGTCGGGGTTCAGGCCATGTTCGGCGACGTAGTAGCGCAGCAGGAAGTTGTGGATGCTGAACTCGAAAGGCACGGCAAACTTGAAGCCCTTCCACAGCTTCGGGTCGCGTTTGTCCTTGTGTTTGTTGGCCAGCGTGATGGCCTGGCCGTTGGTGTTCTGGATGGTGGCCACATTCATCGGCACCGGGTTGGAGCCCACGCCCATGGAAATGGCCAGCGGCATGGGGCTCAGGAAGTGCGTCGCGTCGTATTCCTTGTTGATCATCTTGTCGCGTATCAGCGCCCAGCCGGCGGTCTTGACGACTTCGACATTCAGGCCTTCCCTGCTGTAAAACCCCAGCGGGTGCGCCATGATCAGCGGCGTGGCGCAGGTGATCGGGATGAAACCGATCTTCAGGTTGGTTTTTTCGAGCTTGCCTTTGTCCTGCGCCATCGCCTGCATGCTGGCCACCGGCAGCAGGCTGGAGATCGCCGCCATGGCCGTGCCCTTGCCGACGGCACGCAGAAAGCGGCGGCGCACGGCGTCTTGCGGAAACAGGGCCTTGACCAGGGTGGCTTCAATGAACTCGTTCGAGTAGGCCTCGAACTCGCTGGTGAGGCTGCGCCGACGCAGTTCAGTGACAGCGGTGGCGGCTGTCGTGTCCTGCGCTTCTTGCTGATGATAGTCCACGCTGTGGTTTTTGCCGCAGCTGCATTTGAGCATCAGGGGCTGGTCGGCATCGTAGGGCGAGAAGTAGTCAGACATGGTGCGCACCTTTCAAAAAGAAGATGCGTAACTCTCGCAAGGGCCGTGCCACTTTCACCCGTCACATAGGCATGCTCGGAATTTTATTTGAAGCGCTGCTCGAGCAAGCGCCATGCCCAGATTGGTGCAAATGGAGCGCCAATCTGGTGCAAAGGGCAGGGCGTAGTCCGGGCCAGTGTATGAATGCCTGTAAAGTGCAGCGTTTACTTATTAATTTGCGCAATGCCAACATGCATCGATCGACTTTTGGTTTTCTGGCTGCCTTCCAACCTGAAGTTTGAATAAGGTTTGAATAAACCCATGACGACATCCTCAGGCGCACTGGATGCGTCCAGCCACACCGATTTCCTGGACAGGAAAACCGGCGTGATTGTTTTCCTGGCTTTTGCCGCAGCTTATTTTTGCTCGGCGCTGGTACGCGCCATCACCGCCACCCTTGCGCCGATATTGACGCAGGAGTTTGCCTTGCAGGCGCGCGATCTGGGCCTGCTGGCGGGTGGTTATTTTTTCGGCTTCGCGGCCATCCAGTTGCCGCTGGGCCAGTGGCTGGATCGGCATGGCCCGAAGCGCGTCATCCTTTGCTTTTTGGGGCTTGCCGTGCTGGGTTGCCTGGCCTTTTCGATGGCCAGCAGTTTTGCCTGGTTGCTGGCCGCGCGTGTGCTGGTCGGCATGGGGGTGGGTGCCTGCCTGATGGCACCGCTCACGGGCTATCGGCGCTGGTTTAGTGCTGCCACCCAACTGCGCGCCAATTCATGGATGCTGATGACCGGCTCGCTCGGTATGTTGTCATCGACCCTACCGGTGCAGTGGCTGCTGCCGCTCACGGGCTGGCGTCCCCTGTTCTGGATTCTGGCGCTGCTGATACTGCTTGCCATGGCTGCGCTGGCGTGGGTCATACCGCCCTGGCGCTTATCTGAAAAACTACTGCCCACAGCCTCGGCACCCGGTTCCACCAGCTATGCCGAGGTCTGGAAGAGCCGCTACTTCCGCAAGATGTTGCCGATCGCCTTCTTCAATTACGGCGGCATGGTGGCCATACAAACCCTGTGGGCCGGACCGTGGATGGTCAGGGTGGCAGGCTACACGCCACTCGAGGCAGCGGCGGGTCTTTTTTACCTGAACGGCTGCATGCTGATGACCTTCTGGTGCTGGGGCCTGCTTAATCCGCGTCTGGCAAAAAGCGGCTGGAGCGTCGAGCGCCTGATTGCCTGGGGCACGCCTGTGAGCCTGCTGGTACTGGCATTCAATATCTGGGGTGGCTCCTCCATTGGCTGGCTCGGCTGGGCCTTGTTTTGCGTCGCCTCAAGTGTCATGGGGCTGGCCCAGCCCGCCGTGGGCATGGCTTTCAAGCTGGCACTCGCGGGGCGTGCGATGTCTGCCTATAACCTCGGAATTTTTGCCGGCGTGTTTGTGGTGCAGTGGGGAATCGGCTTGCTGATGGATGGCTTTGCGTCCAGCGGCTTGAGCCAGGTGTTGAGTTTTCAGTCTGCCATGGCTGTGTATTTGTGTTGTTGTATCGCGTCATACGCTTATTTTCTAAGCATCAAAGCCGATAATTCACCGCAATGAATGGCATTTTCATCATCGCCCATGCACCTTTGGCCTCTGCTTTGAGGCAGTGTGTGCTGCATGTGTTTCCCGACAACCCTGCCGGTGTGGTGGCGCTGGACGTACAGCCCAACATGCCGCCGGAAGAAACCCTGGCCCAGGCGCGCATCATGTTCGAGCAGATGGGCACCTCACATGCGCTGGTGCTGGTAGACGTGTTTGGCGCAACGCCCTGCAATGTGGCGCAAAAACTGGTCGATGGCGTGAAGTCCAAACTCATTACCGGCATCAACCTGCCCATGCTGCTGCGCACCGTGTCTTACCGCCACGAGTCGCTTGACTTGCTGGTGGCACGGGCGCTGGCAGGCGCAACCCAGGGCGTGATGCAGGTGGCTATTACCGCACCGCAAAATCAGGCAAAACGAAAACATGATCCAGACCAGCACGAACATCAGCAATAAGCTCGGCCTGCACGCCAGAGCTTCCGCCAAACTCACCAAACTCGCCGGCAGCTTTCCGTCCGAGGTGTGGATGAGCAAAGGCGAACGTCGCGTCAACGCCAAGAGCATCATGGGCGTGATGATGCTGGCCGCCGGTATGGGCAGTACGGTGCAAATCGAAACCAACGGCGTGCAGGAGCAGGAGGCGATGGATGCTTTGCTTGCCTTGATAGCCGACAAGTTTGGTGAAGGTGAATGATGTTGCCCCCACGTTCGCTCGCTTCGCGTAGCTCTCTGCCCCCCGAGGGGGCTGTGCTTGCTTGGGGCGGCCCTGCGCGGCGCACGACATGACTTTCTCGGTTCACGGTCTGGCCGTCTCTCGCGGTATCGCGATTGGCCGTGCCGTGCTGGTGGCATCGAGCCGTGCTGATGTCGCGCATTACTTTATTGACGACTCCAGAACCGATGAAGAAATCACCCGCGTGCGCGTGGCCCGCAATGCGGTAGCTGAAGAAATCATCCGTGTGCAGCAAGACCTGCCCAAGGACGCGCCGCACGAACTGTCGGCCCTGCTGGATGTGCATTTGATGCTGCTGCAAGACGAGACGCTGATCAGCGGTGTCAAGCACTGGATCACCGAGCGCCACTACAACGCCGAATGGGCACTGACCACGCAGTACGAAATCTTTGCGCGCCAGTTCGACGAGATGGAAGACGAGTATCTGCGCGAACGCAAGGCCGACCTGGAGCAGGTGGTCGAGCGCATCCTGCGCCGCATGAAAGGCGCGCCCTCGCCGATGCGGCCGCCCTTGCAACAGCAACGCCAGGCCGGGGCTGGCCGCAAAAATTCACCTCAAGGTCTGCTGCTGGACGACACGGAAGATGTGCCGCTGGTGCTGATCGCGCATGACATTTCCCCCGCCGACATGCTGCAGTTCAAGCAAAGCCTGTTTGCCGGGTTTGCCATTGATGTGGGTGGTAAAACATCGCACTCCGCGATTGTCGCCCGCAGCATGGACATCCCTGCCGTGGTCGGCGCACGCAGCGCCAGTCAGCTCATCAAACAGGATGACTGGGTGATTATTGACGGTGACATGGGCGTGCTGATTGTGGACCCGTCGCCCATCATCCTGGCTGAATACGGCTTCAAGCAGCGCCAGGGCGAGCTGGAGCGCGAACGGCTGAATCGCCTCAAGCACACGCCCGCGCTGACGCTTGACGGCCAGCGCGTTGAGCTGTTGGCCAACATCGAAATGCCTGACGACACCGCTGGCGCCATCAAGGTCGGAGCCGTCGGCGTGGGCCTTTTCCGCAGTGAATTTTTGTTCATGGGCCGTGCATCACAGGGCCTTTCCAAACTGCCGGATGAAGAAGAGCAGTACGCCGCGTACCGCAAGGCCGTTGAAGGTATGCAGGGCTTGCCGGTCACGATTCGTACCGTTGACATTGGCGCAGACAAGCCGCTCGACAAACCTGTCGGCAGGGCGCAGGAGAGCTACCTCAATCCTGCCCTCGGCCTGCGCGCCATCCGCTGGAGCCTGGCCGACCCGCCTATATTTTTAACCCAGCTGCGCGCCATACTGCGGGCCGCGCAGCACGGCCAGGTCAACCTGCTGGTGCCCATGCTGGCCCACGCCAGCGAAATCCGCCAGACGCTGGCCCTCATCGACCACGCACGCGCGCAGATGGACAACAGCGGCATTCCCTACGGCCCGGTGCGCCTGGGCGCGATGATTGAAATTCCGGCAGCGGCACTGACCCTCAAGCTGTTTTTGAAGCACTTCGACTTTCTGTCGATAGGCACCAACGACCTGATTCAGTACACGCTGGCAGTTGACCGTGCCGATGAATCAGTGTCGCACCTCTACGACCCCTGCCACCCGGCCGTGCTGCGCTTGATAGCCGACACCATTGCCGAATGCAATGCCCATGGCAAAGGTGTCAGTGTCTGCGGCGAGATGGCCGGTGATGTCAGCATGACGCGCTTGCTGCTCGGGCTGGGGTTACGCAGCTTTTCAATGCACCCTTCGCGAATCCTCGCCGTCAAGCAACAGGTGCTGCGCTCGGATGCCGGCAAACTCAAGGCCTGGGCCGAGCAGGTGCTGGCCAGCGAAGACCCTGCAGCGCTGCTTTAAAGATTTACTAATAGATAGTCTAATTCCGGCGGCGCTCATGGCGTGTTTCTTTGAAGGGACGTGGTCAGGGTGCCAGATAGGTGACGAGCTTTTGGCCCAGCACGTCCGCAGCGTCTTGCCAGCTTACCGAGACCCCGATGGTAGAAAGGTCCGTGCTGGCCAGCCCCGCATAACCGCAGGGGTTGATGCGCGAGAAGGGTTCCAGGTCCATCGCCACATTCAGCGCCACGCCGTGGTAGCTGCAATGCCGACTGACCTTGATGCCGAGTGCTGCGATTTTGCCCAGGCCGTTGAAAGGCTCCAGCGGGTTGGTCGGCCCGGTCAACGCGGCATGGGAGGCCGGGTCGGCAAGCCGCACATAAATCCCTGGCGCGCCAGCTACGCGATGCCCCGTCACGCCAAAGTGCGCCAGGGTTTTAAGTACCGCCTCTTCAATGCGGTAAACATATTCCTTAACGAAGTAGCCAGCACGCCGCAAGTCAATCAGCGGGTACGCCACCACTTGCCCCGGCCCGTGATACGTCACCTGCCCGCCCCGGTCGGTTTGCACCACCGGGATGTTGCCGGGGTTTAAAACATGCTCAACCTTGCCCGCCAGGCCCTGGGTATAGATCGGAGGATGCTCACAAATCCATAGCTGGTCACGCGCGTATTCATTGATCTGTAGCTCTTTTTTATCCTCAAAAGCGGCCTTTTTTGCGGTTCTGGAGGCTGTGAATGCCCGCATCGCCTCAAACGTGGGCCAATAGGCGACCTGGCCGAGCTGGCGGGTTTCGATGGTGGTTGACGGCATCAAGGTTTCAGTGCCGCGCGGATCTGCCCTGCCATATCCACACCACCGAGAATTTTTTCAACCATGACAAAACGCTGCCCAGTAACCAAGGCCCAGCGCTCTCCGATACGCTTCTTTTCTTTTGAGTCGTCATTGGTGGCGTAAGCGTCACCCTTGTATTCGACCACCAGCAACTTGCCGTCATTCAACTCGGCCACAAAGTCTGGGTAAAAATAATCGGTGGCGGTGGGTAGCCAAAAAGCAAACTCGGGCAGGCGCTCTAGGTTGCGTACCCAGTGTTTCACCGCTGGCTCTGCATCAAGTACCTTGGCGCAATCAAACTCCTCGCCAACAGATTTGAGCTTGGCAATATCCCGGTAGTAATGTTTTTGAAACAGGTGCCGACCGTTATAGGCTTCGCGCACCGGGTAACGTCCGGCTTCGAATTTGAAAGCCCAGCGCGCATCGTGTGCCAGCGCAATGTCGGGCAGACGGTCAAATAGCAAGCCCTGAAAGTTTTTCTCACGCTCCAGCGTCAAAATGCTGTTTAGGCGTTGCTCAATAGCCCGTGCCAGCTGAAATCGGGCGCGTAGCAGCCCTGTTAGTGACAGCCCGCGTTCACTTTGCAAATGCGAAACAACTCGCTGCACGTAAGCCTGGGTTTCCAGCGCTGTTAGCCCTTGGCGGCGCACCGTCTCTTCCAGAAAACGCACCAGTTCGCCCTCGCCAGCATCGCTCGGAACGCCGTCGAGCGACATTTGCGCGCTGTCGGCAAGTTTGGTGCGTATGCGCTCACCATCGAGAAAAATCTCGATCTGGTTGCTTTGCTCCACCAGCGCAAAGCCGACGAGCGTCGGGCGCGGGTCAGCTTTAAGCAGATCGAACTCCATCAAGTTGGTTAGCGTTTCGCGTTCAATCAACTCCAGTTCACCCTGCACCCGCACGCATAACTGCGGTACTGGCGCAAACAGCACACCCTGGTCGGCTGGTGCGTGCATCGCCTGCACGCGCGCTGTGTGCTGGTCAAATACTTCTTCAATACGTTTTTTATCAGCGTCAGACGCGAGTGAAACAATAGTATTTCGCATCTCGTCAGTCACTGGCCCGTCAATGCGCAGGAATGGCGTGTCGCCAGCTACAGCAGGCGCAACCACAGCCACGTCGGGCTGGGTTTGCAGCGCCTTGGCCAGTTGCTCCAGTTGCTGTGCATCTGCTGCGGCCCAGGCGATCTCGAGCGTTGGCCGACGTGGGGCTGGTGAGTCGGCCCTAGCGGGGTCAAACAGGTCACCTGCGTCCGGCTGCAGCAGGCTTGCCGCTGCAAGTTTGTCAAAACCCATGCCATTTACCAAACTATCGACCAGTGCGTCGGCGGCATCCCAAAAAGTCCGCGCCACGACATGTGCGTAGGCCCGGTTGAGCGCTGGGCTTTTGCGCCGCACTGCGTAGGGCATACGCAGCACGCGGCCCAGAAGTTGTTCGACCGCCTGATTGCTGCGCAGGTTTTGCAGCGAACACAGCACATAGGCAAATGAGCAGTCCCAGCCTTCACGCAGCGCGTCCACCGTGATGATGTAGCGCACCCGGCAGTTGGGGCTGAAAAGGTCTACGCCTTCCAGTTCGCGTTGCTTGCCGGTCGCCAGAGCGATTTCTTCTTTGTCGATACCGGGCAGTGAGGTCAGGTGTTTGTGCAGCACTTCAACCGTGACTTCGCCACCTCTGTCCTGCGCTTGAAATAACACGATCGGCCTGATGTATTGCGGCTCGTGGACGGCTTCGGCCTCGAGCTGGGCGCGGCGCAGCAGGGCATCGCGCACGGCAGCTTCCCAACCGTCTGTGTGTTCAGCCAGCATGATCGGTAGTTTGATCATGGCCTCGGCTTCCAGCTCTTTGGCCGACACGCTATAGAGTACGTTGGTTTTTGTGGGCACTGGCGTAGCCGTCAGATCCAGCACGCAAGTGGGTCGAATGCCCTCAAGCATCGCTAGCGATAGCGGCGTTTTGGCATTGTGCGCCTCGTCCACGATCACGATGGGCTGCTGCCAGGCCAGCCAGTTGGCCAGCGATGTTTTCACGCGGCCAAGGTCTGCGCGGGTTAAAAAGGTTTGCTCTGGGTTTGTCAGGTCTGCTTCGTCCACGCAGGCTAGGCCGCGTTCAATGGCTTGTTGTGGCGTGATGTTGAGCGAACGAAAGTGCGACTCCCAGGTTTCGCTCATGGCGAAGACGCGCCGCCCGGCCTTGTTGGCTACGCGAAAGCTCTGGATGGTGGCCACCACAATCACCGCCTTGCGCCCATACTCTTGCGCCGGCACTGTGTGCAGCGCGCCGAGTTCGCAGACCACAAAGGCATCGCCATAAGCGGCCTGAAGGGCTGCGCGATAAGCGTGGCCTGGCATTTGCAGCGCGCTCAAAGTCTGGCTTCTAATCGCGTCACTGGGCACCAGCCACAGCGCCACGGGATGGCTGCGGTGAGCCCACGTTTTGGCTATCGTCACGATGGCATGTGAAGCCAGTAGCGTTTTGCCGCCGCCGGTTGGGATGCGCAGGCATACCGTCGGTACGCCTGCCAGTTCGTCACCGCGATACGGCACAGCGGGTAATTTTTCGCGCTGCATGGCATGTGCCCATGCCGGCCCTAGCCCCATGCCCTCGGCTTGCCGCAAAAACAGCGCCAGCGCCTCCAAAGCCTTCTCTTGGTAGGTTTTAAGGGTTAGAAAGGTTTGCATGCTTTTGAAGTGTTGGCATTGAATGTTGTTCTAGGAATTGTTCTAGGGCTTGGCGCTAAATCTAAGCCGTTTCAGCGGGCTGAAATGTCATAGGGTATTTGCCTGAAGGTCACACTCGCGGCAGCCAGCCGCTGCGGCCCCAGGCGAACCGAGTCACCGTACACCACCAGCGGCGTGTTGGCCGGGGCTGCTTTGGCGTGCAGCGCCAGCAGCGCGGCCAGTACGTCGCGGGTCAGCACGTTGCCGCTGGCGGGGCGCTTGTCGCCGAGGATGCCGTTGAACAGCAGGTAGTAGGCTGTGCCTGTGGGCGGGGCCGTTTTTGATGCCTCAATCGGGCTCAAGCCCAATGATTCCGGGCGCAACCAGCTATTAAAAACATAGTGTGTGCCGAGGTAAGGTGTGCCCGGCTTGGCCCCTAGCGCATCAAACGTTGTGCCGGTTTCTTGCTGCCACACAAAGGCCGCCAGTGTGGCAAAGCGCACGGCGGGGTGGATGCGGCCGGTCTCGTCAAACACCGGTGCGCCGAGTTGCATAAACCTGAAGCTGCCGCCGCCTTGCCAGTTGACGGCTTTGCTGATGCCGCCTTGCTCGCCGTTGATGACTTTGACTAGGCGCGGCAGGCAGTGCGTGGCGGCGTGCTCGCCCATCTCAATGCCGATCCAGCGGCGGCCCATTTTGTGGGCGACGGCGGCGGTGGTGCCTGAGCCGAGGAAGGAGTCGAGGATGAGGTCGTTGGGGTTGGTGGCGATGTGGAGGATGCGCTGGAGGAGTGCCTCTGGCTTTGGCGTTGTAAAAACGGCGTCATCGTTGAGCAATGCCTTGACTTCAGCCTTGGAAGTGCGGTTACTACCAACTTCACTGTGCGCCCAGATGGTTTCCGCAGGACGACCTTCACTCGTATCTGCATAGATTCGATAGTAAGGTGCCCATCCGGCTTTCGCTTTGACCCAATCAATGCGATTTGCTTCCAGTGAAATCTTTTCTTGACTCCATCTCCAGCGGCCATCAACACCATCGGGTTTGACGGGAAAAACGGTTGTGCCATCTGGTGCAACCAGCGCGAAGTAAAGGCTCGGTCGCGCTTCGCGAGTGTCCTCTCCACTACCCATGGCCCGTAACGGTTTTGTGTAGTAACGGCGGCCTTGCTCGTCTGTACGGTTGTAGTGCTCTTGTACTTGTTCTTTGATTCGTTTTAGTTCAAATTTGCTTATTTGCTTGGCATATGCCAATAGATGGTCATGTCGACTTGAGAAAAGCTGTGAATCCATTTTGGGGCTATCCGACTTCTCCCAAACCACATTCGCCACAAAATTCCCGCGCCCAAATACCTCGTCCATCAACACCTTGAGGTAATGCCCTTCGTTGTCGTCAATCGTCACCCAGATGCTGCCGTCCTCACGCAGCAGCTCGCGCAGCAGTTGCAGGCGCGGCAGCATCATGCTCAGCCACTGCGCGTGCTCCAGGTTGTCGTCGTAATGCTCAAACGCGCTTTTGGTGTTGTAGGGTGGGTCGATGAAGATGCACTTGACCTGGCCCCGGTAAAAGGGAATCAAGGCCTTGAGGGCTTCTAAGTTGTCGCCCTGGATTAGCAGGTTGTCGGGTGACGGGGAACCCTCACCCCTGCCCTCTCCCAGGGGGAGAGGGAGTAATTCAGGGCTCGGTGAGGGCGGTGCGGCGTGATGCGTTGAGACCTGCTCCAGCAGCCGGTACGGCACTTTGGCAGCAAGGGTGAAGGCGTTGGCGCGGTTGAGCCAGTCTAGGGTGGGCATGGTCTAGCGGGCTTGAGCCAGTAAATTACGGGCAATGGTGTAGCAGTGCAGTGCGCTGGGGGTAAATTGGACAGTTTTACCGTCGATTTTTTTGCTGCCTGATTGCGTTAAAGTGGTAACCAAGGGTGGGCGAGCCAAGGTGTGCTCGGCCATAAAACTGCGCAGCCCTTTTAGCTCGCTCCAGTCGTCAAAGGCGCGGTCTGACCATTTGATTTCCACCACAAAACGAGGCTTTTGAGTGCTTGCAGCCAAACCAACCAAATCCACTTCATAGTCAGCTCTACCTTCTTTCCATCGGGCGTAGTGCAGCGATGCAATGGTGTCGCTGCTGTGCAGCCACTGGCTCCAGATAGCTGTTTCAACCAAGCGGCCCATGGCCGGGTCTTGCGCGCGAACAATACCGAACAGCGCGGCGCGAATGGAAGGATTGGTCAAGTACACCTTGTATGAAGTGGCGCGCTGTAGGCGGCGAGCGTTGTCGCTGAGGCGGTGTACACGTTTGATCAGAAAGGCTGCTTCTAGGTACTCCAGATATTCATCAATGCGGGCTTTGGATAAGCCGGTGTTTTTCGATAAGGTTGCGGGGGCCACTTCCATACCGGTGTTGAAAGCCAGTACGTTGAAAAAACGATTCAGCTCTTGTGTGTCTGATATGCCAAATAAGCTGGGCAGGTCTTTTTGTAAAACTTTGTCAACAATGTCCTGGCGCAGGTAGCGGCGCGGATCTTCGCGCACCGACTGGTTCATGACCGCCTCTGGGAATCCGCCGTAGTTAAGGTAGTTGACGAACTCAACGTTGAGCGCGGCTATGTTGGCGCTGTGGTAGCTGGGTCGTCCGTCCTCAGGCGCGGACACGTCTTGCACGAGGTGTGATTGGTTGCAAAAATCCAAATACTCCGCAAACGTGAGAGGCGGCAAAATAAAGTCTGAAAATCGCCCTGCGCCGGACTCACGGCTTTTCATGCGCAGCGCTGCCGCAGCAGAACCAGTGGCTACAAAGCGGATGTTTCGGTAGCTGTCAACCAGCACCTTGAGGTGGGTTTCCCAGTCTTTGAGATATTGGATTTCGTCAAAAAACACATACAGAAAATTACCTTGCCCGCCGGCTGCGTGACGGTGGGTATCGATGAAAAGCTTGACCAAGCTGTCCAGCGTTTGGCCTGAAAACAAGGGGACATCAAGTTGCGCCACCATGATGTTTGAGCCCGCAACGCCGCTGTCTATAAGGCTTTGAACAGCCTGAGTCAGCATGACGGTTTTTCCGACTCGTCTTGGACCTATCACCACCACTGCGCGGCGTACCTCGATGGCGCGAACCAGTCGCATAAATGAGGCAAAGTAGGCCCGCTTTGGCCAGGCCTGTAGTTCGGGGTCTATGCCTTTTCCAGCTACCCACCAGGGGTTGGTATCTGCCAAGTACTCCTGTACCGCGGGCAGTGGAATAGCGAGGGATTGATTCATTAGCATTTGAGAATTTTAGCTAATGCGTCAAATTAAGCAATATTTTTAAAGTCTAATTCAACAAAATCCAAAATAACTAATTAAATCAAAGGTTTAAGCGTGTGTGCGAGAGCTAAAGAATCTCTACCTTGCTACCCAACGAATAAATTACAGCACCACCTTGACCATCGGATGCGTACTCAACGTGCGATACAGCTCGTCAAGCTGCTCCCTAGAAGTGGCGGTGACGGTGATGGTGACGCCTAAATATTTGCCGCCCTTGCTTTCGCGCAGCTCTATGCTGGAGGCATCGAAGGCCGGGTCGAACTGGTGCGCGATGTGGGTGATGGCACTTACCAGGCCGTCTACTTTCAGGCCCATGACTTTGATGGGGAACTGTGAGGGGTACTCGATCAGCGACTCTGGGTGCGGTGTGGCTGGCAGGTCTGGCTTGATCGGTTCCGGGGGGGTGGTTTGGTCGCTCATGCCTTTATTGTGCTTGCTTGATGGCCTGATACGCCGCGTACAGTTTTTTGTAGACTGGCCCTGGCTTGCCGTTGCCTACCGCCTTGCCGTCTAGCAGCGTTATGGGCAGCACCTCTTTGGTCGCTGACGACAGCAGCAGTTCGTCAGCGGCCAGCACTTCGGCACGGGTGATGCGGCGCAGCTCGAACGGGATATTGGCGGCGCTGCATATTTCTTCAATCAGGCCATAGCGAATGCCTTCAAGCACCAGGTTGTCCTTGGGCGGGCCGAGCAGCTTGCCACCCTTGACGGCCCAGACGTTGCAGGCCGCAGCTTCACTCAGGAAGCCGTCGCGGAACATCACGGTTTCCAAGGCATCCACATCGGCGCTGATCTGGCGCGCAAACACCGCGCCCAGCAGGCTGGTGCTTTTGATATGGGCCTTGCTCCAGCGGAAGTCGTCGGCACTGACGCAGGCCACGCCGTGGGCGCGCTGCTCCGGTGTCGGTGGCTTCATGGTGTTGGTCATGACGAAGACCGTGGGCGTGAGGTCGGGCGGCATCACATGGTCGCGCAGCGCCACGCCGCGGGTGATCTGGATGTATACCAGTTGGTCGATTTTTTCCAGCGAGGTGTGCATTTGCAGCGCGTAGTCGGCGAGCAGCTTCAATGTGACCGCGCGCCACTGGTCGTGGGACAGCGGGTTGGCAATGCGCAGCTCGGCCAGGCTGCGATCCAGCCGGGCCATGTGCTGGGCAAAGCAAAACGGCTGTCCGGCATAGACCGGCACGACTTCATAAACACCGTCGCCGAAGATGAAGCCTCTGTCCATGACGCTGATTTTTGCGTCTTTGAGCGCAATAAATTCGCCGTTCAGGTAGCAGGGCGTGGCGGGCAGCTGTGCGCTGGAGGTCATGTTGAATGTGCTCATCAGGAAAGTCATTGAGTGGAAAGAAAGGGTCGCGCGCAGCCTTGGGCCTTATCTGCCGTGGCGCTGAATGCGCCGCTTGAACCAGACGCGTGCGCGCCAGATCAATTGGACTCCGATATAACCGCTGGCTGCGCCGACGACTGAAAAAATGCCCATGCCGAGCACCATCGGCCAGCCATATTGCTCGAGCAATGCCAGCAGATCGAATCCGGCCCCGGCCGCGCTACTCCCCGCCTCCATTTCGTGTGGCGCTATGCCCACCCAGCCCAGAAACAAGCTGCCCACCTTGTGCGCCAGCCAGAGCCAGAAGCCGATGGTAAAGGGGTTGGTGATGAGAGTCACGCCTACAGCCGTCGGGATGTTGCCGCGCCACCAGACGCAATGGGCGGCTGCCACCAGGATCTGGGCAACCGGCAGCGTAAACGCCCAGAACATGCCGATCGCCACGCCGCGGGCCACGGCCTCATGCTGCACATGCCAGAGCCCCGGCTCCTGCAGGCGATGCGCCACGGGCTTGAGCCAGGGGTGGGCTGCCAGTGTTTCACGGCTGATCCCGTTCGTGAAGCGATCGGTCCAGCGGGCTTCGGGCTGTTTTTTGGCGGGATGGTCGGGTTGTTGTTTACGCTGGCTCATGGGGTCGCTGGTGTGGGTAGCTGCTTAAACAAAAAAGATCACGGCGGCAATGGCCGGAGTGTCCAGCACGATGGCAGCGGCGATGTGGAGGAATTTCATCAGGGCGGGCATGCGAAGATCTTTCAAAAACGGGGCGCTCCAGGAGCGAAAATATCCCGCTTGCCACGGGACTTGCCGACAGCAGGAAGGCTGATTGTCGCCTGCAAAGTGCCCCCTGTTGACCCTGTAGCCATTGATCCCGCCGCAGCGTCGTGCAGGGACTTTCTGGAATGGGCGGGTTTCTACGTATAATCAAGGGCTTTGCTAATAATCGGCCTGTGACCTGCACGTAATTTGTGATGATAAAAATGACAGATTCGGCGGCGCTTCCTTTGGCAAAAGCTCCGGCTCAAGCAATTGAGGCGGGCGAAGAAGATTTCAAGCCGCTGACGCGTGAAGAAGCGCAAAAGTTGCGCGAAGCCAGTCCGCAGCTAGCGCCCTGGTGGGTGGTGGCGGGGCAGTTGGTGGTCGGTGTTCTGACGGCGTGTGTCGCCTGGGCCCTGACCGGAAGACAAAGTGTGGCCTGGTCGGCGCTCTACGGCGCGCTGGCGGTTGTGATTCCCGCAGCGCTTTTTGTGCGCGGGTTGACCGGCAAAGTGTCGTCAATGAATCCGGGTACTGCGGTGGCTGGATTTTTTGTGTGGGAAATGGTCAAGATTGCCTTGACGGTGGCGATGTTGGTCGCTGCGCCAAGGCTGATTGCGGAATTGAGCTGGCTGGCCTTGTTGGCCGGGTTTGTGGTGACGATGAAGGTGTACTGGCTGGCCATGTGGCTTGGTCCAGCGCGCAAAAAGTCGGTCAAGAAGATTTGAAGAATAGAGAATTGGTGATATATGGCTGCTGCTGAAGACGCTGGAACACATGCCCTGACGGCTGGAGAGTACATCCAGCACCACCTGCAGCATCTGCAGAAAGACTTTTCTTTCCAGAGCGTCAAGCAGACCAATATCATTGACTTCAGCGTGTTCAATCTGGACTCCGTGTTTTACTCGGTGCTATTGGGCTTGGTTGCTTGCTTTTTTCTGTGGCGCGCTGCCCGCAAGGCCACGTCCGGCGTGCCGGGGCGCTTTCAGGCTGCGGTCGAAATCCTCTCCGAAATGGTGGAAACCCAGGCCAGGGGCGTGATCCGCAACGCCAAGAGCCGCAAGCTGGTGTCGCCGCTGGCGCTCACGGTCTTTGTCTGGATCTTCCTGATGAACGCCATGGACCTACTGCCCGTCGATGTGATTCCTCATTTGTGGGGTAGCGGGGGCGGTGTCGGGCCAGCGCTGGGCTTGAAGGACTACATGCGCGTCGTGCCGACGGCCGACCTGTCGACGACGCTGGGTCTGTCCTGCAGCGTGCTGATGATCTGCCTCGTCTACAACATCAAGATCAAAGGTCTGGGCGGCTGGGCGCACGAACTCGTGGCCGCGCCCTTCGGTGACAAGTGGGTTCTGTATCCGGTCAACTTCCTGATGCAGATGATCGAGTTTGCCGCGAAAACCGTTTCGCACGGCATGCGGTTGTTCGGCAACATGTTTGCTGGCGAGTTGATTTTCATGCTGATCGCCATGATGGGTGGCGTATGGGCCTGGCAGTTCAACCCTCTTTCGGGTGGTTTCTGGCTGGGATTCGGGCATGTTGTCGCCGGAACCGCGTGGAGCATCTTCCACATCCTGATCGTCACCCTGCAAGCCTTCATCTTCATGATGTTGACGTTGATTTACGTGGGACAGGCCCACGATTCACACTAAGTTTCTTTTTTTCTTCTCCTCTTATTTTTTTAAGGATTAATCATGGAAAACACTCTCGGCTTCGTTGCATTGGCTTGTGGTCTGATCGTCGGTCTCGGCGCTATCGGTGCCTCTATCGGTATCGCCCTGATGGGCGGCAAGTTCCTCGAAGCTTCGGCCCGTCAGCCCGAGCTCATGAACGAGCTGCAAACCAAGATGTTCATTTTGGCGGGCCTGATTGACGCCGCCTTCCTGATCGGTGTTGCCATTGCCCTGATGTTCGCCTTCGCCAATCCTTTCGTCCTGAAGTGATTCCCCGGCACCCCTGTCACGTTGGATAAGGAATAAGCCGTGAACATTAACGCAACCCTGTTCCTGCAGGCTGTCGTTTTTGCGATCCTGGTGTGGTTCACGATGAAGTTCATCTGGCCCCCGATCACAAAGGCGCTGGACGAGCGGGCTCAGAAAATCGCCGAAGGCCTCGCTGCCGCCGACAAGGCCAAGTCCGAACTCTCCGTTGCCAACAAGCGCGTGGAAGAAGAACTGGCCAAGTCGCGCAATGAGTCGGCCGTGCGCCTGGCCGAAGCCGAGCGCCGTGGCCAGGCCCTGATTGAAGAGGCCAAAGCCAAGGCGACCGAAGAGGGCGGCAAGATCATTGCCGCTGCCAAGGTCGAGGCCGAGCAGCAAACCGTCAAGGCCCGCGAAACCCTGCGCGAGCAGGTCGCCGCACTGGCCGTCAAGGGTGCCGAGCAGATTCTGCGCAAGGAAGTCAATGCCGGCGTGCATGCTGACTTGCTGGGCCGCCTGAAGACCGAACTTTGAGCGGGGCATCAGCATGGCCGAACTAGCCACCATTGCCCGTCCCTACGCTGAAGCGCTGTTCAAGGCCAGCGGGTCTGATCTGGACGGCGCTGCTGCCTGGCTTGATGAGCTGGCGGTCATTGCCACCAATGTACAGTTGCAGCAGTTTGCCGGCAATCCCAGCGTGACGGCGGCCCAGACGTTTGAAGTGATCTCCGGCGTCGCTAAAGCGAAGCTGACGGAGGCTGCGAAAAATTTCCTGCGCGCTGTGATTGACAATGGCCGCATCAGCGTCCTGCCGGCAATTGCCAGCCAGTTCCGCGCCCTGAAAAATGCGCGGAGCGGATCGTCCGATGCCATCGTGTACAGCGCCTTTGCGCTCGATGCCCCGGCCCTGGCCGATCTGGCAGTAACCCTGGAAAAGCGTTTTGGCCGCAAGCTCAACCTCAAAGTGGAACTGGAGCCGGCCCTGATAGGCGGCGTACGTGTCGTGGTCGGCGACGAGGTGCTGGACACCTCGGTCAAAGCCCGTTTAGAGCAAATGAAAGTGGCGCTGATGGCCTGAGCGTCCCGCTCGCGTCTTCCGCCAACAACCTAGAAAGAAGGAAAGAGTCATGCAACTCAATCCCGCAGAAATTTCTGAACTGATCAAGAGCCGTATCGAAGGCTTGAGCGCCAGCAGCGACATCCGTAACCAGGGTACCGTTGTGTCGGTGGCCGACGGTATCGTTCGCATCCACGGCCTGTCCGATGTGATGCAGGGCGAGATGCTTGAATTTCCTGCCACGGCAGATGGCACGCCCACCTTTGGTCTGGCGCTGAACCTCGAGCGCGACTCGGTCGGCTCGGTGATTCTGGGCGAGTACGAACACATCGCCGAGGGCGACACCGTCAAATGCACGGGTCGTATTCTGGAAGTCCCGATCGGTCCCGAGCTGCTGGGCCGCGTGGTCAACGCCCTGGGTCAGCCGATTGACGGCAAAGGCCCGATCAACGCCAAGCTGACCGACGTGATTGAAAAGGTCGCGCCGGGTGTGATCGCCCGTAAATCGGTCGGCCAGCCGCTGCAAACCGGCCTGAAGTCCATTGACTCCATGGTGCCGATCGGCCGCGGCCAGCGCGAGCTGATCATTGGCGACCGTCAGACCGGCAAGACCGCTGTGGCGATTGACACCATCATCAACCAGAAGGGCCAGAGCGTTTTTTGCGTTTATGTCGCGATTGGCCAGAAGGCCTCGTCGATCAAGAACGTGGTGCGCTCGCTGGAGCAGGCCGGTGCGATGGATTACACCATCGTGGTGGCAGCTTCGGCTTCCGAATCGGCGGCCATGCAGTACGTCAGCGCTTACTCCGGCTGCACCATGGGCGAATACTTTCGCGACCGCGGTGAAGACGCGCTGATTGTGTATGACGACCTGTCCAAGCAGGCCGTGGCTTACCGTCAGATATCGCTGCTGTTGCGCCGCCCGCCAGGCCGTGAAGCCTACCCTGGCGACGTGTTCTATCTGCACAGCCGTCTGCTCGAGCGTGCCGCCCGCGTGAGCGAGAAGTATGTCGAAGACTTCACCAAAGGCGCGGTCAAGGGCAAGACCGGTTCGCTGACGGCACTGCCTATCATTGAGACGCAGGCCGGTGACGTGTCGGCCTTCGTGCCGACCAACGTGATCTCGATCACCGATGGCCAGATCTTCCTGGAGACTTCGCTGTTCAACGCCGGTATCCGTCCCGCGATCAATGCCGGTATTTCGGTGTCGCGCGTCGGCGGTGCGGCGCAGACCAAGCTGATCAAGAACCTGTCCGGCGGTATCCGTACCGACCTGGCCCAGTACCGTGAGCTGGCTGCGTTCGCGCAATTTGCTTCCGACCTGGACGAAGCCACCCGCAAGCAGCTCGACCGTGGTGCCCGCGTGACCGAGTTGCTCAAGCAGGCGCAATATTCGCCTTTGTCCATCTCCAACATGGCCGCCACACTGTTCGCAGTGAACAAGGGCTTCATGGACGATGTGGAAGTCAAGAAGGTGCTGGCGTTCGAAAGTGGTCTGCACAGCTACCTCAAGGACAAGCACGCCCCACTGATGGCCAAGCTCGAAGCCGCCAAGGTAATGGACAAAGATGCTGAAGCCGAGATGACCACAGCTGTGGCCGCGTTCAAAAAATCGTTTGCTTAACCGCTCCTGAAAGCAACGGAGATTCGTTATGGCAGCAGGCAAGGAAATACGCGGCAAGATCAAGTCGGTGGAAAACACCCGCAAGATCACCAAGGCCATGGAAATGGTGGCGGCATCCAAAATGCGTAAGGCGCAGGAACGGATGCGTGCTGCCCGTCCGTACAGCAACAAAATTCGCAACATCGCAGCCAACCTGGCGCAGGCCAACCCTGAGTACACGCACGCCTTCATGCAGACCAACGATGCCAAAGCCGGCGGCTTCATCGTTGTCACGACGGACAAGGGCTTGTGCGGTGGCTTGAACACCAACCTGCTGCGCGCAGTCACTGTCAAGCTCAAGGAGATGCAGGTGGCCGGTCAGGGCATCCAGGCGGTGGCCATCGGCAACAAGGGGCTGGGATTTTTGAACCGGATTGGTGCAAAGGTGGTGTCGCATGCGACGCACCTGGGCGACAAGCCGCACCTGGACAAGCTGATCGGCCCGGTCAAGGTGCTGCTCGATGCCTACAGCGAAGGCAAGATCAATGCGGTGTATCTGTGCTACACCAGGTTCGTCAACACCATGCGTCAGGAGCCGGTGGTCGAGCAGTTGCTGCCCTTGACCACTGACCGACTGCAGGCCGACACCGACCAGCATGGCTGGGACTACATCTACGAGCCTGATGCACAAACCGTGATTGACGATTTACTGGTGCGTTACGTCGAAGCGCTGGTTTACCAGGCCGTTGCCGAGAACATGGCGTCCGAGCAGTCGGCCCGCATGGTGGCCATGAAGGCCGCCACCGACAACGCGGGCAGTGTGATTGACGAGCTCAAACTGGTTTACAACAAAGCGCGCCAGGCAGCGATCACGAAAGAACTTTCGGAAATCGTCGCTGGTGCTGCAGCTGTCTGAACCCCCCGGTTTAACAGCGATTCAAGAATTTAAAGAACGGAAAAGGACTCAGTCATGGCTCAAGTGAATCCACCAGTGAACACGCGTGTTCAGGGCAAGATTGTTCAGTGTATTGGCGCGGTGGTGGACGTGGAGTTTGCGCGTGACCAGATGCCTAAAATTTATGACGCGCTCAAGATGGAGGGCTCCGCGCTGACGCTGGAGGTCCAGCAACATCTCGGCGACGGCATTGTGCGCACCATCGCGCTGGGCAGCTCGGACGGCATGCGCCGCGGCAACATCGTCTACAACACTGGCGCGCAGATCACGGTTCCCGTGGGCAAAGCCACATTGGGCCGCATCATGGACGTGTTGGGCGCACCGATTGACGAGCGTGGCCCGATTGACCAGACCCTGACCGCCTCGATTCACCGCAAAGCACCTGCTTATGACGAGCTGAGCCCTTCCCAGGAACTGCTGGAAACCGGCATCAAGGTGATTGACCTGATCTGCCCGTTTGCCAAAGGCGGCAAGGTCGGTCTGTTCGGCGGCGCCGGCGTCGGCAAGACCGTGAACATGATGGAACTGATCAACAACATCGCCAAGGCGCACTCGGGTCTGTCCGTCTTTGCCGGTGTCGGTGAGCGTACCCGCGAGGGCAATGACTTTTATCACGAGATGGCCGATTCCGGCGTCGTGAACCTCGAGAACCTCGGTGAATCCAAAGTCGCCATGGTCTATGGGCAGATGAACGAGCCCCCAGGCAACCGTCTGCGCGTGGCGCTGACCGGCCTGACGATTGCCGAGTCTTTCCGTGACGAAGGCCGTGACGTGCTGTTCTTCATCGATAACATCTACCGCTACACGCTGGCCGGCACCGAAGTGTCCGCGCTGCTGGGCCGCATGCCATCCGCCGTGGGCTACCAGCCGACTCTGGCCGAAGAAATGGGCCGCCTGCAAGAGCGCATTACCTCCACCAAGGTCGGCTCGATCACCTCCATCCAGGCCGTCTATGTACCGGCCGATGACTTGACCGACCCGTCGCCTGCCACCACCTTTGCCCACCTGGATTCCACCGTGGTGCTCTCGCGTGACATCGCCTCGCTGGGTATCTACCCGGCCGTCGATCCGCTGGACTCGACCAGCCGCCAGTTGTCACCCGCCGTGGTCGGTGAAGACCACTACAACACGGCACGTGCCGTGCAGGGGACGCTACAGCGCTACAAGGAACTGCGCGACATTATTGCGATTCTGGGCATGGACGAACTGTCCCCGGAAGACAAGCTGGCCGTGACTAGAGCCCGCAAGATCCAGCGCTTTTTGTCGCAGCCGTTTTTTGTCGCAGAAGTTTTTACCGGTTCGCCGGGCAAATACGTGAGCCTGGCCGAAACGATTCGCGGCTTCAAGATGATTGTGGCCGGCGAGTGCGATCACCTGCCGGAGCAGGCCTTCTACATGGTCGGAACAATCGACGAGGCCTTCGAAAAAGCCAAAAAGGT
>JBCKNJ010000025.1:0-24524 GCA_038902795.1 Polaromonas sp. | reverse complement strand
CGTGTGGCCGTCGGCTTCAGCCTTGGCAACCGTATCGCTTGCCACCACGCCGCCTGCGCCGGGCTTGTTTTCAATCACCACGGGCTGGCCCATGTTTTCGGCCATTTTTTTGGCGACCACACGCGCCGTCAGGTCAGCCACGCCGCCGGCACCAAAGGGCACCACAATTTTGATGGCCCGATTTGAAAGGGGCTGGGCTTGCGCGGCAAAGCTCAGCAGCACAGAAGCCATGAGGCCGATGGCGAAACGCGTGCAGTGTAAAAAGTTTTGTTTCATGGCGATTTCCGGGAAGTGGGATGATAACTATGACTGGGCAGCAATCTGCCGCAGCGCCTGCTCAAACACTTTAACCGGTTGCCCGCCTGAAATCAGATGTTTGTCATTAATGATGATGGCGGGCACCGAATGAATGCCCTGGTTCAGATAAAACTGCTCGCGCTCGCGCACGTCGGCAGCAAATTCATCTGAGTTCAAAATCGCTTTGGCCCTTGCCGCATCCAGCCCCACCTCGCCCGCCACACGCACCAGCACATCGTGCGAGGCGGGGCTTTGGCCGTTGGTGAAATAGGCCGTGAACAAGGCCTCCTTCAAGGCCTTCTGCAACGCCGGGCTGACGGTTTCCGCCCAATGCAGCAGACGGTGCGCGTCAAAGGTGTTGTAGATGCGGCTGCGGCCACCACCGGCTTCATCGGCCTTGCTGAACTTGAAGCCGACCTCGGCACCGCGCTTGCGAATGTTCTCGCGGTTGGCGTTGGCCTGCGCCGGGCTGATGCCGTATTTTTGCGTGATGTGCTCGGTGATCTCCTGGCCTTCAGGGGCCATCTTCGGGTTCAGCTCAAAGGGCTGAAAGTGCAGCTCTGCGGCGATGCCAGGGCTGACGTTTGCAAGCGCCTGGTCAAGCGCTTTAAGCCCTATCACGCACCAGGGGCATGACACGTCAGAAACAAAGTCGATTTTCAATGGAGTGTGAGTGGTCATCGTTGAGCTTTTCGAAAGAGGATTGCCTCTATTTTCGCTTTTTCTGGCACATCCAGTCTGAGCTGATGGGCATTCTTCATGGCGATAATGTGCCCATGACTACTTTGAACAACCCCAAACGCCCGCAGCCTGAGTCGCTGACTGACCTGTTCGTCTCCTTTACCCTGCTGGCGCTGCAGGGCTTTGGCGGCGTGCACGCCATCGTGCAGCGCGAGCTGGTCGAGAAAAAACGTTGGATGACGCAGGGCGAATTCATTGAAGAGTGGGCCGTGGCGCAAATCATGCCGGGGCCCAACGTCATCAACCTCGCCATCATGATTGGCGGGCGCTACTTCGGCATAAAAGGCGCACTGGCGGCACTCGCCGGTATATTGACCGCGCCGCTGTTTGTGGTGTTGGTTCTGGCGGTTTTTTATGCCCAGTTCTCAAGCTACCCGGCGGTGGCCGGTGCGCTGCGCGGCATGGCTGCGGTAGCGGCCGGGCTGATTGTGGGGACGGGTCTGAAACTGATGGGTGCGCTGCAAAAAAACGCCATCGGTTTACCGCTTTGCGGCGTGCTTGGCGTGCTGTGTTTCGTAGCCATCGCTCTGCTTCGCTGGCCGCTGATTTATGTGCTGGCAGGGCTTGGCGGCCTGGGCTGCGTGGCGGCTTACCGGGCGTTAAAGCCAGCGCTTGCAGTTATTACAGCAAAGCCATCGAAATCTTCCGGCCATGACTGAGTCGATCCAGATCATTTTCACGCTGCAAGACTGGCTTGCGCTGTTTTTTCACTACCTTTTTCTGTCGCTGCTATCCGTAGGCGGCGCCATGACGACAGCGCCCGACATGCACCGCTTTCTGGTCGAGCAGCAGCACTGGCTGAATGACGCGCAGTTCAATGCGTCGATTGCGATTGCGCAGGCAGCGCCCGGACCCAACGTGCTGTTCATCGCCCTGCTGGGCTGGAATGTCGGTCTGAATGCGGGCGGTATGCTGGCTGGCTGCGCAGGCATTGCCGTCACCATGCTGGGCATCTTGATCCCCAGCAGCACGCTGACCTATGTCACGGCCCAATGGAGCCACAAAAATCGTGAGCTGCGTGCGGTGCGGGCCTTCAAGCAGGGCATGGCACCTATCGTGGTTGCACTGCTGATCGCTACCGGCTGGATTCTTGCAACCGCCAATAGCAACGCAGGCCCCGGCAGCAGCAGCGTTCTGCAAAACTGGCCCGCATGGCTGCTGACGGCCATCATTGTCGTCATCGTCTGGCGTACAAAACTTCACCTGCTGTGGCTGCTGGGAGCGGGTGCGATGCTGGGCTGGTTTGGGTTTATTTAGAACCCGAACGCTGACTACGTTGCCGCAAAGCTTCGTACAGGCAAACGCCGCTGGCTACCGACACATTCAGGCTTTCAACAGCCCCATGCATGGGAATGCGGACCAGCTCGTCGCAGGTTTTGCGTGTGAGCTGGCGCATGCCCTCGCCTTCTGCACCCAGCACCAGCGCGACGGGGCCGGTCAGGTCAAGGTCGTAAATCGTTTTTTCGGCATCCTCGCTGGTACCTATGCACCAGATGTTGCGCTCTTTCAGCTCGCCCAGCGTGCGCGCCAGGTTGGTCACCATGAAGTAGGGCATGGTCTCGGCTGCGCCGCTGGCAACCTTGGCTACGGTGGCGTTGATGCCCGCTGCATGATCCTTGGGGGCAATGACCGCATGAGCGCCCGCACCATCAGCCACCCGCAGGCAGGCCCCGAGGTTGTGCGGGTCGGTCACACCATCAAGCACCAGCAGCAGAGGCGCTTCGTCGCCAGTGGCTTCAAGCTGCTCCAGCAGCTCGTCCAGTGATTTGACCTGCGCCACCGCATCCACACGCGCCACCACGCCCTGGTGGCCGTGACTGCCGCACATTTTGGCCAGCCGCAAGCCGTCGGACTCCACCAGCTTGATACCGGCTTCACGCGCCCTGTCGGTAAACTGGCGCATACGCGCATCGCGGCGGGACACATCGAAAAACACTTCAAAAACAGATTTCGGAGCGATTTTGATCCGCACACCGACGGCATGAAAGCCAAAAAGAACTTTTTTGGACGAGTTGGAGCTAGCCATGCGCTGATTATCTCAGCAGCCCTCTGGCAGCTTGCTGCGGACTACAGGGCATTTGCTACCACCTGCCCCGCCTCAATCGTGATGCGCCGCTCACAGCGCGATGCAATGCCTGTGTCATGCGTGACCAGCACCAACGTCGTGCCCAGTTCCTGATTCAATTCAAACATCAGGGCCATGATTTTTTCGCCCGTGGCAAAGTCAAGGCTGCCGGTGGGCTCGTCGGCCAGCAGCACGGCTGGCTGCACCACAAAAGCTCTGGCCAGTGCCACGCGCTGCTGCTCGCCGCCTGACAGCACCTTGGGGTAGTGCCTGAGCCGTTCGCCCAGGCCAACGCGCTTGAGCATCTCCGTGGCCTGCGCCCTGGCGTTGGTTGCAGCTGCAAGCTCCAGCGGCAGCATGACGTTTTCAAGCGCTGATAAGTTACCCAGCAACTGAAAGCTCTGGAACACGAAACCGACTTTTTGCGCACGCAGGGCAGCCCGGTCGTCTTCGCTCATGGCAAAGAGGTTTTGCCCGGCCAGATAAACGCTTCCACTGCTGGGCGTATCAAGCCCGGCGATGATAGCCAGCAGCGTACTTTTGCCGGAGCCAGACGCACCGACAATGGCTGCTGTTTCGCGCGCCTTCAACGCAAAATCAATATCGCGCAAAATGGTTAATGTGCCGGTCGAGTCGGTCACTGACTTGAAAACATGCTCAACCGAGACAATGTTGGAGTCACCCGCTAAGTCACTCGTCAAGTTGAGCGCATTTTTCTCAAGAATCACAGGTTCAGCCATGTCAGCCCTATTCAGAAATTACGAAAATCACCCGGCTCACTGTACCAAGCCCGTTACCGCACTGAGTCGAGCATTGAAAAATAAGGTTTTAAAAGGCTGTGCAGTGGCCTTGCTTACATGGCCGCTTTTGGGCGCAGCGCAACTCAAGGTCACGTCCGGCATGAAAGACAGCCTGTTGACGAGCAGCGTTTTCAAAGACACCGTGCTGGTCGTTGGCGATTCATTGAGTGCTGAATATGGCCTCAAGCGCGGCACCGGCTGGGTGACCTTGCTCGATAAGCAAATCACACAGGACAAAAAATCTGCCAAAGTCATCAACGCCAGCATCAGCGGCGACACCACGTCCGGCGGGCGCTCGCGTTTGCCAGCCCTGTTGACGCAGCACAAGCCCAGCGTGGTGGTGATCGAGCTGGGCAGCAATGACGCACTGCGCGGCCTGCCGTTGGACATGACCGAAAAAAACCTCACGGAGATAACGCAACTGTCGAAAAAAGCCGGTGCCAAAGTGCTCATCGTCGGTATGCAGGTACCGCCCAACTACGGTGGCGTCTATGGTGCAACTTTCTCTGGCCTGTTTGCCAAGGTGGCGAAGGCTGAGAAGGTGTCGCTGGTGCCGTTTTTCCTCAAGGGTATTGTCGATGTCGATGAATCGACAAAAAACTTTCAGGCCGACCGGATTCACCCCAACGAGGCATCGCAAGCCGCCATGCTGGCCAATGTGTGGCCCGAATTAAAGAAGTTATTGAAATGAGTTTGGAGCGAATTTCTGCCGAGCAGGCACTGACCACACTGGGCAACTTCTCTGACGTGATCGACGCGCGCAGCGAAGGCGAGTTCGCTGAAGACCACCTGCCGGGTGCCATCAACTGGCCCAGCCTGCATGACGATGAACGCAAAATCGTCGGCACCCAATACAAGCAGATCAACGCTTTCGAGGCGAAAAAGCTGGGCGCGGCGCTGGTAGCCAAAAATATCGCGGCTCACATTGAACGCGATGTGATTGCCAAACCGCGTGAGTGGCAGCCGCTGGTGTATTGCTGGCGCGGTGGCAAACGCAGCGGCTCGCTGGCGCTCATCCTTGACCAGATTGGCTTTAAGGTCACGCTGGTTGAAGGCGGCTACAAGGCCTTCAGGGCCGCGCTGGTACTGGATATTCCGCAACTGGCTGCTAGGTACAGCTACCGGGTGATTTGCGGCACCACAGGCTCTGGCAAAACCCGGCTGCTGCAAGCATTGGCGGCACAAGGCGCACAGGTGCTGGACCTGGAGGCGCTGGCAAACCATCGCAGCTCGGTGCTGGGGGTAATGCCGGGCAAGCCGCAGCCGACGCAAAAAGCCTATGACAGCCTGATCTGGGCCGCCTTGCAGGGGTTCGACCCCGCCTTGTGCGTCTACATTGAAAGCGAGAGCAAAAAAGTCGGCAACGTCGTCATTCCCGAAGGGCTGATGACCGCGATGCGCAGCAGCCCCTGCCTGCAAATCGAACTTTCAGAAGACAGCCGTGTGGCCCTGCTGCTGGAGGACTACGATTTTTTTGTCCAAGACATCGAGTTTTTCTGCGAGCGGCTGGCTGCGCTAACGCAAGCGCGTGGCAAAGACGTCGTGGCCGATTGGCAGGCCAGATCACGCAGCGGCGATGTCGCCAGCGTGGTGCGCGAGCTGCTGGTCAAACACTACGACCCGATGTACATCCAGTCGATGAAACGCAATTTTGATTTGTACGGCGAGGCACTGACCTTGCGGCCTGCGGGGCACAGTGAGGCGGCGATGGAGACGCTGGCGCGGGAGATGGTCGGCGCGTCGTAGCTGCTGAGACATGCAATGAAAACTAGAAAGTCCTTCAAGAAAAAACGTTTGAAGGACTTTTTATTTGCTATTGAATTAGTAGCTTGTCGCGCCTGTATTGATTGGGCTGCAGCACTTTTTATGGGTTAAAAATGACCCGAAATGCCTAAAAAATACTTGGAACAGGCGATGACGCGTTAACGCTGCACGTGAGCGCCGACGTAGCGAGTCCGACTCCACGCGCTTGTTATGTGAATTCACGTATCTTTTTCCTCTAAATAAAGCCAGTCCATGTTAAAAGGATTGATGGAATAAATTGTGTACTGAATTTTGCGACTCGATTTGAAAATTTGCTTTTTTTCTATCGCGTAGTACTCGACCTCATACTCGACTATCCCTGTTTTCGGCATCGTCGAGAGATCAATATTGGGAATTGCTCCATACCAAAACACGGTTTCGTCATTTGGATAAATGGTGGCGCCCATTGACTCGAATTTCGGATTGTCCGCGGTTGCCCCAGAAAATGTTATCCGAATAGTTTTTACTTCGTAGTGTATTAGAACGCGGCCTGGATTTCGAAATTTTAAGCCGATTCTTACGATGCCCTTTGTAGGAGGCTCAGATTCCTGAGTTGGTTTCTCAAGATGGAACTTGAATAGGAAATCTTTGAACGCGAAATAGGGGCGCGATTCTAGATCGAAGGAAGCCTTCGTGATTGAAGCCATCCTCCACGTTGCTACCGCGAGCCAAACCGTAGCCCCGGCTAAAAGCAAGGTAATAGTGACCAACGCCACATTTGTCTGTTCCGGAGTCATTGAAATTCTCTCCCTCTACGTGTTCAATGCATAACGTAATCTACAGAGCAAAACCTGCTCCATATACTGGTCACTGCTCGATAAACTGGGCATAAAAATCAAAAGCTCAGAAACAGGCGAAAAATCGTCCAGAAACCTCAAACAGCCGGTGGCGTACCCGTTTGGCTGTCAGTAGTTGACTCACCACCCGCGCCCTCTTCACCCCCTTCATCCGGCTCGTCAGGTTTGCCCTCGGCCTTGCGCTTTAATTTGTCTTCTTTTTTGCGCTTTTTGGCGAGATCTCTCTGGCGTTTTTCGTAGGAATAATTGGGAGTTGCCACAGGCTGCTTTCGTTTGGATGTTGCCCTAACTGTAATGCATCACAGCAAGTGCCTGAGCCAGGTCAGCCTGCAAATCAGCCAGCGCTTCAAGACCGACCGAAAAGCGTACCAGCCCGCCCTTGTGAGGCCACGGTTGGCTGCGGATGGCGGGTATGTCGTAAGGCGCACACAAGCTCATGGGGCCAGCCCAGCTGTAACCTAGTTTGAAGAGCTTTAAGTTGTCGCAAAAACCATCCACCTGCGCCTGGCTGTAGCCGGGCTTGAACACCACGCTGACCAAACACGCTGCCGCGCTGCAATCGCGCTTGAAGGCCTCATGGCCCGGCGAGTCGGCAAGCGTTGGGTGCAATACGGCGGCTATCTGCGGCTGGCCTTGCAGCCACGTTGCTAGAGCCCGGGTTGAAATGTCTTGCGCCGCATAGCGCAGTGCCATCGAGTTAAGCCCGCGCAGCACCAGCTCGGCATCGGTGCCCGCCACGCCGTAGCCGACGCGCATGTGGCAGGTGTTGATGAGGTGGTGCAGCGCTGCGTCATTGGTGACGACCGAGCCCATCAGCACGTCTGCACCGCCGCTGGGGTATTTGGTGAGTGCGTGGGCCGAGATGTCAAGCCCCAACTTGAAGGCGTTGAAGGCAATGCCCGCGCCCCAGGTGTTGTCGATGGCGGTGCCTATGCCTTTGGAGTGCGCTGTTACGCAGCCTTTGACTACGCCGACCAGCGCTGGCAAATCAGGAAATTCCAGCGTGATCGAGCCTGGCGCTTCCAGCCAGACCAGCCGCGTTTTGGGCCCCAGCTTGGCGGCTAGGTCAGCCGGATTCATGGGGTCATAAAACTGGTGCGTCACGCCCCAACCCGCCAGCTCGCCCTGCGCAAACGCTTTGTTTGGGCCATAGGCGTTGTCGGGTATCAGCACTTCGTCGCCGCTTTTAAGCAGCGCCATGCCCACCAGCACCACCGCCGCCAGCCCGCTGGGCACCAGCGTGCAATGCTTGCCGCCTTCTAGCGTGGCGATGCGCTGTTCCAGCGTGAAGGTCGTCGGCGTGCCATGCAGACCGTAGGTGTAGCCGGTCTTGTGCTTCCAGTCCCGGTTGCGCAGAGCTGCAACGCTGGGGAAGACGATGGTCGATGCGCGGTAAATACCCGGCTGCACCGATTCAAAACCGGCTGGGGGTTTGTAGGGGTGATGAATCAGGTCTGTGGATATTTCGCTCATCACCAGATATTAACGGCAAGCAGCGCAACAGAATGGTTATTGGGGTCAGACACCAATAACCAGCGTGGGGGCTATATCTTCCATTTCGCCAGGAGTTGTGCTGGACTCAGCGAGTCATAGCCCTCAAACGGCTGGTGTATCCACGGACTGGTGGGCAGCTCTTCTACCGAATAGTCGGGCTGAAACGTCGATACGCCTTTGGTCCAGATCACGGCGCTGCGCAGCTCGGTGATGGGCTTGTAGTTGTTGCGTAGCTGGTGAATGACTGAGTTCAGGGTGTGGCCGGTATCTGCGAGGTCATCGACCAGCAGCACCTTGCCGGCGATTTCACCCTTGGGTGTGGTGATGAAGCGGGCGATGTCGAGGTTGCTCTGTGTCATGCCGGCGTCTGCGCGGTACGAGCTGGTGGACATGATGGCCAGCGGCTTGTTGAAGATGCGCGACAGGATGTCGCCGGGCCGCATACCGCCGCGCGCCAGGCACAGGATGATGTCAAACTGCCAGCCCGACTGATGGATTTTGATGGCCAGCTTTTCAATCAGGTTGTGGTACGCGTCATAGCTGACGTAGAGATGTTTGCCGTCTTCTGTCAACATATTCACTGCTCCTGATTTAGTAGCTTGTCAGTCCCGTTTTTATTGGGCTGCAGCCTTATTTAATGCCTGAAAAATGACTATTTAGCGAGGTACGGGTGCTGCAACACGATGATGTGGTCGCGGTCGGGGCTGGTCGAGACCAGCGCAATCGGCACACCTGTGACCTGCTCGATGCGTTGCAGATACAGGCGCGCGTTGACAGGCAGTTTGGCGTAGTCGGTCACGCCAACGGTGCTGTCAGTCCAGCCCTCAAGCGTTTCATAAATCGGCTTGCAACGCTCGATGTCGTCGGCGCCTATCGGCAATATGTCGATGATTTCGCCGTCAAGCTCGTAGCCGGTACACAGCAGCAGTTTGTCAATACCGTCGAGCACGTCAAGCTTGGTGATGCACAAACCGGTGAGGCCGTTGACCTGTGCCGAGCGCTTGAGCAGTGCTGCGTCAAACCAGCCGCAGCGGCGGCTGCGCCCGGTGCTCGTGCCTATTTCAGCGCCTACGGTGCTCATGTGGTAACCGGGCGTGCCCGGCGTTTCCCAGTCCAGCTCGGTCGGGAAAGGGCCGCCACCAACGCGGGTGCAATAGGCTTTGGTGATGCCCAGGATGTAGTGCAACATGCCGGGGCCAACACCTGCACCGGCGGCGGCGTTACCCGCCACGCAGTTGCTGGAAGTGACATAGGGGTAAGTGCCGTGGTCAACGTCGAGCAGCGTGCCCTGTGCGCCTTCAAACAGCAGGTTGGCACCGCCAACATGCGCGTCGTTGAGTTCGCGCGACACGTCGGCCATCATGGGTAAGAGCTGCTCGGCGTGAACCATGGCTTCGTTGAAGACCGCGTCAAAGTCAATCGCTGGGGCACCAAGGTAACCCGTCAGCACAAAATTGTGCAGGGCTAGTAGTTCGCGCAACTTGGTGGCAAAGCGTTCGGGGTGCTTCAGGTCTTGCACACGCAGCGCTCGGCGTGCGATTTTGTCTTCATAAGCCGGGCCAATGCCACGGCCCGTGGTACCGATTTTGGCGCTGCCGCTCTTTTCCCGAAACGCTTCGCGCGCTACATCCAGCGCGACGTGAAAAGACAGTATCAGCGGGCAGGCCTCGCTGATGCGCAGGCGGGAACGCACTTCGACACCGACTTTTTCCAGTCCGACAATTTCTTCAAACAACTTGGCTGGAGACAACACCACGCCGTTGCCGATGTAGCACTTGACCCCTGGCCGCATGATGCCGCTGGGGATCAGGTGCAAAGCGGTTTTAACGCCATTGATGACCAGCGTGTGGCCAGCATTGTGGCCGCCCTGAAAGCGCACCACGCCCTGCGCGCTTTCGGTCAGCCAGTCAACCAGTTTGCCCTTGCCTTCGTCGCCCCACTGGGTACCCACGACCACGACGTTGCGTCCCGCTGTGGCGACTGGTTTATTTATCATCTTCAATTCTCGCAAGGAGATTTAGGGAAATACGGGGAAGAACGGCAAAGAAAGCTTAAGATTTCTTGCCCAGAGGTTGAACGACCCACTGACCGGCAACTTTTGCCAGCTCGCGGTCACAGTCGAATTCATTGACTTCATGCTCATGGCCAGGCAACACACACGCCACGATCTCGCCACCAGCACGCAATGCGGCAATGACGCCGCGCAAGTCTGCATCTTCGGCCCACGGCGCGCGTACGGCAGCCTTCAGGGGCCGGGGCGGCAGCACGCGGACGAGCTCCTTCAAGTCAAGGCTAAAACCGACTGCCGGGCGATTACGGCCAAACACGGCCCCGACTTCGTCGTAACGCCCGCCGCGTGCAAGCTCTGCGCCCTGCCCGTAAATGGCAAAACGGGTACCGCTGTAGTAGGCATAGCCGCGCAGATCAGCCAGGTCAAAGCTGACCTTGACATCACCTGCGTGGGACACATGAGAGGCCAGCCATTTCAGATCGTCCAGCGCTTTCATGGCAGCGGGCAGGGATTTGAGGGCTTTGGCGGCCTCAAGCAGGACTTTTTCGTCGCCATAAAGTTGCAGCAAGGCCTTCAGGCCAGCACGCGACGCAGCGGAAATATCGGCTTTCAGGCTGGCGGTAAGGCTGTCAAGTTCGTTCGCATCTTTGGCGGCCAGTGCAGCGTGGATAAGGGCCAGGGTTTTTGCAGGAATACTGGCTCCGGCGAACAGGCTATTGACGATGCGTACATCGGCCATATCGACGGCCAATGCTGTCACGCCAGCAGCTTTTAAGCCTTCGAGCGCCAGCACCTGCGCTTCAAGATCGGCCTCAAGACCTGCATGGCCGTAGATTTCAGCACCGAACTGCAATGGCTCGCGCGTGGCGTGCGGGCGGTCGGCACGGGTGTGCAGCACCGGGCCACAATAGCAGAGGCGAGCCACGCCATTACGGTTAAGCAGGTGCGCATCAATGCGGGCAACCTGGGGGGTAGTGTCAGCGCGAAGGCCTAATGTGCGACCAGAAAGCTGATCCACCAGCTTGAAGGTTTGCAGATCAAGAGCCTCGCCAGTACCCGTGAGCAGCGATTCAAGATGATCCAGCAGCGGCGGCATGACAAGCTCGTAGCCGTAGCTGCGGGCAGCATCTAACAGCAGGCGGCGCAACTCTTCAATGTGACGCGCCTCGGAGGGCAGGACATCGGCAATTTGATCCGGCAATTGCCATGATGACAACCAGGCGGGCATGTATTTATCGTGGGCTGTTAAAAGCAGGATTTTACCGGGCTTGGGCGCTGTTTTTGGCCCGCACTGGCGGCAATGCTGCACAAGCCGAAAACTATTTCTTGGCCGGGGCAGCGCCTGCGCCAGCGCCACGCATGGCCTTGAAGAAGTCCGAGGACGGATCGATCACCATCACATCGCTCTTCTTGTTGAAGCTGGCTTTGTAGGCATCCAGGCTGCGGTAGAACTGAGCAAACTGCGGGTCTTTGCCAAATGCTTCGGCATAGGTACGGGCGGCTTCGGCATCGCCCTCGCCCTTGATCTTCTGCGCATCGCGATAGGCGTTGGCGATGGTGACCTCACGCTGGCGGTCGGCATCGGCGCGGATTTTCTCGCCCTCGGCAGCTCCGGTGGCGCGCAACTCGTTGGCCACACGCTTGCGTTCGGCCTCCATGCGGCGATAGACCGACTCGGTGATGGACTCGACATAGTCCACCCGCGTGATGCGCACATCGACCACATCAACGCCCCAGGGCTTGGCACCGCGCACAACCTGCAACACCTCTGTTTTCACGTCGGCCATCAGCGCTTCGCGCTTGAGGGAGAGCAAATCCTTGACGGTGCCCTTGTTGATCTCTTCCTGGAAGGCATTGCGCACTACGCGGTTGAGCTGGTTCATACCAGCGCGCTCGTCCAACCCGACGTTGCGAATGTATTCAGACGGGTTGGTGATGCGCCAGCGCACATACCAGTCGATCACAACACGCTGCTTTTCCGCCGTCAGCATGGGATCTGAATCGCTGCTCTCCAGCGTCAGCAGGCGCTTGTCGATGTACGAGACGTTCTGAAATGGCGGCGGCAGCTTGAAGTTCAGACCAGGCTCGGTGATGACCTCCTTGATCTGCCCGAGGGCGTAGACAACGCCAAACTGGCGCTGGTCAACCACAAACAGCATGGAACTGGCCAGCGCAAGCAGTACCAGCAGCGACGAGGCAATAAATCCGACTCTGTTCACTTTGTTCTTCCTTAACGGGTGTCGCGGTCGCGCGTGCGGGATGCATCACGGGCCGGCACATTGGGGAGCACAGGCGCGGTAGCAGCGCCGCTGCCCGGCAGGGCGGGATCACTGCCGGCGGCGGAAGCGCCGATGGCCGACTGCTGCATGATCTTGTCGAGTGGCAGGTAAAGCAGGTTCGATCCCTGGCGCGACTCGACCATGACCTTGGTCACGTTGCTGTAAACCTGCTGCATGGTGTCGATGTACATGCGGTCACGGGTAACTTGCGGTGCCTTCTGATATTCGGCCAGTACCGAGCGAAAGCGCTGGGAGTCACCCTGGGCCTGCGCCACGATGCGGGCCTTGTAGGCTTCGGACTCTTCCTTCAGGCGCGAGGCTGAACCGACAGCGCGCGGAATCACGTCGTTGGCATAGGCCTGGGCTTCGTTCTTGGCGCGCTCACGCTCCTGAGCGGCTTTCAGCACATCGTCAAACGAGGCCTGCACCTGCTCGGGCGGTCGCACACCGGTTTGCTGCAGGTTGATGGCCACCACTTCAACACCGACCTTGTAGCGGTCCAGCATGGCCTGCATGAGCACGCGCACGCGCGGTCCGATCTGGTCGCGCTCTTCAGCCAGCGCCGAGTCCATTCTCATCTTGCCGACCACTTCGCGCACGGCCGTTTCCGCCGCCTGCACCACCGCGCCCGCCGGGTCCTTGCTTTCAAACAGGTAGGCACGGGCGTCGCTCAGGCGGTACTGCACGGCAAACTTGATTTCGACGATGTTTTCATCTTCGGTCAGCATCGCCGACTCGCGCAGGCCGGTGGCCTTGATCACGGTGTCCCGACCCACATCGACCGAACGGATCTGGGTCACCACCACCATCTCATGGCGCTGCACCGGGTAAGGCAGGCGCCAGTTGAAACCGGCACCCACGGTCGAGTTGTATTTGCCGAACTGGGTAATCACCGCTTGCTGGCCCTCCTGCACGATGAAAAAGCCGGTGCCCAGCCAGATCAGCACGGCCACACCGGCGATCAGGCCGACACCAATGCCCGCACTTTTCATGTCGGGCTGGAAGCCACCGCCCGTACCACCGTTGTTACCGCCGTTATTGCCGCCACCGTTGCCCCTGGTTCGGCCACGGTTTCCTGCGTTCTTGCCGCCAAACAAGCCGCCCAGCTTGCGGTTGAAATCCCGCCAAAGCTCATCGAGATCGGGCGGCCCCTGGTTGGGACCCTGGCCCTGAGGACGTTTTTCTGGTTTTGCTGGCTGGGGCGGCTGACTCGCGCCATCAGCGGGTTTATCACCCGGTATATTGGTTTTGGACTCATCGGGCGCAGACTTGTTGTCGTCGTCGCGGCCCCAGCGAGGATCATTCAGGTTGAACATGCCCAGAGCGCGTTGTTTTAAGCGTCCGGGCAATGTCACGAGGCTCTGCATTGCAGGGTTCAGATTCATGGGATCAAGCTCGCTTTTTCCATTATTTCGACATTGTGCCTAATTTCGGCAGCAGTTCAGATAACGACCTCAGATGCCGAGGGGGTATCTAGTGTAGTGCTGCACTAGGTCGGTTTGGCTGTCGCATGGGCGGAAAGGATCTGGCGCAATTCAGGCAGACCGTGAGAAGTTTGTGCGCTGACAAAAACCCGCTCAACGCGCCTGACTGAGTCGGAAAAAGCATCTTTAATTTCAAACATGTCACTCAAATGCAGTGGCCAGCGGGATTTTTCAAGAGCATCGAGCTTGTTGAATACCAATACCTGGGGCACATCGGCAGCCCCGATTTCATCCAGAACGCGCTGCACCTGTTCAATTTGTTCAAGGTGATTGGGGTTGGCGCCGTCGACCACATGGAGTAGCAGGTCGGCATCGGCTGCTTCCTGCAAGGTTGCCGCAAAGGCATCCACCAAGCCATGCGGCAGGTCACGGATAAACCCTACCGTGTCAGATAGCGCTACCTGCCGCTGCGCGTCGCCGAGATAGAGCTGCCGTGTGGTGGTATCTAACGTGGCAAACAATTGATCGGCTGCGTAGGCCCGGGCTTTGACCAGTGCATTGAAGAGTGTTGACTTCCCCGCATTGGTATAGCCGACGAGGGAGATGGTGAACGAGTTTCGCCGCTCGCGCTGCCGCCTTTGCGTTTGCCGCTGCTTTTTGACCTTGGTAAGCCGCTCTTTGGTGCGCTTGATGGCATCGCCAATCATGCGTTTGTCTAGCTCGATCTGCTTTTCTCCGGGGCCACCCCGCACACCGGCACCACCAGTCTGACGCTCCAGGTGGGACCATCGCCTGACCAGGCGGGTCGACACATATTGCAGGCGGGCCAGTTCAACCTGCAACTTGCCCTCGTGGCTTTGCGCACGTTGCGCAAAAATCTCGAGAATCAGCAAGGTTCTGTCGTTGACGGGGAGTTCGAGATGGCGCTCGAGGTTGCGCTGCTGTGCCGGGCTGATAGCCTGATCGAAAAGGATTTCGTCCGCCCCAAGCTGCTGCGCCAGCAGCTTTATTTCATCAGCTTTACCGCTGCCAATAAACAGCGCGGCATCCGGTGCCCTTCGCTTGCAGGTAACGCGCTCAATCGGCTCAAGGCCCGCTGTCTGGGCCAGCAAGCCAAGCTCTTCAAGCTGGTGGTCGAAATTGGGCAAGCCCAAATCGACACCAACGAGTATGGCTAGCGGCCTGCTGCGGGGTTTAACCCGAGCAGGCTGGCTAGAGAAGTCTTGAGAACTCAGCTGGAGGGGCTTTCTTCGGAATCTGCCGCAGAAAAATTCACGGCACGCCCAGGTACGATGGTTGAAATGGCGTGTTTATAGACCATTTGCGTCACCGTATTGCGGAGCAGAACCACATACTGATCGAATGATTCGATCTGGCCCTGCAGCTTTATCCCGTTCACGAGATAAATGGAAACCGGAATGTGTTCTCGACGCAAAGTGTTGAGAAACGGATCCTGGAGTAACTGACCTTTGTTATTGCTCACGATATTTTCCGTGTTCAAGAGTTAATGGGACTCAAACAATACCACAGGGAAACTACTAAGCGCTGTAGTCCTAGTCTCATTCCTTGCCTTTAAAAGGGTTCAGTGAAGTTTTCATCTGGATTCGCATCGGCGTACCTGTCAAATCGAACGCCTTGCGAAAGCGCCCTTCGAGGTAGCGCTTGTAGGATTCGCTGACATGCTCCAGCGAATTGCCATGCACGATGATGATGGGCGGGTTCATGCCGCCCTGGTGCGCATAGCGCAGCTTGGGACGGAAAACACCCGAGCGCTGGGGTTGCTGGAACTGCACCGCCTCCAGCAGCAGGCGCGTCAGCACCGGTGTCGACATTTTGCGGTTGGCAGACGCATGTGCCTGGGCGATGGACTTCCAGACCGGTGCCAGCCCCTGGCGCTTGATGGCAGAAATATAGTGGATAGCAGCGAATTTAAGGAAGGTCAGACGGGTCTCGATGGATCGGGCCAGCGTTTCGCGCTGGTAGCGGTCTACCGCATCCCATTTGTTGATGGCCAGTACAACCGCACGACCGCTCTCAAGGATGTAGCCCGCAATGTGTGCATCCTGATCGGTGACACCTTGCGTGGCATCCAGCAGCAAAAGCACGACGTTGGAATTTTCAATGGCTTGCAGGGTTTTGACGACCGAGAACTTCTCGATCGTCTCAAAGACCTTGCCTTTGCGCCGCAAACCTGCAGTGTCAATCAGTTCGAACTTTTGCCCGGCACGTTCAAATGGCACTGAAATGGCATCGCGCGTGGTACCGGGAAGATCAAATGCCACCAGGCGCTCTTCACCCAGCCAGGTGTTGATAAGCGTCGATTTGCCGACATTGGGGCGGCCCGCTACAGCAAGCCGGATGACCGAGGGGTCTTGCGGTTCGGCTTCTTCGTCAAGCTCGGGAAGGTGAAGCAGCCCAAACGCCGTATCAACCAACGTGTGCATACCTTGACCGTGCGCAGCGGATACCGCCAGTACCTCACCCAGCCCCAGCTCAAAAAACTCTGCCAGCTGAACGCCCTCGGTCATACCCTCAGACTTGTTGGCAGTCAGCAGCGTGGGTTTGCCAAGTTTGCGAAGGTATTTGGCGATGTCGTGGTCTTGCGCATTGACCCCTGCCCTTGCATCAACCACAAAAACCACCACGTCCGCCTCGGCGACCGCCTGCCGGGTCTGTTTGGCCATTTCCTTGTAGATGCCGCTCTGCGCATCTGGCTCAAAGCCGCCCGTATCAATGACGATGTATTCGTGATCCCCGAGCTTTCCGTTGCCGTAGTGACGGTCACGGGTCAGCCCGGCAAAGTCGGCAACGATCGCATCGCGCGTCTTGGTTAGCCGATTAAACAGCGTTGATTTGCCTACATTAGGACGGCCAACTATGGCGATAACAGGTTTCATTGAGGCATTTCAGGGAACTGGCTCTAGTCGGGTGCAAAGCCGTAAATGCCGCCGTTGCGCGTGACCGCAATCAGGATATTGCCAACCAGCACCGGAGCCGCCGCTATGGCGCTGCCATCTGTGGTCAGGCGGTTCAAAACAGAACCATCTTGGCGCGACAGAAGGTGAACAAAACCGGCAAAATCGCCAATCGCAATCGAGCGCCCGACCACCAATGGAGAAGTCAGTTGGCGATAGCGCAAAACATCCGTCGTCCAGGCGCGCTCGCCATCAGCACGTTGCCATGCAAATACGACACCATCTGATTCGGTAGCAAACAGGAAACGCTCATCACCATGAATGCCCTGCGAGCCATTGGCGGGTCTCGTCCACAGCAGGTTTCCGCGCGCGGCATTGACACAGCCCACACTGGCCTGGAAAGCCCGGGCGCAAACGATGTCTCCATCTCGGCTCACGCGTCCGACCAGATCCACCAGACGCTCGACGTCATTGATGCCACGCGGCGAGGCAATCGGGGCTTCCCAGCGGATACTTCCGTTGGAAGGATTCAGACCAGCCAGCCGTCCTGCCAGACCAACGACCAGCGTATCGCCCACCGCCAGCATCACACCTGACTGCCTTAATACCAGTGGCTCATTGGGTCGCTGCTGGGCCCACAGCTTTTTGCCGGTCTGACCGTCAAAAGCGTTGACAGATCTGTCCGCTGCAAGCACAAACACACGCCCGCCAGCGACAAATGGTGCCGTATAGGCCTGTGCATTGAGCTTCTGACGCCAGATTTCGCGCCCATCCTGCAATGCAACCAGATCGTTGGATCGCGTGACCACTGCGGCGATCCTGCCGTCACTGCCGATGCCTGCGGCAATCGGGCTGCCCACATTGGTCCGCCAGACATCGCCGCCAGTACGTGCGTCAAGTGCCGCGACCGAACCGTCACCGCCAGCCACAAATACCGTCGAGCCGGAGATATTGACATCGAGCGGAAAATTGACCTGCCCGATACGCGCGCTCCAGGCCTGTTTGGCTGAAACGGCACCACTCACACCTTGCAAAGCAGCGGGTTGCGGCTTGGTCGATCCGCCGCCAAAGATCGAGCATCCGGGCAGAATAGCTATCAAAATAATAGCTAGCTGCGCACATAAAATATGGGCTGACGGCACGTAAGACATCATTTTTTCAACTCCGAATCAGTCACGGACATTACCGGTTTGGATGCCGCAGCATCTGGATCCACCCCTAGCGCATTGAGTTTGGCCTCGACCAAACGCCGATATTCGGCACGCTCATCAAGTCCTTTGTAGGCTTTTCCGTATTCGGATTTGGCCTCATTCTTCTTGCCCTGGGCAAGCAGAATGTCGCCGCGCCGATCAAAAGCCAAAGCCGCGAAATCCTTGGGGAAAGAGGCGGGTACCAGCTTGAGGGCTTCGTCGTAGGCTTTTGTTTCAAGCAGGATACCGGCCAGCCGCAACTTTGCTATGGACTGGTAAGCCTCATCGGATGCCTTGTCAGCAACCCAGTTGAGCGCTGCGCGAGAAGCGTCGACATTGCCCCTGTCATAGTAGATTCTGGCAGCAAGAAGCCCCGCCTGATCGGCATAAATCGTACCGCCAAAACGCTCTTTCATGTCCGCAAATGAGCGATCCAGACGCGCTGCATCGCCGGACTGCACAGCCCGCTCAACCTCGTCATACATGTTTGACGCCTGCGATGCCTGACGGCCTTGCCAATATTGGTAGCCGTTCCAGGCGGCCAGAGTGCCAAAAACGACAATCAGCGCCCAGGTGATGAGGTTTCCGTACTGCTTCCAGAAGTGCTTGAGGTCATCAAGCTGCTCCTGTTCTTCAAGATCAAGGTGTTTTGCCATAAAAGTGTGATTAAAAATCTGCGCTGTGTGTTTTTGGGGTCAGAGCCCAAATGCGACTAGCCTGTGGCTCGCCCTCCGGGTGCGGTGCTTCGCACCGCTGCGAAATTGGTGTCTGACCCCAATAACACGCGTGAACTGGACGGGGATCGAGTTGAGATGATTGTAGAGGGCCATTGCCCTGCAATTAGCGGGTGTCTCAGCTTTGCAGGCTGCCGGCCCATGCCGCAACGTCGTCGAGCCGCTGAAGTGCCTGAACTGACGCTGCATCCGTTTTATCGCCTCGCAGCGATTTGACTGCAACACATCCCTGCGCAAGCTCGGCAGCTCCAAAAATAAGAGCAAACCGCGCACCACTGCCGTCCGCTTTCTTGAACTGCGCCTTCATGCTGCCCATGCCTTCAATACTGGCACCGGCGTGCATCTGGACGCTGACACCCGCAGCACGCAAGGCCTGAAGCGTTTTGAGTGCCACAGGCAGCGAAGCGGATTCAGGAATGACGGCATACACATCAGGCACAGGCAGCGTTATCGGATGCCCCTGATCGCGCACCAGTTCCAGCACACGCTCGACACCAAGTGCCCAGCCCACTGCAGGTGCCGCCTTGCCGCCTATCTGCTCGATCAGGTAGTCGTATCGGCCGCCACCGCAGATCGTGCCCTGCGCGCCCAGACTTTCAGTGATGAACTCAAACACCGTGAGGTTGTAATAGTCCATGCCGCGCACCAGCCGGGAATTGATACGGTAGGCGATGCCATTGGCTTTGAGAATTGCTTTGACAGCGTTGAAGTGTTTTAGCGAAGCTTCACCCAAAAAATCCATCAACTTCGGTGCCTGTTCCAGCATCGGCTGCATTAGCGGGTTTTTACTGTCCAGAATACGCAGCGGGTTGCTGTGCAAACGGCGTCTGGCTTCTTCGTCCAGCAGATTCTGATTGACCTCCAGATAGGCGATAAGGGCTGCACGATGCTGCTTGCGTTCCTCTGACTGCCCGAGGCTGTTCAGTTCCAGTCGCACATCGCGCAGGCCCAGCTCTTTCCAGAGCGCGTCCGCCAGCAGAATAAGCTCGGCATCGACCTCGGCCCCGGGGAAACCCAAAGCCTCTGCGCCAATCTGGTGAAACTGCCGATAACGGCCGCGCTGTGGCCTCTCGTGGCGAAACATCGGCCCCATGTAGTACAGCCGCTTGCCGCCTTCATAAAGCATGGAGTGCTCGGCAACGGCACGCACAACGCCCGCCGTATTTTCAGGGCGCAGCGTCAGGGCTTCGCCATTGAGCCTGTCTTCAAAAGAGTACATCTCTTTTTCAACAATGTCAGTGCCCTCGCCAAGTCCCCTGACAAAGAGCGGCGTTGGCTCGACGATGGGTGTACGGATATTGCGATAGGCATAGCGCGCCATCAGGCTGCGTACCTTCTCCTCAAGCCATTCCCAACGCGCCGAATCAGGCGGCAATATGTCGTTCATGCCTTTGACGGCAACTAACTTTTCAGTCATGTAGGTATTTAGGGTACTTCAGCAGCGGACTGCATACCAAAGCGTTTTTCAATGTAGTTTTCAACGATGACGCGGAATTCCTGCGCGATGTTGTCACCACGCAAGGTGACGCTTTTTTTGCCGTCGATATAAACCGGCGCTGCGGGTGCCTCGCCAGAGCCCGGCAGGCTAATGCCGATATCGGCGAGCTTGCTTTCACCGGGCCCATTGACGATGCATCCCATGACCGCAACCTTGAGCTTTTCGACACCCGGGTATTGCTTGCGCCAAACCGGCATCTGGGCTCTAAGAAAATTATCAATCTCCTGGGTGAGTTCCTGGAAAGTCGTGCTGGTTGTGCGCCCGCATCCAGGACACGCCGTGACGCTGGGAACAAAGCTCCGCAAACCCAGCGCCTGCAGGATTTCTAACGCTATCACTACTTCCTGGGTACGCGCCTCTCCGGGCTTCGGTGTCAGTGACACACGGATGGTGTCGCCTATGCCTTCCTGCAACAGAATGGACAAGGCAGTTGCTGAGGCCACGGTACCTTTCGTCCCCATGCCGGCCTCAGTCAAGCCAAGATGGAGAGGGTAGCTGCCACGTTTGGCCAACTCACGGTAAACAGAAATCAGATCCTGAACGCCACTGACTTTGCAGGACAAAATAATCTGATCCGGGTTCATGCCCATTTCTTCAGCCAGACGCGCCGAATCTATAGCTGAAGTAATAAGCGCCTCATACATCACCTGCTTGGCGTCCCAGGGCTGGTCACGGCGGCCGTTCTCGTCCATCAGGCTGGCGAGCAGTTCCTGGTCCAGGCTGCCCCAATTGACGCCGATACGCACCGGCTTATTCCAGCGCATGGCGGCCTCTATCATCTGGCCGAACTGCCTGTCGTGCTTGTCGCCCTTGCCCACGTTGCCGGGGTTAATCCGGTATTTGGACAAGGCTTCGGCGCAGGCCGGGTAGTCGGTCAAAAGGCGGTGGCCGTTATAGTGAAAGTCGCCAACCAGCGGCACATCAATCCCCATGCGGTCCAACTGCTCGCGGATGTAGGGCACCTGCTGGGCGGCCTCGGGCGTGTTGACCGTGATGCGGACCATTTCGGAGCCGGCAATGGCCAGCTCCTTGACCTGGATGGCGGTGCCAATCGCGTCCACCGTGTCGGTGTTGGTCATGGACTGCACGCGCACCGGGGCATCGCCACCCACTGTCACCACGCGCGAACCCCAGACAACCCTAGCCTGACGGGTATGACGCGCTTTTGGAAGAGCAACATCGATTGGATTACTGGCGGACATTATTTCACCTCAAATCGTGCAACGTTGTCCTTGGCGACAGCGCTTAAATCAAAAACCTTGCCACGCACCTGTACCGCAGTAGCATCGGCGCGGCCAACTATCGCGGCAAGCGGCAATGCGCCCGTTGCACCGACCACTTCACCAGCATTCAGTATTCGGCGCAACACCACCTGACCCTTGGAGTCCGTCACCTCGACCCATGACTCACTTTTAGCGCTAAACACCACGATGCCCGTCGAAGTCAGGGCTGCGTTTTCGGGATTGCCCGGTGCAGCGATTGGCTGGGCAAGACTGGCCATATCGGGCAGAGCCGGAAGAACAGGTGGGACGGCAGCCACTTTGACTGGCTCACCATCCGGCGTTCCTAACAGCAGATAAAATTTGGCTTCGTTAACACCCGTTTTTAAGGCCGGAAGGAAAATCAGCACCAAAGCACCCATCAACAAAATCAGCCCTGCGAGTACGGCCGGGCGGGAAATCTGGGTCCAGATTGAAGGGCTTGGCCCGTCACCGGGAGCCCTAAACGGTGCGTTGATGCCCGTACCCTGATACGTGAGTTTGGGACTGCTGGTTTGAGGCAGGCGCTGAAGCACTGGTGCGGCATCAATCTTGAGAGTACGGCATACGCTGGCTGCCAGGGCGCGCACGAACACGGCATCTGGCAGCAAGTCAAATCGATCTGACTCCAGAGCCTCGAGTTTTTTAACCGGGACTTTGAGCGCAACGGCCAGGGCAGCAATGTGCAGCCCTGCAGCTTCGCGGGCCTGTTTGAGCAATCCTCCGGCGCTGATCTGCAGCATCACCGCGTCAGCGTCACTGGATGAGGAATGATCGACATCCCCTGCCGGATGACCATTTAATGACATCGTAGCGAGGTCACTCATTGAAGGCTCCCTTTTCATAAGCACTGGCTTCGCGCGACTGGCCATAGCGTTTTTTCAACTGGTGGCCGAGTTGGGACATGCCTTCGCGATTGTTCAGGCGCTGCTCAATCTTGATGCCCAGCCACAGGGTTTCTGCGTTGGCGAGATTGCTGTTATTTAAGCGCCGAATATAAAACTGCGCCCGAGTAAGCTCTCCACGGTCATACAGCAGACTGGCGAGGTTATAGCCTGTAAGAGGGTTGCCGGCATCAATCTGATAAGAGCGCATCAGGCTGTCTTCGGCCTCTGTCCGTTGCCCAGAGCGAACCTGGCAAACGCCCTGGGCCATCAGGCTCTTGGCCTGACCACCGTAAGTCAGGTTGTTCACAGCCTGCGCAAATAGCTTGAATGACTCTGGAAACCTCAACTGTTGACACAAAAACCAGCCGTAGTTGTGCGCTGCATCGGCATCTCGCGGGTTAAGTGCAAGAGCCCTGCGAAAGCTGTCCTCAGCCAGCGACGCGTCATTCAAACGCATGTAAACCAGACCGCGCAGGTTATAGGCATCGGCAAAACCAGGATCAATGAGCAACGCCTGCTTCAACTCGTCAAGCGCAACGTTGGTCTGCCCCTGTTCAAAATAGCCGCTTGCAAGCTCAAGTCGAAGACGAGCGCGTCTGCGGGTTTCGGGCTCATCTGACTCGGTCATGATGTCTGTTTTCCCTCCCACCTCACCGGGCGCACCCTGGCGACCAGCACAGGCAGTTAGGAGCACGGCTGCCCAACACACCGAGATCCATGCAGCATGACGGAGAAACTTCATAGACTTATCCCCTTGACCGCAACGATCTTGATTTTCCCGAGCATACCGAGCCGCTGTGATGTCATGCGCTCCCGTACACCCGTGCGGTCCTGTACATCGCCAGCCAATTGCCCGCACGCTGCATCGATGTCACCGCCGCGGGTTTTACGCACCGTTGTGACAATCCCGGCATCCATCAGGATTTTTGCAAAAGCGGTGACCTGCGCCATACCTGAACGCTTCAGACCGGAAGCGGGAAAAGGGTTGAAAGGAATCAGATTGAATTTGCAGGCCAAGCCTTGTCCAGCATGTTTTCGCATCAGGGTAACCAGTTGCAGCGCCTGCTCGGGCTGGTCATTGATATTTTCGAGCATGCAATATTCAAAAGTGATGAAATCACGGGGCGCGTGTTGCTGGTAACGGGTGCAGGCTTCAAGAAGTTCAGCTATTGGGTATTTTTTATTCAGCGGAACGAGATGACTGCGCAAAGCGTCTTCCGGTGCGTGCAGCGACACTGCAAGGGAAACGGGGCAATCCCGTGCCAGACGATCCATCATGGGCACTACACCTGAGGTAGACACTGTCACACGACGGCGCGATAGCCCATAGCCATGATCGTCCAGCATGACACGAAGCGCAGGCAACAGTTGCGAATAATTTTGCAAAGGCTCGCCCATGCCCATCATCACGACGTTTGAAATGACACGTCCCTCAACCTGTTTTTGCTGCTTGAATTGCTTTCGCAACGAGTGTTCTGCAAACCATAACTGCGCCACGATTTCTGCAGTAGTCAGGTTGCGGCTGAACCCTTGATGGCCGGTTGAGCAAAACCGGCAACCCACAGCACAACCCGCTTGCGACGAAATACACAGAGTGCCGCGATCAGATTCGGGAATGAACACGGTTTCAATCACGTCCCCGGCACCAACATCAAAAAGCCATTTGACAGTACCGTCGGCAGAGTCATGCCGTGAAACGACCTTGAGCCCGTCAATAGAAGCAGATGCCGGCAGCTTTTCACGCAGGGACTTAGCTAGATCGGTCATCTGGTCAAAGCTCGATGCGCCCTTTTGGTGAATCCAGCGAAAAAGCTGGGTCGCCCGGAAACGTTTTTCCCCAAGCCCCTCGCAAAACGCAGCCAGGCCTTCCAGATCGTAATTAAGCAGGTTGGCTGTCATCGCATCGGGAATTCGCGATCTAGCGCGAATAGATGTTCATGCCCGGGAAGAAGAAGCTGATTTCGACCTTGGCAGTTTCAGCCGCATCAGAACCATGCACTGCATTTGCATCAATGCTCTCCGCAAAGTCTGCTCGAATGGTTCCTGCATCGGCTTTTTTGGGATCTGTTGCACCCATCAATTCGCGGTTTTTGAGGACGGCGTTCTCGCCTTCAAGTGCCTGAATCATGACAGGACCGGAAATCATGAACGAAACCAGATCCTTGAAAAAGGGACGCTCTTTATGAACGCCATAAAAAGCCTCAGCCTCGCCACGCGAAAGGTGCGCCAATTTGGCGGCAATAACCTTCAGACCAGCAGCCTCGAAGCGGGCGTAGATCTGGCCGATGACATTTTTCGCCACTGCGTCGGGCTTGATGATTGAGAGAGTG
>JBCKNJ010000024.1:0-26903 GCA_038902795.1 Polaromonas sp. | reverse complement strand
ACTCCTGTTTCCTTGCCCGTAGGCAGGGAGGCATCCATAGCATCTATCCTTATCGCGATCTGATGGCTTGGCTTAAGCAGCCCTACGCTACGCCACCCAGCCCGATTCAGGCTACCCTGACGTTGGCTTGATCTTTGACAGCAGTGAGTTGTATTATTAGCAAAAGCGCGTGCATTACGCAGAAAACCATTCCGCCCTTTAGCGGCTGACCGGGCGAGTAGTGCGGTGTGCGGCATGGCGCGCAGGGCGGTGAAATTGGCCGGCCCGCTCGCGAATTCACAAGCGGAGGCAGATTGATGAGCGTGGCATTTCCCCCCGGCAAAGCATGGGCGAAGAATTTCGTTCCCATCTCCTACATCGGTCTCGAAGACCGGCCTGGTTTCAAAATGGCGATCCATCGCGCAGGCGACCGCTGGTATCTGTACACGGCGCACTTCTGGCATCCGGGTTTCAGCATCATCGACATCACCGACGCGGCCAAGCCGCGCTTCGTCCGCTACGTTGAAGGACCAGGCAACACCTGGACGCTGCAAGTACAGGTCGCCGAAAGCCGCATGATCACATCGCTCGAGCGCATTCCTGACGGCTGGGGCGGCGACGCCAAGGGAAGCTACGAGGAAGGCTTTTTCATCTGGGACCTGGCGGACCCGGAAAACCCGCAAAAACTCGGCCACTATCGCACCGGCGGCGACGGCACGCACCGCAACTATTACGACGGCGGCCGCTACGTGCACACCACCGCGTTGCCACCCGGCTATGAGGGGCACATCTACCAGATCGTCGACATCGCCGACCCGGCCAATCCGAAGGAGATCTCGCGCTGGTGGCGCAAGGGCCAATGGGTCGCGGGCGGCGAGGGTGGTGTCCCGTTCGGCACCTTGCTGCACGGCGGCGCCTACGTCAAAGGCGAGCGTGCGTATCTGCCCTACAGCGCCGGCGGTTTCGTGATCCTGGATATTTCCGACGTGCGCGCCCCGAAAATGATTTCGGACCTGCCGTTCTCTCCGCCATTCCAGTCGTTCATCGCAGTGCACTCCGCCGTGCCGTTGACCAAACGTCCCATCGTCGTGGTCAATTCGGAAGCGATTGCCGAGAACTGCAGCGAACCGCTCGGCTATGCCGGTATTGTCGACATCAAGGACGAGACCCGTCCGCGGCTGATCTCGCTGTTTCCGCTGCCGCATCCACCGGCCGGCATGCCGGTGCGCAATTTTTGCGAGCACCCGGGCCGCTTCGGTCCGCACAACCAGCACCAGCCGCAGTTTCAGGATGTACTGTTCCAGGACGAGGATCTGGTGTTTCTCACCTATTTCAACGCCGGCCTGCGCGCCTTCGATATTTCCGACGAGCGCATGCCCAAGGAGATCGGCTACTTCATCGCGCCCGACCCGCAGGTGCGGCGCGGGCCTTTGCCGGCTGGCGGCTTGGCGACCCAGTCTGAAGATGTGGTGATTGACCGGCGCGAAAACATTTTTGTGTCCGACAAGAATCACGGTATTTACGTACTCAAGTTCCAGCGCCCCTGACCACCCCAACCTGCAAGGAGAAATCCGCGATGAAGCTACGCCTGATTGCCACCGCCCTCGGCGCCCTGTTGTTAGCCTGAAGTTCCTAGCGATTTTCAGCTAAAAATCCTGTTTTTTCGGCGCTTTTCCCAATGAAGACCTCGACAAGTGGTCTTTTTTCGAGTTCCATTTGTAGTTACTAAATAATTATAAATTATCTCCGCGAAGACGGCAAGGTCAAGAACGAGACGCTGAGTAATCTCTCGCACTTGCCTGACTGCGTCATCGATCTGATTCGCCGCTCTTTGAAGGGGGAGACATTTGTCAGCGCAGACGCAAGTCTGGAGATTTGCGCCTCCCGCAGCCACGGCCATGTGCAAGCTGTTGCACTCGCCATGCAGCGCTTGGGGCTAGCCTCCCTGCTGGCATCCAAGCCTTGCCCTGAGCGTGACCTGGTGCAGGCCATGGTGGCTTCGCGTATTCTTTGCCCGGCTACCAAACTGGCCACCACGCGGCTGTGGCACACCAGCACCCTGGCGCAGGAGTTTGGTGTGCTTGAGGCCACCGAGGACGATCTGTACGCCGCCATGGACTGGCTGCTCGCGGGACAAGAGCGGATTCAAAAGAAGCTGGCAACACGCCACCTCTTGGAGGACTCTTTGGTGCTCTACGACCTCTCGTCGAGTTACTTCGAGGGCAGCCACTGCCCCCTGGCCAAGTTGGGCTACAGCACGGACGTCAAGCGCGGCACACTGCAGGTCAACTACGGCCTGCTCACCGATGGCAGAGGCTGCCCGGTGGCCATCTCGGTACACCCCGGCAATACCTCGGACAGCACGACGTTCATGCCCGAGGTCAAACGCCTGCGCGAGCAGTTTGGTTGTCTGCGCATGGTGATGGTGGGCGACCGGGGCATGATTTCGCAAAAGGCCATCGATGAGATGAGCCAAGACAGCGACATCGACTGGGTCACAGCGCTGCGCAGTGCCTCGATTCGCTCTCTGGTGGAGCAGGCTCATTTGCAGATGGGCCTGTTCGATGAGCGCAATTTGCTGGAGATCAGCTCGCCGGACTTTCCCGGTGAGCGCCTGCTGGCGTGTCGCAACCCGGAGTTGGCCAAGTTGCGCGCGCACACCCGAGACGATCTGCTGTTGGCCACCGAGAAAAACCTGCAAAAGGTTCAGGCCCGGGTGGAGGCGGGCAAGCTCGCAGGCAAGGACAAGATTGGTGTGGCTGCGGGCAAGGTGGTCAACCAATACAAGGTGGCCAAGCATTTTGAGTTGGTGATTACCGATGACTCGCTGATGTTTGCCCGCCTTGCCCAGAACATCAGTGCCGAGGCGGCCCTTGATGGGCTGTACATCATCCGCACCTCGGTCAAAGCCGAGCGCATGGATGCGGCTAGCTGTGTGCGCATCTACAAGTCCCTAGCGCAGGTGGAGCGGGCGTTTCTGTCGATGAAGATGACAGATTTGAAGGTGCGGCCGATTCATCATCACCTGGAGGGGCGGGTGCGCGCACACATCTTTTTGTGCATGTTGGCCTACTACGTGGAGTGGCATATGCGCGAGGCCTGGCGCGAGCTGATGTTTGCCGATGAAGATCAGGTGGCCAAGCTTATTCGCGACCCGGTGGCGCCTGCCAAGCGCTCGGATGCGGCGATGAAGAAGGTAGCCAGCCGCACTCTGGATGATGGGTCGCCGGTGCATAGTTTTAAGACTTTGATGCAGGAGCTGCAAACTATCGTGCGCAATACGTGTCGCACGTCCAAGGGTGCCCAGGGTGCTCCGACTTTCCAACTCACCACCACGCCTACGGCGAAACAAAAACGCGCCCTCGAATTGATCGATAAAATCAAAATGTAGTCAGAACGTGGAACCAAAAATACAGGCGGCTTCATTGGGGAAACTCGCTGTTTTGGGGGAGGAACTTCAGGTTAGCCGCCAGCGTGCCGGCGCAGGAAAAGACGCTAGCGCAAAAAGTCGTTGACGGCGAGGTCCAGATCAAGACGCCGTTCACGATCCGCTACTCGACCTTCCTCGGCAACACCGGCTCGACGGCCTTCATGTTAGCGGCTGCATAGAAGCGCGCATATATGGCGGAGTTGGGCTATGACGGTCCGACCAAGGGCAAAGGGCCCAACGGGCCCTTTGCAATTACAAAAGAGTTCCTACGCGCTTCAAAACGGTTCGTCGCCTTCCTCGGTCGGGCCATGCGAGTCGAACTCGGTGCGGCGGTTCTGGCGCATGAACTCCTGGATTTGCGGCTGGTAGTGGCGGTAGATGACGTCGCGCAGATCGTCCAGCAATTCAACGACTGCCACCACCTGCTCAGTTGTCCAGTCCTTCTGGATGATCAATGGAATTCCGGCCTGCAAGCCCGAAGGTAAAAGCCAGGGCTTCATGACTTGCCCTTTTTGCGCTTGGCCCCGAGCTGCGCGGCGCGCTCCTTGGCCCGACACCGCCTTGCACGAATGTTCGTCGCGAAAAATCCAACTTGGCCATGACGTCCTCCCTGGATAATTTTTTAGGCGACGCTCACACAAGCGTCGCAACCGCGGTGGCTCCGCCGTCGGATGACGACAGGCTGCGGTATTGTTTGGTCGGCGATACTGAGTGCGGGCAAAGGCGTGCCATCTCTGCCTGCGGCGCTCACGGAGCAGGCAAAGCCTTACAGCACGTTCAAAAGAGGAGAAGCGCATACACCCTCCCGATCCTGGAACACCGCGGCGCGCCAGCCGTGAGGCATGACATGCGCGGTCCAAGAAAGTATTTAGTGTTCCGTCCCTAACATCCGCGTTGTGAACTCGCGGTAATATTTCATATCGTATGTTGATGCTCATCGAACCGCAACACGGTTCTCACGATTCATGTGCGAATAGTGTTCCTGTCCGATGATGTGAAAAACAGCACAACGTTTGCGAGTAACAGAGCGGAGCACCTGTCGCTTGTTGGGCGATCGGCGCGGCGCTATGCGACTGTCTCAACGTCCTCCACGTCCCACTTCGGGGCACGTTCCGGCGGATCGGCAATACGCAGCTTGCGGCTGCGCAGCGCGAATATCTTGCGCATCTCCTGGTCGGTGAGCGTGAAATCGAAAACGTCGAGATTTTCGTCGATGTGCCGCTCTTCGAGCGCGCGCGGCACCGCGGCGACCATCGGCTGCTGCATCAGCCAGCGCAGCGCGATCTGTGCCGGGGTCTTGTCATGCGCCGCCGCGATCTCGACGATGACGGGATCGTCCAGCAGTTCGCCGCGCGCGACCGGACAGTAGGCGGTCAGGATCATGCCGTGCTTTTTCAGCGCGGTGATCATGCGGCCTTGCGGCAGATAGGCGTGGTACTCGATCTGGTTGGTCACCAGCGGTTCGGGGCAGGTCTGCACCGCCTCATCAAGCATCGCCACGGTGAAGTTCGAAACGCCGATGTGGCGCGTGAAGCCGCTGCGCTTGGCCTTGGCGAGCGCGCCGAGCGTCTCGGCGAACGGCACCTTCGGCTGCGGCCAGTGGATGAGCAGCAGGTCGACATAATCGAGGCCGAGCGCCTTCAAGCTGGTTTCGACCGAATGAAGGAAATCGACCTCGCGGGCATTTTCCTCGGTGACTTTGGTGGTGACGAACAATTCGCCGCGGGCAATGCCGCTGGCGCGGATGCCTTCGCCGACGCGTTCCTCGGTGCCGTATTTGCGCGCGGTATCGATATGGCGATACCCGGCGGCGATGGCGTGCGCCACCAGTTCGACCGGACGTTGCGGCAGCAGCATGGTGCCGTAGCCCATCGCCGGCATGGCGGCGCCGTGTGCAGTCAGGATCGGGGTCGTGGGCAATGTCATGGAGAACTCTGGAGCGACAGGATGACTTGGATGCTGACGGATGTCAACGGCGGCGACAAATTGTGCCAGATGGCGGCGTGAAAGTGTACCAGTTGCTGTAGGCTGTTTAACTTGTTATCCGCGGGCTGCTGCGATATTGGCCTGAATTTATAGTCAAATCTGGCTCTGGCCCAATGAATACGGGCGCTACCAGCTATTACTCAGAAGACGGTAATACGGATAGATGCTATGGATGCCTCCCTCCTTAAGGGGAGAGAAAATGGGGTGCTGAGATAGAACAGCCGTCAATCAGGAAGAAACCAACCGGCACGGGGTGGATCCTCTGATGGATACGGCATCAAAGTGCCCAGGATGTGATAGACCACGGTCTTCACTAAACCCCGCCATGAATTGCAAGGCAGGAATGAACGCCGGACAAATCATCGGCACCATGAATGGCCAGCAGGTGCTCGGTCTGGACATCGCCAAGCAGGTGTTTCAGATGCACACGGTGAACATGGGTACGGGCGAAATCGTCAACGTGCAGATCAAACGCGCCAAGGTGCTCGAACACTTTGCCAACCTCACCCCCTGCCTGGTGGCCATTGAGGCCTGTGGTGGTGCGCACCACTGGGCACGCGAGCTGAGCAAACTCGGCCATACGGTGCGACTGTTACACGCCAAAATAGTGCGCCCGTTTGTCAGTGGCAACAAAACCGATGCCACAGATGCCCGAGCGATCTGGTTGGCAGTGCAGCAGCCTGGAGTGAAGTTTGTAGGCATCAAGTCGGCACCTCAGCAAGCGACCCTGCACCGCCAGCGCGAGCTGCTCATGAAAATGCGCATCATGCAGACCAACGCCTTGCGCAGTCTGCTCTACGGCGTGGTTCAAAAAGTGCCAATTTTGGGTAACACGGGCGCAGGAATTCCGGCCCATAAAGTGGGTCAAATGTGACTTTGAAATTGGGGCTGAAGAGGCGGTGTTTGGATCTTCAGCGCAGCCTCAAGTCCGCTGATTGATCACACCCGCCTGCGCAGCGGCACCCTGGAGGCGGCTGTGAACCGTACCGACACTGACGGATACGTCAAGCAAGTCGCGCATAAATACTTGCACACCGTGGCAAGAACTTTTGCAAGTCAGTGTCAAGGACAGCATCATTTGATCCAGCCATGCCGGTGTTACCGGCAGATGGAACAGAACCTCGGTCTTGTCGGGGGCGAACGCTTGATCAATGGCCCCCTCAGCCATGTGCTTTTGTCGGTAGATGAATTGCCGACTGACGCCCTGCTGCTCGGCCAGTTGCGTGACCCGTGCGATCTTTGTCAGCGCCAAGATGGCAAGACCCTTGCGCTCGTGGGCTGGCATGTTGGCTGCTACGCACGGTGGGTTATTCATCGGGTACTCGCTTCATGGCAAAAGGCGCAAGTGTCCACTATGGGTCCCGGTCCCATCAAACCGCACTACTGGTTGGAAGTTTGGGTTTTACTGAAAGTGTTACTCGGTTTTGAATCACGCCAAGACTCATCCTAAAGCGAATTGGCAGTACAACTGCCTGGGCTTGACGAAACTGCTCGAGCGTCACTGCGTTGGCAATGACTTGCAGTGCACTGTCAACTACCTCGTCTCCACGTGCAATCCGGGCCATGATGAATTTCCTGAAGTTTTAGCTTCATCATTATGGCTCTATCGATGTGGAAATAGAATTACAACGTGCCGAAGGGGGTCTTGCTTGGACGGCAGGAATGGATCGGGCCGATGCTGTGCTGACCGCTCTCTTCGATTCAGATGCCCAACCCGCCCAGCATCTTCTCCGGATAGCGTGTTCCGGCGGTCACACCGACCGGGAACGCCGCGGTAAGCGCCGCGATTTCCTCAGGCGAGAGCTTGATCTCGAATGCCGCCACGTTCTGCTCGAGGTAGCTCGCACGCTTGGTACCGGGTATGGGCAGGATATCGTCGCCCTGCGCGTGCACCCATGCCAGCGCGACCTGCGCGGCAGTGCATTTTCTCGCCGCCGCGATTTTTTCGATCGGCACGAGCAGTTCCGCATTGCGCCCGATATTGTCCGGACTGAAACGGGGCTGGTTGCGCCGGCTGTCTTTCGGCAATAGCGCATCGAGGCTCTTGATAGTGGCCGTCAGGAACCCGCGGCCGAGCGGAGAATAGGCCATGAAGCCGATGCCGAGCTCGCGGCATGCCGGGATGACATCTTTTTCGGGGTCGCGGCTCCACAGCGAATATTCGGTTTCGACGGCAACGATGGGATGCACCTTGTGCGCGCGGCGTATGGTCTGGGGGCCGGCTTCCGAAAGAGCCAGATAACGCACTTTGCCCTGTTCGATGAGCCGCTTCATCGCGCCTACGGTATCTTCGATCGGCACCGCCGGATCGACGCGGTGCAAGCCGTAGATGTCGATCACGTCGACACCCAGGCGCTTGAGCGAACGGTCGCAGGCCTGGGGCACGTGATCGGGATGGCCTCCGGTCAAGCCCGAAAAACTGCCGCCGGCGAGCGCGAGATTGCCGAATTTGGTGGCGATCAGCGCGCGGCCGCGTCTGTCCTTCAGCGCGCGGCCGACCAGGTCTTCATTCGCGCCATTGCCGTATGCGTCGGAGGTGACGATAAGGTTGACGCCGAGATCGAGCGCGCGGCGGATGGTCGCGACCGATGCCTCGTCGTCGGGCTCTCCATAGAGAATCGACATGCCCATGCAGCCCAGGCCCTGCGCTGGAACCATGGGCCCGTGGGTGCCGAGTTTGCGTTGCTGCATGATTCTAGCTCCTGTGATCCTCTGCTGTTCATGCCGCTCCGGCATCAAAGGCTGGAGCGGCGCGTCGGTTTTAGCAGCCTGTTAGCGCCGATCCGGTGGAATAATCGGCAGCATAACCCAGGCCGGATGTTTCGGTCCCATGTGCAGGGTAACTTTGTTATCGAAAATCGCCGGCGGCCGGTCGCGCGCCTCGTTGTGCAAGAACGGGCCGACGCCGGTGAATTCGTTTTTCATGTTGGAAAGCTTGCCGCCCCCGCCCCCCGGATAAACGTAATCTTTGCCGCGCACGGTAAGCGCAATGCGGCAACCGGCTGGTACGACGATGCAGGTCGGCCAGATTTCAATATCGAGTTCGACAATTTCGCCGGGTTTCAACGGCTGCTTTTCATCGTGGGTGTGATAGGGCCGATAGGGCAAAGACAGCTTCTTATCGAGTTTGCGATGCGAGGCGCGCAGCCAACCCTGTGCAATCGGCGTGTGCGGATCGAGCGCGCCTTGGAACACGACTTCCTTCATGTTGGGCGTAAGCACGCGCACGACCAGGAATAGGTCGGCATCAACGCTAGAGGAGGAGACGAAGAGTTTGGCCGCGATCGGTCCGGTGATCTCGGTTTCCTTAGCGAGCGGCGCCGTGAGGAAGGTGACGCCATCGGATAAGCCTTGATAGGTGACCTTGTCCGCTTTGTCGGGCGCTTTGTTACGCAAGCCGTGATCCTCCGGGTGGAGGTAGAACTTGGTCCATTGCGTGCCCTGAAGCGGCCATTCTTTTTCGGCGCGCCCGACGAACTTCTCACCGGGATGGCGAACTTGCAAATAGACTTTCGGCTGCTTGTCCCACCCGGTCTTCTCGCCTTTCAGGAAATGACCGAAGAATTGTTTTTGCAGGCCGACGCCGTAGTCGGTGTAGAAATGCGTCCAGTGCTCGATGCCGTGTATCTCCAGCCATTTCTCTTTCGATGCCGCGTTGACAAAGCCTTCGATATTGCCGCGCGGATGCAAGCCTTGGCCGCCCCAATTACCGGAAGAGAACAGCGGCACTTTGACTTTTGACCAGTCGGGCGAGCGCTCTTTCCAGTATTGGTCGTCGAGTTCGTGTTCCAGCGCCACCTGCCCAAAGTCGAATCGGTTGGCACCGAGTTCCTCGTCGGTCAGCGTCACCGGACCGGCCACCCAATCTCCGGTAAGCGGACTGCGAAAGCCGCGGCTGCCCAGGCCGTGCTGCACGCTCTTGACCTGCATGTCGTACCAGTTGGCGAGGAAGGTCGTGAGGATGCCACCGTGATGGCTGACGTCGCGATAAAAATCCGCCGCGCCTTCCCAGACGCATATCGCCGCGAGGTGCTTGGGTTGCAGGCAGGCGACTTGCCACTGGTTCATGGCGTAGTAGGAAATACCGTTCAAACCGACCTTGCCGTTGCTCCACGCTTGCTTGCCGGCCCAGTCTATGCACGCGGCGAAATCCTTGGCTTCGCGCGGGCTCCAAAGCTCGATATAACCCGGCGAGCGGCCGCAGCCGCGCGAATCGACGCGGATGACCACATAGCCGTCAGGCACCCATTTTTCCGGGTCGACGACTTCCCATGCCTGGTACTTGTTGCTCGATCCGGCGGGTACGTCGGGATGCTGATCGACCATGCGGTCCCAGCAGGTTTTGTAGAGCTGCTCGAAGTGCAGCCATTTGGCATAAGGCCCATAGGTCATGATCACCGGGTACTTGCCGGTCTTGATCGGGCGATAGATGTCGGCGCGCACGACCAAGCCATCGTCCATGGTGATCGGCACGTCCCAATCGATGGTCATGCCGTCGCGGATTTCTGTCTTGTATTCGTTCATCTCTGGTTTCCTCGAATAAGTGTTGACGTATTGCGGCGCGCTTGCACCGCTCCGGGATATTTTCGGCTAAGGACCCTAAGTCGTTTGTTTGTATTAAAAACAGAGCGATGGCTTCAGGCTGCCGCCGCGGCGCCGACGCGCTGCCCGCCGGCAATGCGCCGCCCGTCGGGCGCGAACAGGTAGATTTTGTCGGGCGAGAGCGTGAGCGCGAGCCGGGTGCCCGACTCCAGCTCCGCCATGGAGAGCCCCACGCTCACCGTCACGAAGGGGCGCTCAGTCCCCACGTCGAAGTAGAGCAGCGTGTCCTTGCCGAGCGGCTCAACCAGACGGACGGGCAGCTCCAGGTCCGCCGCGCCGCCGTTTCGCGCCGGCGCGGCATCGACGTGCTCCGGGCGGATGCCGAGCGTGACCGGCCCTGCGGCCACGCCGTTGAATCGCTCGGGGAGCTGGACCGACAGGCCGGAGGCGCGAAAGCGCGGCGCCGCGGCATCGTAGCTCACTTCGCCGTCGATGAGATTCATCGACGGCGAGCCGAAGAAGTCGGCGACGAAAGCGTTCAGCGGGTCGGAATAAATCTGCATTGGCGAGCCGATCTGCTCGATCATCCCGTCGCGCATCACTACGATACGGTCGGCGAGCGTCATCGCCTCCTCCTGGTCGTGCGTGACGAAGATGAAGGTGCGCTTGAGCGTCTGGTGCAGGCGGTCGCACTCGGCGCGCAGTTCGCGTCGCAGCTTCGCGTCGAGGCTCGACAGCGGCTCGTCGAGCAGGTAGGTCGACGGGTTGGTGACCACCGTGCGCGCGAACGCCACGCGCTGCGCCTCGCCACCGGAGCACTGCGCCGGCATCTTATCGAGCAGGTGCGTGAGCCGCACCATCTGCGCCACTTCCTGCACGCGGCGCGCCCGCTCGACGGGCGGTACCTTGTTCATCCGCAGGCCGAACTCGATGTTCTCGGCGACCGTCTTGTGCGGGAACAGGGCAAGGCTCTGGAACACCATGCCAAGGCCGCGGTCGCGCGGCTCAAGGTCGTTCACCACCCGCCCGTCGATGCGCACCTCGCCCGAGGTCGGGTCCTCGAACCCGGCGATCATGCGCAGCGTCGTCGTCTTGCCGCAGCCCGAGGGCCCGACGAGGACGATGAACTCCCCGTCCTCGATGGTGACGCTGATGTCGTTTACGACGGTGCGCGCACCGTATTCCTTGCGCAGCTTTACGAGCTCGATTCGCGCCATGCTACCTCCTAATCATGCCGAAGCTGAAGCCGCGCGCGAGATGCTTGCGGATGATGAGACCGATGATGATGAGCGGAATGGTGATCCCCACCGACAGCGCCGCCTGCCGGCCGTAGACGCGGCCCTCGGTCGTACCCTGATATTTGGACAACTCCACGGGAAGCATCACCACCTCGGTCTTTGAGAGGATCAGCGCGAGCAGGTACTCACTCCAGGTGATGATCAGGATGAAGAAGAAGGTGGCGACGAGGCCCGAGCGCACGAGCGGCAACACGACCTCGAGCAGCATGCGCCAGCGCGGCGCGCCCAGAATCTCGGCCGCCTGCTCGACCTCGCGCGGCACCTCGTCGATGAAGCTCTTGATCATCCACACGGCGAGTGGCAGGCTGGTGAGGAAATAGATCATGATGAGTCCGACCGCCGAGTCAAGCAGCCCAAGCGCCGAGTAATAAATCGACAGCGGGGCGACAATGACGATCGGCGGGATCATGCGCAGCATCAGCAGCTGGAACATGCGCAGTTCCGATAGCACCTTGTAGCGGGACACGCCGTAGGCGATCACCGCGCCGTAAAGGACGGCGAGGCTCGTCGCGCTGAACGAGATCAGGATGGTGTTGCCGAGCGCGCTCCAGGACTTTTGCATCGAAGCGACATACACCGTGCTCGCGTACTCCTGCAGCCCGCCCCATACGTTCAAGTAGTTGTCCAGCGTCAACGGGTCCGGGAAGTACACCGGCGGCCATGCGAACCACTGCTCGCTCGGCTTGAACGACGTGCTCACCATCCAGTAGAGCGGGAAGGCCACGATCAGCGCCCACGCGGTCAGGATGACGTACCGCGCGACAGCAACAATCCTGTTCTTCTGCGACTTCGTCATCGGTCGCCCTGGGGCGCGACGTGCATCGCGTCGAGTGCCTGTTTTTCACGCCGCAGCAGCCGGATGGCTGCCAGTACGATGACGATCATCAGGATCATCGTGACGTAGGAGAGCGCCGCACCCTTCGACACCTGGAAATATTGCCACGTGGTCAGGAAAATATAAACCGGAATCGTCTCGGTTGTGCTGCCCGGCCCGCCCTGGAACAGGGCCCAGATCTTCGGGAACTCGGCCATCGCCTCGAGGAAGCGCAGCGTGAGCACGAGGAAGATCACCGGCCGCAACAGTGGAAGTTGCACTTCCCAAAAGATGCGCCAGGAGGAAGCGCCGAGGATGCGGGCGGCTTCGATCGGCTCCTTCGGGATCGACGCGAAGCCGGCGAGCAAGATGATGAACGAGAAGGGCGTCCAGTTCCAGATCTCGAGCAGCATGACGGTCAACAGCGAGAGGCTGGGATTGCTCAACCATGCGACCTTGAATTCGGCGCCGCTGACGCGGCTGATCATGTCGTTGACCGGCCCGCTCTCGTAGAGCAGCATTTCCGCGATGTAGGCGATCACGATCGGCACCGTCAGCATCGGCAGGATGAACACGATGTAGTACAGCGCCTGCCCGCGGAACGGCCTGTGCATCAGGTAGGCGAGCAGAAAGCCGATGAGGAAGCAGCCGATCGTCGAGCCAGCGGCAAACGCCAGCGAGCGCAGGATCGACAAACCGAAGCGTGCGTCGGTAAACACCTCGCGGAATATCTCGAGGCCGACGAACTCGGCGTCTTGCCATCCGCTGAGGTAGATCGTCCACTGGTGGAACGAGAAGTAGAGCTGTAGCATCAGCACGGGCAGTAGCACGAAAAGGAAGAGCGCGATCAGCGGCGCGAGGATCGTCCACTTGAAGCGCGCGATGCCGCGCGCCCGCGATAGCTCGCGGGCCTCTGGCGGCGCACCAGTTGCGGGGACGGTGACGCCGCCGGACATTCAGGAAACTACGGGGGTTCAGACTGGCTTGAGAATCTTGGGCATGACCTCCTTGTACGTCTTGAGGTCCTCCTTGAGTTTTGCGACGCCGATTCGCTTGACGATCTTCGTCCACTCCTCCTCGGTTCGCTTGAGTACCTCGTCGGCTTTGATCTGCCCAATATAGGCCTCAGACAGGTGTTTGCCGAGTTGATCCTGGAACTCGAGATAGCCGGTGAGATAGATCGGCGGGCAGGCGATCTGGAGGTTCTTATCGACCGCCTTCAGCCCATCCACCGTGTACGCGTCCTGCACGATCTTGCTCGTCATGTGACCGCGGTGCCAGGCGTCGTGGAAGACGTTTATGGTGTCACCGACAATCTGCTCGCTCGCCTTTAAGGTGCCCCACCAGCAGGCCAAGTAGGCGGCGGCCGCTTTGCGCGGGCTGTACTTGTTGACCAGGATGGCCGCGAGCGGCGAGGAAATCGAGCGGTGGAGCCGCTTGCCACCGACGTCGGCGCCCGGAACGACGCCGTAAAGCCACTTGCCCGCGGTCTTCGACTTTTCCTTGTTCTCGTTGCTCTTGATGGTCCCGTCCCAGTACTGGGCGGAGACCGTGAACCCCCCCACGTTCCGCGGGATCATCTGCGGCGTGCCCCAGCCGGGGGATTCGGGGTGGGCCACCGCTTTCTCGCGCAGATACACCTCGAGCGCCCGCCGGCCAGCGTCGGTGTTGAGCGTAGGCTTCATGTCGTCGTCGAACGCGAATCCGCCGTGGCCATAGAGCATCATCAGGTACCAGGTGACACCGTTCGCGCGGTTGCGCAGGCTGCCCGAGCCCCAGAGGTTCTTGTCCGGGTTGTGGAAGAACTGCATGATCTGGAAGTCGTCGTTCCAAGTCTCCGGGAACTTGAGCGGCTTGCCGTGCTTGTCCTCGAAGCGCTTCTTACTATCGGGGTCCTCCAGCAGGTCCTTGCGCGTGTACTGGACGTGCACGTTGCCGTCGGTCGGGACACCCCAGGTCTGGCCCTTGTAGGTGAGAAGCTTGTTGTACTCGCCCACCGCGTCGATCTTGAACTGGCTCTTCTTCATGTAGTCGTCGAGCGGCTCGATCAGCCCGGCCGAGGCGAGCGACGGAATCATCCCCGCGTCGACGTGGAAAAAGTCGAACTGCGGCGAGCGCGACAGCGCCTCGGCCATCGCGCGCTGGGGGATGTCGAAGATCGAGATGTCCTGGATGCTGCCCACGCCGATGCCGGTCGCTTTCCTGAACTCTTCCATGGAGGGCTGCATCGGGATGTAGTAGTTCGACCAGATCATCCCATTAAGGTCGGTCTTGCCGATGCTCTTTGCGGCGGCGACGATGCGGTCGTTCTCGGCCTGCGCGAACGCCCTGGGGGCATAGGGCAGCGTGCTCAGCACGGTCAGGCCAATGCCGCCTTTGATGAACTCACGTCTTTGGATGATACGCTTACCCATGATGTCTCCTTTGTTGAACACGCATTGTTTGCAGTTGGTTCCGGGTCTGTCAAGTGTTATTTTATTTTATTTTTTGTCGGGAGTAACTACTGGTTGCGGGTTTCTAAAACCAAACGGAATTATCTTTCCCCCTCTGAAAACAATGAATTTCAGCCAGGACTGGCGTCAAACCGCGCTTGCCGGGTCGGGGTAACTGCCGGATTTAGGTTGAACTATCAGGCTTCTCGCATCTCCCGCGCCGTCACCCCTTTACCTGAGTTGTCGGCATATTTCTTCCAGCCGTCGATCAACTGCGCGGTTGTGTGCTGCGTGGCCTGCACCGAAGGCAGCACCGACATCGCGGCGATCCACGCCCGCAGCCGCTCGCACTCTTGCGGAATGACAAAGCCGCGATAATGCTCGAGCGCAGCGAAGCGCTGCACGTGGGGCAGAAAGGTGAAATCGACGAGGCCGGGCCTGGTGCCCAGCCAGAACGGGCCGGACGACAGCTTGCGCAGTCCCTGGTGCTCCATGAACAGCACCGCCTCGGTCAGCCGCTGCTTATGCAGCGCCTGGCCTTCGGCATCCTGGCGCAGCATCATCTTGTAGACGTGCGGCACCATGCGGTTGTTCGCGAAGTCGACCCAGACGCGCGCTGTCGCCCGCCCCACGGGATCGCGCGGCAGCAGCGGCGGCTCGGGAAACACCTCGTCGAGATACTCGTTGATGACGGCTGACTCCCAGATTACCGCCCCGTCGTGCCGGATCACCGGCACCTTGCCGTACGGCGACACCTTGAGAAACCACTCCGGCTTGTCATTGAGGTCGATTTCCGTAAAAACGAAATCGACCCCCTTCTCCAGCAGCACCATGCGCGAGCGCTGCGCGAACGGACATGATTTGTAGCTAATGATCTCGATTTTCTGCACGCTGCGCTTACTTGCCGTATTCGTCGAACTTTGGCAGCGTCGGCGTTTCGACGAACCATGGCGCCTTCGATGCCCAGAATATGCAGCCGCTGGGGCGCATCTCCGGGTCCGCATCCAGGGTGCCGGCCGGTATCAGCATATTTTCCGCGCCGGTGACCTTGTGCGGCACGCGCGTGCCGCACTGCGTGCAGAAGTTGACGGCGAAGCGCTTGGCGCCCGGCAGGTCGAAATGACGGATCAACGAATCGCCGGACAGCCAGCTGAACTGGCCAACCGGAAGAAAAAAGTTCGCCGCATGCCCAGTGCCGGTCGTTTTCTGGCAGCGGCTGCAATGGCAATACCTGAAAAGCGAATAAGGCGGCGTAATTTCAAAACGGACAAACCCGCACAAACAGCTTCCCGCGATGGATTCCTGTTTCATGATGACTTAGGAAATCAAAACCGACCGCGTTAGATCGGGCCAAAAGCGGGCGGTGAAACCCGGCGACGCGACGCCGCTTCGTAGGCTGACGCGATACGGACGCTGACATCCTCCTTGCCCGGTTCGCTGCGGAAGACGAGCGAGAACGGCAGACCGGGCGCAGCGAGCGGCGTCGGTGTGTTCGAGGCCGCTGGGACGTAGCGTTTACGGTCGGCGGAAAGCTTAAATACCGGATCGTAGGCAGTGGTGACGTAGCCTGCCGGAATCAAGATTTCCGTCAGCCCCGCGTTCGGACCGAAGAATGATTCGAGCGTGATGTTGTGCATTCCGCCGCGTGGCTGGTTCGCATTGCCGATCTTGCCGGGAACCCATGGCGAATGGAGCCGGACGAAGCAGTCGAGCTTGTTCTCAAGCAGAACCATCATGTCGATCCGGCGCAGAAGTTCGCGGAGCATGATGCGCTCGTTCACGCCCTGTCGTCCGTCCAACCGATTGCGCGGATCTGATAGTGCATCCCAATTCAGGAAAGCGGCGCGTTGGTCGTCGCCCCAGAATTTGGAACGTGCATTAAGTGCGGCGAAATCCGTCAGAGTTTCGGTAAATCCGTTTTTCGCCCAGTCATCCGCCCGCCGCATCAGATATTGCTGGATGTGGAATCGGAAGGTCGTCGCAAGTTCCTGTTCCTGGATCGAATGGATGTCGAGATTGCGCGGCGGTTTGATTTTTCCTTCAGCCAGCGCCACGCAATAGTCGATGGGCTTTATCGTGCCATTGCCGAAAATCGTGGGCGGCTGATAGGTCGCTTCGGCACCGGCGGCAACCGATGGCGAGGCGAGGCTGGGCATGCCGCCTGCAACAAAGGGCGTTGGAATGATGGCTTCGGCGACTTCCTTGTAGACGGGCTGGCCGTCAGCGCCCAGGCGGAACAGGATATCGGGCATGAAGATGGGGACCAGCCGTGCGACGGCGGTCTTGAAGTCGACCATCATGGTCTCGAGCTCGGGGTCGTTCACTGCCTGCGGGTCGTTTGACTGTACCAGCGTCGCACCCAGATGATCGCGTAGGATCGCCTTGATCTCTGCGTTGGCGGCCGCGACGATTGGTTGTTCGGACAGGGATCCTTCGGGGATAATGAGCGACTCACGCACCACGCCAATCCTCACACCTTGCAGCGCGCCTTTGGTTCCGCTGCTCGACAGGTGGCTGACAAAGGGCATCGCCAGGATCGACGACCGCGGAACGGTGGTGAAGGGATCACGCGGATCATAGTAGCCATTCTCGGTGTCGATCAGCGCATCGATGACCTTGGTGCAATCGACGACGGACCGGCAGATCACGCCGGTACGGTCGGTATAGATGTCGGCACCGATAGCACCGCCGTTAAAGCCCAGCATGGCTTTGTGAGGCAGGATCAACGCAACGGCGTTGTGGTTCGACGGTCCACGGCAAGAAGCTCGGGTTTCTTCGCCCAGGCTTGCCATCACCAGGTTGATCGAGACCGACAGCGCCGACCCCGAACTGGAGCCGAGCGAGGCCGAACGGGTCGTATCGTAGGGATTGGCCGGATTGCCGCCCCATGTGGTGCGCTGGTAGCCCAGCGTTGAGGGCAGGATTTTGTCCGGAAGAAATTCGCCGCCCGGATCCCCCGCGCGACCGTTGTATTCGGTGCTGACAGCCTTGGCGAAGATGATCGCGCCCCTCTCGCGCAGCTTTTCGACCAGTTGGTGGTCGCGCGCCGGAGCGTCCATGTCATAGGCCGCGTCCGCCCCTCCAACGGACCGCATATCCTTGCAGTCGAACGAGTCCTTGAAAGAAAAAGTGACGCCGTACATCGGCATTTTTTCCAGGTCGGGATTGACGCCATACGTGGCATCAAGCTCGGCCGCACGCTCGAGCGCGTCAGGATGTTGCCGGAAGAACTGGCAGACCGGGGGCGCACCTAGGGGCAGCGGACCCTTTGACGGGTGCAAGTCGAAGTCACCTCGGCAAACGACCGATCGCTCTCCCCGGATGTTGAGTGTCGATAGCGCGTTGACTTGAGTCCCGTTCGGAATACCGGTGACCATGCCATACTGCTGTTGCACCGACGGGTCCGACATTGTCGGTTCCATCCGCCCGAACTCAAGTGGCTTGCCTTCGTATAGATCGCGGTCGGGGAAGATTTCTGATGCGGCGACCGTGTCCACGGGGAACGAGAGCGCAGTGCCGGCCCGAACGGTGCCGATGGCTGGGGCAACAGGTTTGCCGTCTTCGGTAACCAGGACGCTGGCTACGCCATTGTACGCGCGTGCCCGGTCAATGTAGCCCTGAACGATCTGAACCAAGGTAATGTCGCCCGCCTGGATGGCGGCCTGCATCCCAGAGATCGTCGCTTCCTCAAGCTGGAATTTCCTCAAGCTCTGCTCGCGGTCAGTCATGGATTCACCCCTTGTACGCCCAAAACGCTGATTTTAAAGTACATTATAGCTGGTTTTAAAATACATTAACTACTACTCTACTACTACTCTACTAGCCTTGTCCTACTACTACTGGCCCTACTGGTCGCGGGTTTCCGCACCAGTCGCTTGACTTGCCTCACCGAGATATTGAGCCACCGCGCCGCATCAGATTGACCCATAGTGCGTTCAATCACCTGCGCGATCACTGCGTACCGATCCGCTTCTTTCAAACTCATCTGTACCTCCTCCGCCATATCCACACCCCTTAAACATGAAAGGGGACATTACGACTTTGTGCTGTCAGACAAGGCTTTGTCTTGACTCTGGGGTCCACTTTAGGTAAGCTTTACCAACAACATGGGCATCAAACTCGAAAATAGTTTCTCGGTTCCCGCCGGCATCGAAGAGATCTGGCGCATCATCAACGACATGCCGCTCATCGTTCCGTGCATGCCGGGAACCGAACTGACCGAAATCGTCGGCGACGGCAGCTACCGCGGCAACGTAAAGGTGAAGATCGGACCGGTGCAGCTGCAGTTCAACGGCGAAGCCCGGCTCTACGACATCGATCCGGCCGCGCACACCATGAAGGTGCGCTCGCGCGCCTCGGATGCCAAGGGGCGTGGCAACGTCGCGACCGAAATGAGCTTCGCCTTGGCCGAGGACGGCGAGCGCACGCGGGTCGATGTGCTCACCGATCTCAGCCTGAGCGGTTCGGTAGCGCAGTATGGCCGCGGCGCCGCGCTGATCAAGGAGGTGGCCGGCCAGTTCACCAAGGAGTTTGCCGCCAATCTGGAAAAGCTGGTGCGCGAGCAGGCGGCGCGTCCACCCGCGCAGGCGCTTGCACCGGTCGATGCCCCGCGCGGCGCCAGGCCGCTCTCGGGCTTCGGCTTGCTGTTCGCGGCCTTGCGTGCCATGGTGCTGCGCTGGTTGGGCAAAAAGGGCAGGACGAGATGAAACCCGGTCCGTTCAAGTATCACGATCCACGCAGCGTTTCCGACCTGCTCGGCCTGCTCGGTTCGCTCGACAACGCGAAGCTACTGGCCGGCGGCCAATCGTTGGGGCCGATGTTGAACTTTCGCTACCTGATGCCCGATCACCTGATCGACCTGAATCGCATCGACGAGCTGGCCTACGTCCGCGCCGAGGGTCGGCGGGTCCGCGTCGGGGCCATGACCCGCCAGCGCGTGCTGGAGCGCGATCGCGAATTGCAACGGCTGTGTCCGATCCTCGGCGAGGCCTTGCGCGAGGTCGGGCATTTCCAGACCCGCAACCGCGGCACCCTCGGCGGCAGCCTGTCGCATCTCGATCCTGCCGCCGAGTTGCCCGGGCTGATGGCCCTGTACGACGCGGTGATCGAGCTCGCCGGGCCCTCCGGCAAGCGCGCCGTATCGATTGCGGACTGGGGCCAGGGGTACATGAGTCCGAATCTCAATCCGGACGAGGTGTTGACCGGCCTGTCATGGGAAGCCTGGGACGGGCCGCATGGCCATGCCTTTATCGAATTTGCGCGCCGGCGCGGCGATTTTGCCATCGTCGGCGTCGGCTGCCTGCTGGCCCTGGATGCGAAACAGGCGATCAAGCGGGCCGCCATCAGCCTGGTTGGGGTCGGTTACGCGCCGGTGCGCTTGGCGGTGGCCGAGCGTCTGCTGACGGGCGCCGTCTTCAGCGACGAGGCGGTCGAGATGGCGGCGGCCGAAGCCCGCAAAGTCGAGGCGAAGAGCGATCTCTACGCGAGCAGCGCCTACCGGCAGCGTCTGGCCGGCGTCCTGACGGCACGAGCGCTAAAGATGTCCTACGAGCGTGCCAGAACATCATGACAGACAAGCGGACCATCCATCTCACGGTAAACGGCCAGCACGTGTCGCGCGAAGTCGAGACCCGGCTGCATTTGGGCGACTTTCTGCGCCGGGAACTCAGGCTCACCGGCACGCACTTGGGCTGCGAGCACGGCGCCTGCGGCGCCTGCACCGTGCTGTTCGACGGCGAGGCGGTGCGCTCCTGCATCATGTTCGCGGTGCAGGCCGACGGCCACGAGGTGACCACCACCGAGGGCCTCGCCGCCGCTGACGGAACGCTGAGCCCGATCCAGCAGGCGTTCTGGGACGAGCACGGCCTGCAGTGCGGCTTCTGCACGCCGGGCATGCTGACGACGCTGACCGCCTTCCTCAAGGAGAACGCGAACCCGACTGAGGGTGAGGTGCGCGACGCGATCTCGGGCAACTTGTGCCGCTGCACCGGGTACCAGAACATCGTCGCCGCTGCGCTGACGGCAGCCAAGCGCATGCGCGGGGAGGCTTGAGCCATGGGCGCAAGAAACATCGGCTCGGCGGTCAAGCGCATCGAAGACCCGGCCATCCTAAAAGGCCGCGGCCGCTATGTTGACGACATCGTCATGCCTGGCATGCTGGAGGCGGCGTTCGTGCGCTCCAGCGAGGCCCATGCGCGGATTCGCGGCATCGATACGAAAGACGCGCTCGCGCTGCCAGGCGTGGTTGCGGTGCTGACTTTGGCCGATCTCGGCCCGCAGTACACGTCGCAACGGATGGTGCAGGCCAATCCGCATCCGGCGATCAAGCAGAACATCACTCAGTTTCCGCTCGCTGGCGACGAGGTCTGCTACGTCGGCGAGACGATCGCCTTGGTGCTCGCCGAGAACCGCTACATCGCCGAGGACGCGGCGCAGCTGGTGCAGGTTGACTACGAGCCGCTGCCGGCGGTGATCGACCTGCTCCAGGCAGCCCGGGTCGATGCGCCGCGGGCGCACGCCGATGCGCCCGATAACTTGGTCGCGCGGATTTCCTGGAAATTCGGCGACACCGACGCCGCCTTCGCCAAGGCCAAGCATGTGTTCCGCGAGACCTACACGCAGCATCGCGGTGGCTGTCATTCGATGGAATGCCGCGGCGTGGTGGCCGCTCATGACGGATTCTCGGACCAGCTTACGCTTTGGAGTTCGACCCAGTCACCGTATCTGGTGCGGCGCTTCCTGTCGCAGTACATCGGCCGCGAGGAAGCGAAGATCAGGGTCGTCGCGCCCGATGTCGGCGGTGGATTCGGGCCGAAGGCCGTGCACTATCCGGAAGAGCTGGCGCTGGCGCTCGCCGCACTCAAGCTGGGCCGCCCGCTCAAGTGGATCGAGGACCGGCGTGAGCATTTCCTCGCGACCACCCAGTCGCGCGATCAGATCTGGGAGGTCGAAATCGCCGCCGAGCCCGACGGCAAGGTGCTGGCGCTCCGCGCCCGCGTCTACCACGACCACGGCGCCTACGTTCCCTACGGGCTGCTGCTGCCGCTTAGCTCGGTGGGGCCCCTGCCGGGGCCGTACACCATCGCCGCGCTGGACGTGACCGTCGATGCGCTGTTCACCAACGCCGTGCCGACCGCGCCGGTTCGCGGCGCCGGCCGACCCTACGCCAACTTCATCCTCGAGCGGGCGATGGACTGCGTCGCGCGGAACCTGAAGCTCGATCGGGCCGAAGTGCGGCGTGTCAACTTTGTCCGCAAGGAGCAGATGCCTTACGCCACCGGTGCCATGCTGCCGAACGGCAAGCCGGTGATGTACGACAGCGGCGATTACGCGGCTTGCCTCGACATGGTGCTTAAGGCCTCGGGTTACGTAGGCTTTGAGCAGCGGCGTGCCGCGGCGGCCAAGCGGGGCCGTTGGCTGGGGATCGGCATCGGCAGCTACAACGAAGACACCGGCCTCGCGCCCTATGAGGGCGCGAACGTGCGGGTGTTCCCCTCGGGCAAGGTGGTGGTGACGACCGGCGCCGGCGCGCAGGGGCAGGGACTGAAGACCATCCTCGCCCAGATCACCGCGGACCAGGTGGGGGTCAAGCCCGAGGATGTGCTGGTGGAAATCAGCGACACCGCGGCCTTTCCGATGGGGATGTCGACCGCCGGCAGCCGCACCACGGTGACCGCCGGCTCATCGGTGCACCTGGCCGCGCTCCAAGTGCGCGAGAAGGCGATCAAGTTCGCGGCTGAGGCCATGGAAGTCGATCAGCGCGATCTCGAGCTCGAGGCGGGCGCGGTGCGCGTCAAGGGCATCCCCGGCAAGAGCATTGCCTTGGCCGAGATCGCGCGGCGCCTGACCGGGCAAATCGGCGTTCCCAGCCCGGCGGGTTTCACGCCGGGCTTGGAGTCGACCGCCTACCACGTGGTCGAGCGGCCGGTCTATGCGAACGGCAGCCATATCGCGATCGTCGAGGTTGACCCCGACACCGGGCGCATCGACGTGGTCGATTATTTCGTCGCTCACGACTGCGGGACGGTGATCAACCCGCTGCTGGTGGATGGCCAGATCGTCGGCGGCGTGGCCCACGGCATCAGCAACGCGTTGTTCGAGCGCGTGATCTATGACCGCGATTCGGGGCAGCCGCAGACGACGAATTACGGCGAGTACCTGCTGGTTTCGGCGCCGGAGATGCCGCGCGTGCACCTCGAGCACATGGAGTCGCCGTCGCCCTGGAACCCGCTCGGCGTGAAGGGCGCCGGCGAGGGCGGGACGATCCCGTGCCTGGCCGCGGTCGTCTCGGCGGTCGAGGACGCGCTTTCGCACCTCGGCGTCAAAGTCAATGAGTATCCGCTCTCGCCGGAGCGGATCGCTGAGCTGATCGACGCGGGGCGCAGATGCTGATCCTGGCTTCAGGTCGGCGTGTTCCGTTTAAGCCAGTCGCTGAGCGTCGCTATCGCCTTGGCCGCTTCCTCCATCAGGAAGAAGTGGCTGCTCTGCTCGAACACCACCAGCTCCGCCTTCGGCATGCGCGCTGTCATCCACCCGGTCGAAGTCATGGAGCAGATCGGATCGATCCGGCCCGCCATGATCAACGTCGGGCACTGGATCGAGCCGAGGCGCTCGAGAGCGTCGTGCTGCAGCACGCCTTCGGCGAGATGCGCGTAGGAGGTCTGATCGCGGCTTTCGTCGCCGAGCAGACGCTCGATGTCGGCCATCTGGTCGGGGTTTTCGTTGAAGAACCTGGGAGAGACGAAAACCGGCGAGGCGACCTTGGACCACTCGGTCCAGTTCCTGCGCCATTGCAGGATGCTGCGCATATTGCGGATGAGGCGGTCGCCGAGCGCATCGAGCTTGGCGAACGAAGCCGCCATCGCCAGCGTTTGCACGCGTCGCGGTGCCTTGAAGATCATCTCCTGTGCCACCGCGCCGCCCATCGAGCGGCCCACCACGTGGGCGCGCTCTACGCCCAGCTTGTCCATCAGGACGAGGGTGGTCTGGGCGAGGTCGGCCATCGTCACCGGGCTCGTCACCGGCGAGCTCTGGCCCGAGCCGGGGTTGTCGAAGGCGATCACGCGGTAGCGATCCTTGAACGCGGCGAGATAGGGCTTCCAGGCGGTCCAGTCGCCGGCGAGGCCGTGGATGAGTACGACCGGGAATCCCTGGCCTTCCTCGACATAATGGATCTTGAACCTTCCCGTATCGACGATCGGCATATCTGTTCCTAGGTGTGTCAGTTGGCTAACGGCAGTTCGAGCGGGCGAACACAGTTGCAGGTGAAAGGCGGCCGTTTTCCTGGCGGATCCGCCAGGGTCGGGTTTGCCGGACCGGAAACTGTCAAAAGAAAAACTCCCGAATGAAGACTACTACAGAATGAAGACTACCACAAACAGCGCCCGCAACAAATCAACAGTTTCGTCGAAGCCATGCTCTATCCTTATCTAACTTCGCCGATCACCATTGCCGGCATTGAGCTGAAAAACCGCATGGTCATGTCGCCGCTCACGACCTACGGTATGACGGACCGCGACGGCTCGTCCAACGAGCGTCACCGTGCCTACTACGAGGCACGCGCCCGCGGCGGGCTCGGGTTGATCAAGGTCGAATCGGCCATGGTGCACATGTCCGGCAAGTGCTGGCTCAGCCAGCTCGCGATTCATGAGGACCGCACCATCGCCGGCCTCGCGGAGCTGGCGAGGACCATCAAGAAGCACGGCCCAGCGGCAATCATCCAACTTCACCATGGCGGGCGCGTGGCGGAGCCCGAGCTGAGCGGCGCCCAACCCATTGCGCCCTCGCCGTTGCCGGCAGCCGGCAGCCGAAACGTCCCGAGAGAAATGACGATCGATGAGATCGAAGAGATCATCGAAGCGTTTGGTCAAGCGGCGCGTCGTGCGCGGGAGGCTGGTTTCGACGGCGTGGAGCTGCACATGGGCACGGCCTACCTCCTCCTGAGCTTCATCTCGCCAGCCCAGAATCTGCGGCAGGATCAGTACGGCGCTGACTTCGACGGGCGGATGCGGTTTCCGCTGCGCATCATTCGGCGCATCCGCGAGCTGGCGGGGGAAGACTACCCTATCGGTGCGCGGATTGTCGGCTCCGACTATCACGATGGCGGAGTGGATGTGCCGTACGCGCAGCGGGTTGCTCGACGCTTGGAGCAGGCCGGGCTCGCGTATCTGGATGTGTCGGCGGGCCAGGGGCCGAGGGCCACGAAAGACTCGCCGCTGGCGATGGGTTATGGCCAGGGCGTGTTCGCGCACTTTTGCGAGGCTGTCAAGTCGGTCACCTCGATTCCGGTGATGAGTGTCGGGCGGTACTACTCGCTCGCCGCCGCCGAGGAGGTTCTCGCGGCCGGCAAGGCAGACATGATCGTCTTCGGACGCGCTTTGATTGCGGATCCGGCCTTCGTTGCCAAGTCGCTGCGCGGCGCTGAGAGCAAGGTCATTCCGTGTATCGGCTGTCAGGCCTGTCATGGCGGAGCCAGCAAAGGGCTTGGCGCATCATGCTTGCTGAATCCTGAGACCGGACACGAGTTCGAGCTGAGTATCGAGCCCGCCGCGCAGCCAAAGCGTGTACTGGTCATCGGCAGCGGCGTGCCGGGCCTCGAGCTCGCGCGCGTTGCGGCTCTCAGGGGCCACAAGGTGACCTTGGCCACGGCGGGCTTGCCGTTCGGCGGTCTGCTGGCGCTCCGCGCGGTCGTGCCTGGAGCAGAGGAGGTCGCAGCTGGCGTGAGCTACTTCCGGCGAACATTGGCCGATCTCGGGGTGAACGTCGTCGTCGAGGCGCCCATCAACGAAGCCGACATTATCGTTGACACGCGCCCCGGTGCACCGATTCTCTCGGCGGCGGAAGGCCTAGGCGCTGCAGACCAGATTCTCGGGGACGACGTGCTGGCGGGTAGGGTCGCGGCAGAGCGGCTGGGCAAGCGTGTGGCGGTGATGGGACCAGGAATTTTCGCCGGCGAGACGGCGCTCTACCTCGCTGGCGTCGGCAAGGAGGTGACCCTTATCGCCAGTGGCGAACGGGCGATGCAGGACGCGAATCCACTGGTCGCGGGGAAGACTACCCTTCGTCTTGGCGAGCGAGGAGGACAGATCATCTGCGGGGCGCGGGTGGTTAGCGTCAGAGACGGAGTCCTGAGCCTCGAGGCCAATGGTGAGCGGCGGGAAATTGGGCGGTTTGAGCAGATCGTCACGGCGATCGGCTGGAAACCGTCGAGCGCACCTCCAGATTCAGATCGCTACGTCATCGCCGATGCCTGGGATGCCTTTGCCGCGCTCCTCCAGGCATTCGAATCGACAAAGCTCGCGCGGCGACTCTGAGGCTGCAAGTTTCCCAAATTACCGCTTCGGCAGCTCGCCGGGCGGGCGCTCACTTGGTCAGCGCCCGCCGGCGCCGCCGCGCGGAGCTTGTCAAAGAACTGCTCGTTGGTGAGGACCCAGCCGAGGCAGCGCGCGACATTCTGCAGCCCGAGGACGTGCAGGTCCTCGCCGTACATGCTGGCGACGCAGTCGGAGAGCACCACCACGCGGTAGTCGAGGTTGAACGCGGTGAACGAGGTGTTGAGCACGCAGGTGTTGGTGTTGATGCCCATCAGCACGACGGACCTCCTCAATGTTGTGGTTGGCTCGGTGCCCCGGGCTGCTTGAACGGCTGCGCCCGGTCGAAGGCGTCGATCTTCATGCATTCGCCGAAGATGCGGTTGACGGTCGGCAAGCCGGAGCTGTCGCAGTTGAAGAACTTCGCTCCGAACATCTGCGACGCGAGGCAGATATCGGCGATCGTCGGCGCGTCCCCGTGGCAGAAGCGGCCGGTCTCGGGCTCGCTCGCGAGGTGGCCCTCGAGCGCCTCCAGCGCCTTGAGCGTCCAGTGCTGCAGCCACCGGTCGCGTCCGGCCTCGTCGACGTGCAGCTCCTTTTCGAGGAAGCCGCGGATGCGGGGCACCACCAGCGGGTGGCCATCGGCGACGGAGATGAGCGCAAGCCCGCGCACCCGGGCGCGCCCCCGCGGGTCCTTCGGCATGAGCGGGGGCTGCGGATGGGTTTCCTCGAGATACTCGAGGATCGCGAGGGATTGGAACAGCGGGGGGCCGTCGTCGTCGACCAGCGTCGGCACCACCGACTGCGGGTTCACCTTGCAGTATGCGTCGGCAAACTGCTGACCCTGCAGGAGATCGACCGCGATCTCCTCGAAGGCGAGCCCTTTCAGGTTGAGCGCGATCCGCACCCTGAAGCTCGCGAGTGACCGCCAAAAGCCGTAGAGTTTCATATCCCTCCTTGGTATCGCCCGCCGGATGACGGGAATCTTAGCATGCCGCGCAAGCGATCCGGGAGCGCAGCAACCATCTGGGCGACGCCCTCATTCTAACCACACGGGCTGCGTTCAGCGCCTGATGCTGTCTATCCAAAGCAACAAAAGGCGGGATTGGCTGG
>JBCKNJ010000023.1:0-27278 GCA_038902795.1 Polaromonas sp. | reverse complement strand
ATCCGGTTGGAGCCCGGTCCGTCAGCGCTAGCGCTAGCGCGGGACTTCTGCATTTTGGGGGTTGCTTGGTGTCCATGTGATCTACGTCATTTTCAACCGATCCAAGAACTTCTGCACCCGACGATTGTGCTCCCCTATGCCGAGCCCATGCAACGCGAGTAGCAGCTCGGCCACCTTGTCATCCTCGCAGTAGAGTTGAGCCAGCGACGCCCCCATAGCCCGAGCTATGAGCCTTTCGGTGGGCACGGGCGGTTCGTGGACGCCAAGCTCGTAACGGCTGATCCTGGCGCGGCTACTCATCAATCCCGATCTCGACGCCGATCTTTTCAGGCGGGGCAAGCCACCATCACCCAAATGGGGATTGCGGAGGTGTCTGGAATCGCACAGACTCCGGACACATAACGCTATTCGTTAGCCCGCTCGTCTTATTAACAAGGTGTTCAGCCGACAAAAACTTTATCCTGAATCCGTGAGCTACCTGTGGGCGGATCAGTGCAAGTCGTTGATGTGATTGATCAATCTGTTGGGGTTTGACCATGACGGCCGATCACCCTGTCGGTGCGTGAGCCCCTGCAGGGGCTAAACTGACCCGTCATTCAAACCAAGGGACATCCCCATGATTTTTGTAACCGGCGGCGCGGGCTATATCGGCTCACACACCTGCGTCGAGTTGATCAACGCAGGACACGATGTCACGGTGTTTGACAACTTCTGTAACAGCCAGCCCGAAGCGCTGGCGCGGGTGGAACGCATTACTGGCAAAAAACTAACCCTCATCCAGGGCGACATTCGCGATTCGGCCGCGCTGGTCGCGGCCTTGCGCCAGAGCGGTGCCAGGTCCGTCATCCATTTTGCCGGCCTCAAGGCGGTGGGCGAGTCGGTGCAAAATCCGCTGGCCTATTACGACAACAACGTAGTGGGCACGGTGAAGTTGCTGGAGGCAATGACGGCCTGCGGCGTGAAGACGCTGGTGTTCAGTTCGTCCGCCACGGTGTATGGCGACCCGCAGTACCTGCCTTTGCGTGAAGACCATCCCCTGTCAGCTACCAACCCCTATGGCCAGACCAAGCGGGTGATTGAAGAGATGCTGCGCGACCTGTACCGCAGCGACCCGAGTTGGCACATTGGCATCTTGCGCTACTTCAACCCGGTGGGGGCGCACGAAAGCGGCTTGATCGGCGAAGACCCACAGGGCACGCCAAACAACCTGCTGCCCTTTGTGGCCCAGGTTGCGGTGGGGCGCCGCGCGTTTCTGAATGTCTGGGGCAACGACTACGCCACGCCCGACGGTACCGGCGTGCGTGACTATATTCACGTGGTGGACCTGGCGCTGGGCCACCTCATGGCGCTGGAGCGCTTACAAAAACACACTGAGTGCCTGACCGTCAACCTCGGCACCGGTGTCGGCTACAGCGTGCTGGACATGGTGCGGGCATTCGAGCAGGCCAGCGGCAAGCCCGTGCCGTACCAGGTGGCGCCACGGCGGGCGGGCGATATCGCCTCTTGCTACGCGAATCCAGACCAGGCCTTGGCTTTGCTGGGCTGGCGCGCACAACGCGGGCTGGCGGCCATGTGTACGGACGCCTGGCGCTGGCAAAGCGCCAACCCCAACGGGTATGCGCAGGTCTGAAGTTTTGTCATGGTGTTTGCTGCTCATTTTGTAGGTAAGGCGCAAGTGCATGGCGCAAATCATCTGGAATGCGCATGGGCTTGCCCTGCGGTATGGTGGAGTAAACTACCACACCGTTGGCCCGCAATCTCACCTTGCCGTCGTCGCCGGTAATTGTGTATGTCATGCCAATGCTTGAGCTGCCTACTTTTGACAAACTCAGATGGATATTGATGTCATCGCCATTTCTGCACATGCCTAAAAACTCGGTTTTCAAGTTCACGATGGGTACGCCCATGCCCGAGGCAATCAGCTGGTGCTCGGCAAAACCGAGGTGCGCCAAAAAGTCCTCTTGTGCCTCATGCAGCAGATAAAAAAATTGCGGATAAAAAACAATGCCAGCAGGGTCGCAGTGATGAAAGCGGATTTTTTTGGGTGTGGAAAATATCATGGTGTGTTACCCGATTTTGAAGCACACCGCAATTTGGTGTTGCTTGACCTTGCCCAGCAACTTGTGCAGCGACTCGACCTCGCGCGTGGAGAGTCCTTCAAACGAAGCGACTATCCAGGCCTCATGCTGGCGTGCCATTTCAATAAATAGTTTGCGGCCCGCCGTCGTTAGCTGCACACGGTAGGCGCGGCGGTCACCTTCGACATCCAGGCGCTCGACCAGGCCTTCAGCCACCAGCTGGTCGGTGATGCCGGTGACGTTGCCGCCAGTGACCATCATGCGGCGCGATAGCTCGTTCATCTTCAGCCCGTCGGGGTTGCGCTCAAGCTGCGCCATCAAATCGAAGCGCGGCAGCGTGGTGCCCCACTGCTCGCGCAACTGGCTGCGCACCTGCTTTTCAACCAGCTGCGTGCAGGTCAGCAGGCGTAGCCACAACCGCAAGGTCTGGTGGTGGTCGCTACGTGCGCGTTCTTCCATGTCCATATGAAGTCAAGGTGCCTGGAACCCGGCGGCCCGGTAAGTTAGCACCAGCGTATCGCGAAAACCACTGCGGTCATGCTCATCCAGTGGCAGGATGGGGGTGGTTTCGTGAATCACGCGCGCGTCATCGAGCAGCAGGGTCGTCAACGGCTCCTGCATCAAAAAGCGCACACCATGCGGGCCGTTGGCATCAAAGACACGAGTCTCACCACCCTTGACGCGCTGCCTGTCCACCAGCAGCAGCACCACAAAATTCACGCCGTCGCGGTGCGCGCCTTCAGGTGTTGGCCTGCCGACACCGCCCGCCGTGTCAATGCGGAACTGGTGCGCTTCGATGTACCAGTGCGGCACGGCTTGCACCTGGCTGAACAGCTTGCCAAAAGCGGTCAGCAATTGCGTCCATGCAGCCGCGTTGGCGACTGCAGGCTCCACCGGATCAAACCAGCGCTCGAAACCGCCGTGCAGCGCGTTGTACTCGGTTGGCTGCCAGTGCGCGCGATGCCGGGTCTGCAGCAGTTGCCCTGAGGCTGTGTCCTGCACAAAGCAGGCGTGGCGGCGTTTGCGGTAGTGGCCGCCGTCTTTCAGATGCGCATCGGGCGGCAGCCGGTTCCATGAACTGGTCAAGGCTTGCCAGTCTTGCGTCCAGCTGGTTGCGGGCAGCTTCAGGGTCGTGATCAGCTCTGATGGCGACAGCAGGCTGAGACCGTCCTGGCTCAGGCTCTGGGCGGCAGGTTTTTGAACCGTAGCGATATTGAACATGCTGCTATTTTCAGTCAGTGCAAGAAACATTTCATAATGCTCCCATGCTTTACAAATTCAAATCAAAAAACGTGGGCGATATCATCATGCTGGAAGCCAATGGCCGCAAGATACTTGAAATCATTGGCAAGGATGCCGGGGCCAAGGGCATCATCCTGGCCGAACAGATGCCGGATGCCATTGCCGCGCTTGAGGCTGCCATTGCGCATGAAGCGTCTCACGATGGGTCGGACGATAAAGATGCAGCTGCAGTACCCGGCGATGGCCTGGGGTTGCGCCAGCGTGCCATGCCGTTTATCGACATGCTCAAGCGAAACCAGAAGGCGGGCGATGAAGTTGTCTGGGGTGTCTGAAGCGCGCGATTAGCCTGCGAGTTAATCGACTTTTGCACCGGAAGCTTTCACCACCAGCGCCCATTTCGTGATTTCGGAGTCAATGAATCGCGCAAACTCCTGCGGGCTGTTGCCGCTGGGGATGGCGCCCTGGGCCAGCAACTTTTCCTTCATGGCGGGCGAGTTGAGGGCCTTCGCGGTTTCCTGCTGCAGCCGCAGCACCACTTCGGCCGGGGTGCCGGCGGGTGCCAGCAGGCCGAACCAGCTGCTCGCCTCAAAGCCCTTGAGCTTGCCGGCTTCTTCCACCGTGGGCAACTCGGGCATCGCTGCCGAGCGCTGGGCACTGGTGACGGCAAAGGCCTTGAGCTTGCCGCTCTTGATATGCGGTATGGCCGACGGCAGGTTGTCAAACATCACGTCGACGTTGCCACCGAGCAGGTCGAGCAGGGCCGGGCCGGAGCCGCGGTAGGGAATATGGACCATGAAAATCCCGTTCTGCACCTTGAACATTTCGCCCGCCAGGTGGATGGAGGTGCCACTGCCGCTGGAAGCCATGCTGAACTGGCCGGGGTGGGCCTTGGCGTATTTGACAAAGTCCGCCACGTTGTTGATGCCCAGCTTGGTGGCCTTGTCGGCGTTCATCACCATCACGTTGGGCACGCCGGCGACCAGCGTGATCGGGGCAAAGTCTTTCTGCGGGTCAAAGGGCATCTTGGCGTACAGCGACTTGTTGATGGCGTGGGTGCCGACGGTGCCCATCAGCAGCGTGTAGCCATCTGCGGGCGACTTGGCAACGATGTCGGCGCCCACATTGCCGGCGGCACCGGCCCGGTTGTCAACGATGAAGGGCTGGCCGAAGGCTTTGGACAGCTCGGGCGCGACAGCGCGGGCCAGGATGTCGGTGGTGCCGCCGGGCGCGAACGGCACCACAATCCGCACCGGTTTGACCGGCCAGCCGGTTTGGGCATGGATCGGAAATGCTATAAAACCAACAACTGCCAGTGCAATGCTGGAAAGGGCCAGGCGCCGGGTTGTCTTGAAAAGTTGTGTCATAGGGGGTCCTGTTCGGATGTGTCAAAGGGGTGCTTTTAGTGTAGCGCCGCAGGAGTTATTGGGGTCAGACACCAATTTCGCTGCGGTGCATCGCACCGCGCCCTCCGGGCGAGCCGTAGGCTAGTCGAATTTGGGCTCTGACCCCAATAACTCCCGGCCCGCCATGGAAAAAGCCGCAGGCTTGCGTCTGGCGGCTTGCATGCGGGTGAGTGGGAATCAGTCGGCGAACTTGCCGGCCGCTTCAATCACCGGCTTGAGCTTGGCGATTTCTGCCGCCACAAAGGCCTTGTGCGCTGCCGGCTCCACGCGCTTGTCGGTCACGACCACGGCGCCCAAAGCCACCTGCTTCTTGATGAAGTCGGGGTCTTTCAACGCCGCCTTGAGCGCAGTGTTCAGTTGCGCCAGGACGGTCGGCGGCGTGCCTTTTGGGGCATACAGGCCGTGCCAGACGGTCAGATCAAAGCCCTTCAGGCCCACCTCCTGCAGGGTCGGGTAGTCCTTGAGCAGCTTGTGCGTGGACAAAGGCTTGGCCGTGGTCACGGCAAAGGCCTTGACCAGGCCGGCTTCGATCTGGCCGACGGTGTTGGTGGTCTGGTCACACATCACATCGACATGGCCGCCGACCAGTGCATTCATAGCTGGCCCGGTGCCGCCAAAAGGAATGGTGGCCATGGCTTCCGGGGCGTTGATCGCCGATTGCCACATCAGTCCGCACAGGTGCGAGGCAGAACCCAGGCCGGCGTGGGCAAGGTTGAGCTTGCCGGCATTGGCGCGAATGTAGTTTTCAAGGTCGCGGTAGGTGTTGGCCGGCAGTTGGGGCTTGCCGATCAGGGTCATGGGCACTTCATTGATCATGCCCAGGTACTCGAAATCTTCCAGCGGTTTGTACTGCAGCTTGCGGTACAGCGCGGGCGTCGCGGCTATGCCGATATGCCACAGCAGCAGCGTGTGGCCGTCAGGTGTCGCCTTGGCTACTTTGGTGGCGCCAATGGTACCGCCGGCACCGACGGCGTTCTCCACCACAAAATTGGCACTGCCGCCCATGGACTTGCGCATGGCTTCGGCCAGGTCGCGCGCCACACGGTCGGTCGGTCCGCCGGCCGCAAAAGGAACCACAAACGCGACGGGCTTGGAGCCCGGAAAGGTTTGCGCATTGGCGAACAGGGTGGTCGCGGCAGCGACGAGAACTAACAGTCGTTTCATAAAGTGGCTCCTTTAAAATTTGCCCATTGAGTATACGAATCTGCAGGGCTGTGTCCATCGCGGGAACTACGTAAGGGCAAGCCCCCGGTTATTTGTAACTTCGGGCATCCTCGATGACCTTGCCGTCGTTAGGCAGGCTGCCCGGGGCCACCAGCTCGACATCGCCGCGCAGTTTGGTCACATCGCGGATCGCCTCGCTGATCCGGGTTTCCAGCCCCTGTGGCATCGAGGCGGCCTCCACCTTGAGCGTCATGCTGTCGCTGGCCATCTCGCCGCTCACGACCAGGCGGGCCTTGAGCACTTCGGGAAAGCGCCGGGTGATGTCGGCCACCTGGCCGGGATGCACAAACATGCCGCGGATCTTGGTGGTCTGGTCGGCCCGGCCCATCCAGCCCCTGATGCGGGTGTTGGTTCGGCCGGTCGGGCAAGGTCCGGGCAGGATGGCCGAGAGGTCGCCGGTGCCGAAACGGATCAGCGGGTAGTCGGGGTTCAGGGTGGTGACTACCAGTTCGCCGACTTCGCCAACGGGCACCGGGGTGCCGGTGCCCGGGCGCACGATCTCCACGATGACGCCTTCGTCGAGCACCAGTCCCTCGCGGGCGGGTGTTTCGTAGGCGATCAGGCCCAGATCGGCGGTGGCATAGCACTGGTAGCCGGCGATGCCGCGCTCAAGAAACCAGTCGCGCAAGCTCGGCGGGAAAGCCTCGCCGCCGAGCATGGCTTTTTTCAGGCTGGGCAGGGCCACTCCCATCGCCAGCGCTTTTTCGACAATAATTTTCAAAAAGCCCGGTGTGCCGATATAACCGGCCGGCATCAGCTCCGCAATCGCCTGCACCTGCTGCTCGGTCTGCCCGGTGCCACCGGCAAACACCGTGCAGCCCAGTGCATGAGCGCCGGTTTCCATCATCGAGCCGGCCGGCACGAAGTGGTAGCTGAAACAGTTGTGAATCAGCTCGCCGGGGCGAAAACCCGCCGCGAACATGGCGCGCGCCATGCGCCAGTAGTCGCGCGCTGTGCCCTCGGGCTCGTAGATCGGGCCGGGGCTGGCAAAGATGCGCGGCATCGCGGCGCCAAAGCCGATGTTGCTGAAGCCGCCGAACACCTCGCCGCCGCGGGCGCGCGCTGCCTGCTGGCGCTCCAGCAACTCATGCTTGCGCGTGACCGGCAAAGTCGCCAGCCGCTGGCGGGTGTTGATCCGGGCCGGCTCCACGTCTTTGAGGATGGCGGCAAAGGCGGCAGCCGACTGCTTCGCGCGGGCGACCTGGGTCGGCAAGGCCGCCATCAGTGCGGCTTCGCGCGCATCCGAAGAGCGCGTTTCCAGCGCGTCGTAGTGTTGAGTCATTGTTTGTATCCTCAAGCTAGCCAACGCTTGCGGCGTTTGTAACTCTTGACATCCTTGAAGCTCTTGCGCTCGCCACCGCCGACGCCGAGGTAGAACTCCTTCACGTCCTCGTTGTTGGCGAGGTCGCTGGCCAGGCCGTCCATCACAACACGGCCGCTTTCCATGATGTAGCCATAGTCGGCGTATTTCAGCGCCATGTTGGTGTTCTGCTCGGCCAGCAGGACGGTGACTTTTTCTTGTCGGTTGAGGTCCCGCACGATGTTGAAAACCTCTTCGACGATCTGCGGCGCCAGCCCCATCGAGGGCTCGTCGAGCAGCACCATACTCGGGTTGGCCATCAGCGCCCGGCCGATGGCGCACATCTGCTGCTCACCGCCCGAGGTGTAGGCCGCTTGCGAGCTGCGCCGCGTTTTCAGCAGCGGGAAATAGTTGTAGACCTTTTCCAGATTGGCAGCCACTTCTGCCTTGTTCTTGCGCGTGTAGGCGCCGGTCAGCAAATTCTCTTCAATCGTTAGGTGGGCGAAGCAGTGCCGGCCTTCCATCACCTGCACCACGCCGCGCTGCACCAGATCGGCAGGCGACAGGTTTTCAATGCGCTCGCCGCGCAGCTCGATCGAGCCTTTGGTGACGGCGCCGCGTTCACCTTTGAGCAGGTTGGAGACCGCCCGCAAGGTGGTGGTCTTTCCGGCGCCGTTGCCGCCCAGAAGGGTCACGATCTTCCCTTCTGGCACCTGCAGGGACACGCCCTTGAGCACGAGAATCACATGGTTGTAGATGACCTCGATGCCGTTGACGTTGAGAGCGATGTTGGGAGTGCTCATGAATGAATCCGTGTAAATTGGTGGTAGCCAACTGAAAGGCCAGCTTCATTGCCCTTTCAGTTGGCGGCTTGGTCAAGCCGCCAACCTCATCCCCGTGCCCTGCACGAAGGGATGAAAGCCCCGTAATCAGGACTGGCAGTCTGCCGGCGTACGGCGTGTCAGCTTCTTCTCGGCGGCATACTTGTCAGCCGCGGCCTTGACCATGGGCCTGATGATCTGGTCATCAGCCTGCAGCCAGTCGGAGGTGAACACCCACTTGGAACCGTCCCAGGTATGGATGCGCGCCCAAGAGGCCCCCATGTGGTCCAGGCACGAGGTGCTGACCGGACGCATCACGCCCTTGAAGCCCAGTGCATCGAGCTTGGCTTGCGTCAGGTGCATGTTCTCATAGCCCCAGCGCGCCTGCTCGCCGGTCATCCACTTGCCCTTGCCGAAGCGTTCCTGCGCGGCGCGCACGCCTTCCACCGCGAACATGGCGCCCGACAAGCCGCGCATGTACAGCACCTGGCCGACCTCATCCTTCGGTCCGGTTCCTTGGCCCTTGGCGTGGACTTTCTCCATGATTTCCTTGACGACCGCCGAATTGGGCTCGGCGCCGTGCTGCAGGGCCAAGGCGTTATAGCCCTTGGCGCCGTCGCCAACGTCTTTCACATCGGGTTCAGCGCCCGACCACCAGACGCCGTACATATTCTCGCGCGGGTAGCCGGTGGCGACAGCTTCCTTGAGGGCGGTCGAGTTCATGACACCCCAACCCCAGAGGAAGACGTAGTCAGGCCGGTTTTGCCGAATCTGCAGCCAGGTCGCCTTCTGTTCGATGCCGGCGCCGGCCACCGGCAACAATTGCAGCGAGAAGCCCAGTTGCGCCGAACGCTCCTGCAACAACGGAATCGGCTCCTTGCCGTAGGGGCTGTCGTGGTAGACCAGGGTAATTTTCTTGCCCTTGAGCTTGTCCAGCCCGCCCGACTTTTTGCCAACCTGCTGCACCAAAATGTCGGCCGCCACCCAGTAGGTTCCGACCAGCGGGAAGTTCCACTTGAAAACACCGCCGTCGGCCGATTCGCTGCGGCCATAGCCCGACGTGATCAATGGAATCTTGTCGCCCGGCGCCTTTTCGGTCAACGCGAAGGTAATGCCGGTGGACAGCGGCTGGAATACCGTGGCGCCGCCATGCTTGCCCTTGAGGCGCTCGTAGCACTCCACGCCGCGGTCGGTCGCGTAGCCGGTTTCACACTCTTCAAACAACAGCTTCACGCCGTTGATGCCACCCCTGGCGTTCACCAACTTGAAGTAGTCAGCCATGCCGTTGGCGAAAGGCACACCGTTGGGCGCGAAGGCGCCGCTGCGGTAAACCAGCATCGGGAAGAACTGCTCCTTGGGCTGGGCAAAGGCGCTGGTCGTCACGACGGACGAAGCGCCGGCGGCAAGGACTGCCGCCGCCAGTATCAAATTACGAACTTTCATTGCTGTCTCCTAAAAAATTAAAAATATACCTAAAAAAACCTGACACACCATTAAACGGCCAAACCACCCAAAACGCATTGGTAATTCCCAGTAATCCTTACCCATCCTTACCCCTGATAGCGGTTCAGTGTGGAAACGGCCACAGCCGCAGTTTCTGCTTGGCCACACTCCACAACCTGGCTAGGCCGTGCGGCTCGACGATCAGGAACCAGACGATCAGTGCGCCGAAGATCATGAACTCGGCATGTGAGACCGCTGCCGTGGAAATCTCCACGCCGACCAGCGCGCCGAGCGCGGGGAGAAACTGGTTCAGGAAAATTGGCAGAATCACGATGAAGGCTGCGCCGAAGAAGCTGCCCATGATAGAGCCTAGGCCACCGATGATGACTATGAACAGCAACTGGAACGAGCGGTCCAAGGAGAACGCCGCGGGCTCCCAGGAACCCAGGTGAACGAAGGCCCACAGGCCGCCGGCTACCCCGACGATGAACGAGCTGACGGCAAAGGCGCTGAGTTTGGCGTACATCGGACGGATGCCGATCACCGCGGCGGCCACGTCCATGTCGCGAATCGCCATCCACTCGCGGCCGATCGCGCCGCGCACCAGGTTTTTGGCCAGCAAGGCAAACACCAGCAGAAAAGCCAGGCAAAACAGGTATTTTTGCAAAGGAGTTTCTATTTGCCAGCCGAACACCTGCAGATTGGAGACGGATACCGAGCCCGAAGGGGTGTTGTTGGTGAACCAGCCGATACGCAGGAACGCCCAGTCACAGAAGAACTGCGCGGCCAGCGTCGCCACGGCCAGGTACAGGCCCTTGACCCGCAGGCTGGGGATGCCGAAAAATATGCCGACCAGCGTGGCGAAGAAGCCGCCCGAGAGCAGGGCCACGATCAGCGGCATGCCCTCGATCCGGACAAAGGTGTTGTAAGCCGCGTAGGCGCCGACGGCCATGAAGGCCCCCGAACCAAGGGAAATCTGGCCGCAATAACCGATCAGAATATTCACGCCAAGGGCTGCCAGCGCCAGGATCAGGAACGGAATCAAGATGGCGCGGAACATGTACTCGTCGGCCATCAGGGGCACACCAATGGCCGCCACCGCCAGCAGGGCCAGCACGCCCCAGTGGTCTTGCGAGATCGGAAAAATTTGCTGGTCAGTCCGGTAAGAGGTCTTGAACTGGCCGTTTTCTCTGTAAAACATAACACTTTCTAATCAGTTGGGGACAGAGCAAATTTGCTTCGCAAATCTTGGTCTGTCCTGCAAAGTCTCAATCTCTCACACTCGATCAATGATCTTCTCGCCAAACAAACCCTGTGGACGGAACAACAGGAACACCAGCGCCAGCATGTAGGCAAACCAGATCTCAATGCCACCGCCGACAAAGGGGCCGAGATAAACCTCGGAGAGTTTTTCGCCCACGCCGATGATCAGGCCGCCAATGATGGCGCCGGGCACCGAAGTCAGGCCGCCCAGGATGATCACGGGCAGGGCACGCAGCGCTACCGTGGCCAGTGAGAACTGCACGCCCAGCTTGCTGCCCCAGATCATGCCGGCCACCAGCGCCGTCACGCCGGCCACGCACCAGACGATGACCCAGATGCGGTTCAGTGGAATGCCGATCGATTGCGCGGCCTGGTGGTCGTCGGCCACGGCGCGCAGCGCCCGGCCGGTGGCTGTCTTCTGGAAGAACAGGCTCAGCACGGCCACCAGCACGGCGGCGATCAAGGCAGCATACAGGTCTTCCTTGCTGATCAGGATGCCGCCCGGGAACACCGAGCCCAGCACGAAGGCCGGGTCTTTCGGCATGCCGATGTCGAGCTTGTAGATGTCGCTGCCGAAGATCGTCTGGCCCAGGCCTTCCAGGAAATAGGTAATGCCCAGCGTGGCCATCAGCAAGGTCGCGCCCTCCTGGTTGACCAGGTGGCGCAGCACCAGGTATTCGATCAGCCAGGCCACGATGCACATGATGAGGCCGGCAATCACGAAGGCCGCCAGGTTGGCGAGCAGGCGGCTTTCGATGCCGGTCCATTGCGGAATCCATTCCGAGAAGCGGGCCATCGCCAGCGCGGCGAACAGCACCATCGCGCCCTGCGCGAAATTGAAGACGCCGGAGGCCTTGAAGATCAGTACAAAGCCCAGCGCGACCAGCGAATAGAGCATGCCGGCCATCAGGCCGCTCATCAGTGTTTCCAGAAAAAATGCCATATTGATTTATCCGTATTCAGTGGCTCGTTCCGAGGTAGGCCCGGAGCACGTCTTCGTTGTTGCGCACCTCGTCGGGTGTGCCATCGCCGATTTTCTTGCCGTAGTCCAGCACCACGACGCGGTCCGAAATGTCCATCACCACGCTCATGTCGTGTTCGATCAGCACGACAGTGGTTCCGAACTCGTCATTGACATCGAGCACAAAGCGGCACATGTCCTGTTTTTCTTCGACGTTCATGCCGGCCATCGGCTCGTCGAGCAGCAGCACCTGCGGCTCCATCGCCAGCGCGCGCCCCAGGTCCACGCGCTTTTGCAGGCCATAGGGCAACTGCCCGACCGGCGTCTTGCGGTAGGCCTGGATTTCCAGAAAGTCGATGATTTTTTCAACCGCTTCGCGGTGTTTGAATTCTTCCTTGCGGGCCGGGCCCACGCCCAGCGCCTGTAGCAGCAGGTTGCTCTTGATCTTCAGGTTGCGCCCGGCCATGATGTTGTCGAGCACACTCATGCCCTTGAACAGCGCCAGGTTTTGGAAGGTACGCGCCACCCCCATGACGGCCACCTGGTGGCTGTTCATGTGCTTGAAGGTCTGGCCGCGAAAGGTGATGGTTCCCTGCTGCGGCGTGTAGACGCCGTTGATGCAGTTGAGCATGGAGCTTTTGCCGGCGCCGTTGGGGCCGATGATGGCGCGAATCTCGTGCTCCTTCACGTCGAAGGAAATGTCGGCCAGGGCCTTGACGCCGCCAAAGCTCAGGGAGATGTTGTGGACCTCGAGAATGACGTCGCCGATCTTTTTGGTCATGCTGCAGCCCTCACCGGGGCAAATGTCTTCGTATCGCCGATCTTCAGCGTGGCACTCACGCTACCGCTACGGCCGTCTTCAAACTTGACCACGGTGTCAATGAATTGCTCGGTCTGGCCGTTGTACAGCGCATCAATTAGCGGTTGGTATTTCTCTGCAATGAAGCCGCGGCGCACCTTGTTGGTCCGGGTCAGCTCGCCGTCATCGGCGTCGAGCTCCTTGTGCAGCACCAGGAAGCGGCTGATCTGCGAGCCCGCCAGCAGGGCGTCTACGCTGAGGTCGGCATTGACTTTTTCAACGCACTCCTTGATGAGCTGATAGACCTCGGGCTTTTGCGCCAGGTCGGTGTAGCCGGCATAGGGCAGGTTGCGCCGCTCGGCCCAGTTGCCCACCGCGTCAAAGTCGATGTTGAGCATCACGCAGACTTTTTCGCGGCCGTCGCCATAGGCCACGACCTCTTTGATATACGGGAAAAATTTCAGCTTGTTCTCGACATACTTGGGTGCAAACATGGCGCCATCGTTGGCGCCGCCCTTGATGCGGCCGACGTCTTTGACGCGGTCGATGATTTTCAGGTGCCCGCTGGCGTCGAGAAAACCGGCATCGCTGGTGTGGTACCAGCCGTCTGCGGTCAGCACCTCGGCCGTGGCGGCTGGGTTTTTGTAGTATTCCTTGAGCAGGCCTTTTGACTTGACCATGATCTCGCCGTTGTCGGCCACTTTGATTTCAACGCCCGCAATCGGCACGCCAACCGTGTCTGCACGCGCTTCGTTGTCGGGCTGTAGGCAGACAAATACAGCCGTCTCGGTTGAACCGTAAAGCTGCTTCAGGTTGATGCCTATGGAGCGGTAAAACGTGAACAAATCCGGGCCAATCGCCTCACCTGCGGTATAAGCCAGGCGCACCCGCGAAAACCCCAAATTGTTCAGCAATGGCCCATAAACCATCAGCCGACCCAGCGCGTAGAGCAGCCGGTCAAGCGTGCCGACCGAACGACCGTTCATGAGGTCGGGGCCGACTCTTTTGGCGATAGCCATGAAAAAGTGGAACATCCCGCGCTTGATGGCGCCCGCGTCTTCCATGCGGATCATCACGCTGGTCAGCAGCCCTTCAAACACGCGCGGCGGCGCGAAGTAATAAGTCGGGCCAACTTCTTTCAGGTCGATGCTGACGGTGCTGGCGTTTTCGGGGCAGTTCACCACGTAGCCGCAACACAGCCACTGCGCGTAGCTGAAAATGTTCTGGCCAATCCAGGCCGGTGGCAGGTAAGCCAGCACTTCCTCGGTGTTGCTCAAATTGTCAAATTCGGCGCCGGCCTGGGCGCGGTCCAGCAATGTGTTGTGCGTGTGGACGACACCCTTGGGGTTACCGGTGGTGCCGGAGGTGAAGAACATGGCGGCGACATCATCAGGCTGCGTTTTTTCGACCTGTTCCCGGAAAAACCCTGGCTGCTCGCCAGCGAAGGCCTGGCCCGAGGCGATCAACGCATCCAGCGCGACCAAACCCGGCTCCTGGTAGTTGCGCAGGCCGCGCGGGGCATCAAAAATAATGTGGACCAACTGCGGACACTGCTCGCGAATCTCCAGCAGTTTGTCAACCTGCTCCTGGTCTTCGACCATCGCAAAGCGGACCTCGGCATTGGTGATGGGAAACACGCATTCGGTGCCCGCCGCGTCTTGGTACAGTGGCACCGCAATCGCGCCCAGCGACTGCGCCGCCAGCATGGTGGCGTACAGGCGCGGCCGGTTCGCGCCTATGACGACCATGTGCTCGCCGCGCTGCAGCCCGGCCTGGTGTAGGCCGCAGGCAATGTGTTCAACCAGCGTTGCCATGGCGGCCCAACTGTGCGCTTGCCAGATGCCGTATTCCTTCTCGCGCATGGCGGGCGCCGTGGGGCGCTCGGCAGCGTGTTTCAGCAGCAAACGGGGGAAGGTGGTCTGCATTCGGTACCTTGTCTCCAGAGTTAAGCCCAGCTTCCATGAAGGCATGGAAAGCGGAGTATGCGCTGGATACTAGGCCTGGGTTTGACGTTCTGGTGTCATTTCGACGACAATTTAGGGGACACCCCTACCCGGACTTTCCCGCAGTTCTCTCGTTGTCACCCATGCACACTGATCTGACCCTTCACCAGCGCCGCAGGACGCCCACGCCTGACGAGCTGCAAGGCATTCCGTGGTTGCAGTTGCTGCAGCCGGAGGAGCGCGCGCGTGCGGTGGCGCAGTTGCAGGTCAGCGACGCAGCACCCGGCGACTATGTGTGCCGCGTCGGCAAACCGGTGACCTACTGGTTGGGCGTGGTCGAAGGGCTGCTCAAGATGAGCGCCGACAACGCCCAGGGCCTGACCATGACGTTTACCGGCGTGCCCCCGGGCGGCTGGTTTGGCGAGGGCACGGCGCTCAAGCGCGAGCCCTACCGCTACAACATCCAGGCGCTGCGCAAAAGCGTGGTGGCCGGTTTGCCAGTGGACACCTTTCACTGGCTGCTGAACCACTCCCTCGGTTTCAACCGCTTCGTGATGAACCAGCTCAACGAGCGCCTGAGCCAGTTCATCGCCGCGCGCGAGATCGACCGCATGACCAACCCGGACGTGCGTGTGGCGCGCAGCCTGGCGGCCTTGTTCAACCCGGTGCTGTACCCGGGTGTCGGTGAGGTCCTGCGCATCACCCAGCAGGAGCTGGCCTACCTGGTCGGCCTGTCTCGCCAGCGCGTGAACGAGTCGCTGGCCGCCCTGCAATCGCAGGGTGCCATGCGCATCGAATACGGCGGCTTGCGCGTGCTCGACCTGGCGGCCTTGCGTTCGAAGGTGTTCGCGCAGAGCAAATAGCGCGACAGCATTACAGCGGCGGGAGCCCGCGCGGCATGGATTGCGGGTCAGGCCCGCAATGACTGTTTGCGTTCGGTCTGGCTGTTGGCACGGTAGCCGTCAATGTCGAAGGTGCTGTAGTCGGCCAGTGTCTTTCACGATCGGGGGTGCGGCGACCTCGAATCATCAAAGTTAGCTTGATCCAGTTGCCGTGAATTCTTCGGGTCGCGGAAAACCATCGGTTTGACGACAGTGCGCTGCGAATCCGGTACTTGCGCATACGCCACCGCTTTTTCAACCTTGTGATGAAACGACGATTTGTCGCAAACCGGGTCGGCGTTGGCGGCATCGCCGGTCAGCATCATGGCCTGGCAGCGGCAGTTATTTTTGCTCAACTCCTTAGGGCAGAGCGTGGAACTCTTCGATACGCTCCTTTGATTCACCGCTGGCGTATTTCTTGGAGTTTTTGTCTGTCCTGAAAATAATCGGCTGCTCTCGAAGTACCGGATTCTTGGAGTCTTCAATCGCTTTTTCAATCAAATGATGGTTGGGCGACAGGCTACATACCGGGTCGGCCATTTCTGCATCGCCCGACAATAAAAATGCCTGACAACGACAGCCACCCAAGTCTTTATCCTGCTCCGGACAGCTGCGACATGGCTCCTTCATCCAGGCCTTGCCACGGTATTTGTTAAACGCAGGTGAATCTTTCCAAGCCCATTCCAGGCCTTGTTCACGCACATTGGGGAACTGCATATTAGGCAACACACGCGCTGAATGACAAGGCAACACATCGCCATTGGCGGTTACTATCATGAACACTTCGCCCCAGCCGTTCATGCACTTCTTGGGGCGGTCTGAGAAATAATCGGGTACCACGAAGAAAATCTTTATCTTGTTGCCGACTTTTTTACGGAACTCGTTGGTCACCACTTCCGCATGATCAATTTGTTCCTTGAGTGGCATAAGCTGATTACGGTTCACCAGTGCCCAGCCGTAGTATTGGGTATTGGCGAGCTCTACATAATCGGCACCAAGGCCTTCTGCCATTTCCAGGATTTCCTTGATGTGGTCAATGTTGTAGCGGTGTATCACCACGTTCAGCACCATGGGGTAGCCTTGACTCTTGATCATGGCGGCGACTTTTTTCTTCAGTTCAAAGGTTTTGGTACTGGTGATGAAGTTGTTAATGTCTGCGGTGACATCGTGCATGGAAAGCTGGATATGGTCGAGACCACCTTCCTTCAAGGCCTGGATGCGCTTTTCTGTTAATCCCACGCCGGAAGTAATCAGGTTGCTGTAATAACCCAGCTTTTTCGCCTCAATAACAATTTCTTCAATATCGTCGCGTACTAGCGGCTCGCCGCCGGATATGCCAAGTTGTATCGCGCCCAGCTTGCGTGCATCGCGCAGCACTTGAATCCATTGCTCAGTGCTTAACTCATTTTGCGTATGGCTGTCGTAATTGGTCGGGTTGTAACAGAAGGCGCAGTGCAACGGGCAACGATAAGTGACCTCAGCCAGCAGCCACAGTGGCTGGGTATTCGTCATGTTGGCGGCTACGCCATTGTTCTGGGCCTGTGCATGTATTTCTTTTTGCACAACTGATTGGCCTAACGATGTTGGCTGTGTCATTTTGCTGCTCCTAAGAAGGTAAATCATCCTATGCGTCATTCGGATGACGTGACGGATTAATTAGCTAGGTTAATCCTGAATCCTACGTGGTTTAAACCCAGCCCTCGCGCTGCGCGATTGCCAGAAAATCCAGCACGTCCGGGGCCAGACCCGTGGTGTCGAATTCGCGCTCCAACTCGTCGATCAGAACCTGCACGGTTTTCTCACCGTCGAGGCGGTGCATGATTTCCCCGGCGCTGCCGTTGAGCTTGACCATGCCTTCGGGGTACAGCAGCACCCAGGCATTCTGTACCTCTTCCCACTGCAGGCGGTAGTGCGCGGCCACGCGCGGGTGGTCATCCAGGCCGATGGCGGTTGGCGGCGCGTTCATGCGGGCTGGCCGATCTTCGGCCCCTTGATCTCGATCTCGCACTGGCTCAGCATGATGGCATCGGCCAGCGCCCACAGCACGTCAAGCTTGAATTGCAAAATCTCCAGCGCCCGTTCCTGCAACGCGCGGGTCTGGCTGAAGTAGTCCAGCGTGAAGCGCAGGCCGTGCTCCACATCGCGCCGGGCCTGGGTCAGGCGCTGTTTGAAGTAGCGCAAGCCCTCGCTATTGACCCACGGGTATTGCGTCGGCCAGGTGTCGATGCGCTGCTGGTGAATGTGCGGCGCAAAGAGTTCGGTCAGGCTGGAGGCGACGGCCTCTTGCCAGGGCTGGCGGCGCGCGAAGTTGACATAGGCATCGACCGCAAAGCGCGCCGCCGGTGCCACATGGCGCAACGATGTCACGTCGTCGCGCGACAGGCCCACCGCCTCGCCCAGGCCGACCCACGCTTCAATGCCGCCCGCATCCTGAATGCCGCCGAAGGTGCAGCCGTCGTGATCGAGAATGCGCAAGATCCATTCGCGGCGAATCTCGCGGTTGTCGCAGTTCGACAAAATGGCCGCGTCCTTGATCGGAATCGAGATCTGGTAGTAAAAGCGGTTGGCGACCCAGCCCTGCAACTGCTCGCGTGTGAGCTTGCCCTCGGCCATCATCACGTGGAAGGGGTGATGGATGTGATAGCTGGTGCTTTTGCCACGCAGCTTGGCTTCGAATTCTTGCTGGCTCCAGGGAGCGGGGGCGCTGCTCATAGTTCAATCTCCATGCCGTCATAGGCTACCTCGATGCCGCGGCGCGTCAGTTCCTGCCGCTGCGCACTGTCTTCATCGAGGATGGGGTTGGTGTTGTTGATGTGAATCAGCACCTTGCGGGTGCTGGCCGGAAGTTGGGCCAGCCACTCCAACATGCCGCCGGGTCCGCTTTGCGGCAGGTGACCCATGGCGCGCGAGGTTTTTTGCGAAGCGCCGAGCGTGATCATCTCGTCGTCGGTCCACAGCGTACCGTCGACCAGCACGCAGTCGGCGGCCTGCATGGCGGCCCAGACATGCGGCTCCATCTGGCCCAGGCCGGGGGCGTAGAACAGTTTCTTTCCCGTGCTTGTATCGGTGAGGGTGACGCCGACGTTGTCGCCGGGCTGCGGCCGGTCGCGGTGCGGTGAATAAGGCGGCGCATTGCTGATCAGCGGCAGGGCGTTGAAGTGCAGGCCGGGCACGCCATCCATGGCAAAGCCCGCGCCTTGCAGCGGCACGTCGTGCCAGTTGATGCCGCAATAGTGCTCCAGCACCTTGAGCAGCGGGTTGCCGCTCATGAGATCCTCGCGCACTAGGGCGTGGCACCACAGCTCGTGCGGCTGGCGGTGCTCGCGCAGCATGTACAGGCCGGTGGTGTGGTCGATTTGTGCGTCGATCAGGAAGACAGCGCGAATCGCAGTATCGCGCAAGGCACGGGCTGGCTGCAGCGACGGGAAGCTGCGAATTTGCTGCAGGATGTCGGGCGAGGCATTGAACAACACCCAGTTTTCGTGGTCAGCACTGACGGTGATCGACGACTGGGTCCGTGCCCTCAGCTGTTTGTTGCCTTTGCGGTAGCCATCGCAATTGGGGCAGTTGCAGTTCCACTGGGGAAAGCCGCCGCCTGCCGCAGAACCTAGAACATGGACTTTCAAACGTGAACTTTCCGTGGGCAGCGCAACACCCGACGGTAGGTCGGGCTGCGGCAGCACAGCAACACATCGTTGGCGGGGGACACAGAAAGGTCAATCACATCAAACAAAAAAGCCCGCCGGGTTGCCCCGGCGGGCTGGTCGAGATCAGCGGTTAGCGATGTACATCGTGATTTCAAAGCCAAAGCGCATATCGCTGGCAGCCGGTTTTTCCCATTTCATACGGTTTCTCCTGTGTGTTTTTTCCGCAAGACGCGGCGTAACGTACTGGCAGCGCATCTGCCAGTACAGCATCAGTGTGCTCAGGATGGGCGGTTTGCGCTATCGTGGAATCATGGAGTGGGAACTCATGATTTTCATGATTTTGAGGTCGTCAAAGTCGCTAGCCCTGCCCGTGGCCGAATTCGGGCCGTAATGGGGTTAGCAGCCTGTCGGACTTTGGGAGCATCGGCTGCAAAAGCGCCGCAGCGGTCCATTTTTCACCGTCTTTTTGTCCCATAGCCGGGCTATGGGCCTGCAAATCCGGCAAAAACTGTCTTCGCTGGGGCTCTTTTTCGCTATCGATGCCCAAAGCCCGACAGGCTGCTAGCATCGCGGGCATGAATGAGATTCGCTTGCCGGATGGGCTGTACCCGCCCTTGGAACCCTACCAGGTTGGCTGGCTCGATGTGGGTGATGATCACCGCATTTACTTTGAGCAATGCGCACAGCGTGAGGGTTTGCCCGTGGTCTTCTTGCACGGGGGGCCAGGCAGCGGCTGCTCGCCGCGGCATCGCCAGCTGTTCGACCCTGCGCATTGTCGGGTGATCCTGTTCGATCAGCGCGGCTGTGGCCGCAGCCAACACCGGGGAGCGCTGCAGGCCAACACCAGCGACCATCTGGTGGCCGATATCGAACTTTTGCGCCAGCATCTGGGCATTGAGCGCTGGCTGGTGGTGGGGGGGTCCTGGGGCGCGGGGCTGGCACTGGCCTATGCGGCGGCCCATCCCACGTCCTGCCTCGGGTTGGTCCTGCGTGGGGTGTTTCTCGGCCGGGCCTCCGATGTGGACTGGTTTTTCCAGCAGGCACGCCAACTCCTGCCCGATGCCTGGGACACACTGGCGCAGCAGGCACCGGCGACTGCTCGCGGTGACTTGCTGCGTTGGCTCAGCGAGGGCCTGCAGGGCGATCAGCCGCAGGTGGCGCTGGAGCGAGCGCGGGCCTGGCAAGCCTGGGAGGTCGCGTTGTCCGAGCGACAGGGCTCAACAGTGCCGCCGGGACCCATCGCTGGCGATGCGGCGGCGTTGCTGGACAAATACCGACTGCAAAGCCACTACCTGTTGAACGGCTGCTTCTGGGGCGATGTCGGCCTGCTGGCGCGGGCCCGCTCCCTGGCGTCGGTGCCGACGGCAATTCTGCATGGCCGTCTGGACTGGATTTGCCGACCGCAAGCGGCGTGGGAGTTGCACCACAGTCTGCCGGGCAGTCGTTTGCAGTGGGTGGACGGGTGCGGCCACAGTCCCTTTGAGCCGACCATGGCACTGGCGCTGGCGCAGGCCGTCCTGCACCATGTGACGCACGGCAACTTCACGGCGTGGGGCCACGGTTTTCCGCAAGCGGGGGGTACGCCATGAGTTTGCGACTTCAAGTCAACCTGATCATCACCACGCTGCTGGGGATTTTTGCCTCTCTGCTCATCGGCTTGCAGATTGACAACACCCGGCGCAGCGTGCACGAGGAGATCATGGGCGCCAACGTGGTGGCGACCCAGTTGCTGTCCATGGTCCGATGGGAGTATGGCAGCGGTGGGCTGGATGGCATGACCGATGTCCTGACTCGGGTCGGGCGGATTCGCGCCCATGAAATCGAGTTGTACGACGCTCAGGAGCGGCTGATTTACCGTTCGCCGCCGACGATCTACAAAGTCGGCAGGGATGCGCCCCAGTGGTACAGCCGCATCGTGTCGCCTCCGCTGGCGCCGAAAGAAATCAGTCTGCCCAACGGGCGCATGGTGCTGCGGGCCGATCCATCGCGCGCCACGCTCGATGGCTGGGATGACCTGTACCCCATGCTGTGGAAGGTGCTGGCGGGGTTCGTGCTCGGCAACCTGCTGGTCTATGCACTGGTCGGACGCGCGATGAAACCGCAACGTCTGGTGGTGCAGGGCTTGCGCCGCATGGAGCAAGGCGCTTATGACACCCGATTGCCCGAGTTGTCAGGCCGCGAAGGGCATCTGATCAGTCATGCCTTCAACCGCATGGCCCAGTCGGTGCAGGACAGCGCCCTGGCCCGGCGGCAGGCGCAGGAAGCAACGCAGGCTTTAGCCGAGAACCGCGAGTTGACCCAGATCATCCAGGCGCGCATTGAGCAGGAGCGTGGCGCTATCGCACGCGAACTGCACGATGAGTTGGGGCAGCAGGTCACGGCCATCAAGAGCGTGGGGCTGGCCATCGCGCGCCGGGCCGCGGGACAGGATGCCTCGATTGAGCAGTCGGCTCGACTGGTGATGGATTGCGCCGACCAGATCTACGAGGGGGTGCACCAGTTGATTGCCAGGCTGCGGCCTTTGGCCCTGGACCGCTTCGGCCTGCGCGATGCACTGCAGGATATGCTGGGGGACTGGCGCATACGCCACCCCGACGTCGTTTTGAGCCTGACGATGAGCGGGGAGTCGCTCGATGGCTTGGATGACGCGCTGTCCACAGCAGTGTACCGCATTGTCCAGGAGGCCGTCAACAACGCCTTGCGTCATGCTCAGGCCAGCCGCATTGATGTGCAGGTGCAAGTGTCCTCCCAGGAGCTGCAACTGGCGGTTGCTGATAATGGGGCAGGTCGGCTGGCGCAGTTCCAGGCACCAGGCCGCTATGGGGTGCTGGGCATGCGTGAACGTGCGCAGGCGCTTGGTGGCAGCTTTGAGCTTGAACAAATCGAACCTGCCGGTGTACGGGTGCGGGCCAGGCTGCCATTAGCAAAACAACAAGGGGGTGCGGTTTGAAAGTTATGCTGGTGGATGACCACGCCGTGGTGCGCATGGGCTTCAAGCTCCTGCTGCAGACGTGCGATGACATTGAGGTGGTGGCCGAAGCTGACAGCGGCGAGGTAGCCTGCCAGATTTTTGAGGCCGTGGCGCCCGATGTGGTGGTGATGGACATCGCCATGGCCGGCATGGGGGGGATCGAAGCCATCAAGCGTTTGCTGGCGAAAGACGCGAATGCGCGCATCCTGGCCCTGTCGGCCCACGAGGACACCAGCCATCCCAGGCGTGCCCTGCAGGCGGGCGCCCTGGGTTACCTGTCCAAGCGCAGTGCACCGGAAGTCCTGATCGACGCGATCCGGGCGATTGCCAAAAGGCAGCATTATCTGGATCCCCAGATTGCCCAGCGCATTGCCGTGCAGGACATCCACGGTGGCACGGTGCCGATCGACAAGCTCTCGGCACGGGAGTTCGAGGTTTTCGTTCAGCTTGCGCGCGGGCAGTCCGTGGCCCAAATTTCTGAGACGCTCAAGCTCTCAAACTCCACCGTGGGCACCCACCTCTACAACATCAAGCAAAAACTGGGCTTGATCAACCAGGCCGAAATGACGCTGTTGGCTGTGCGCCATGGCTTGATTGATGTGACGGGTTAGGTGCGTCCACTTCCCTTGCTCACGCTCTCACCGTCATGCGGGCGCAGGGTCCAAAACGACAGCGACGACAGCAGCGTCAAGCCCGCTAATGTCAGGAAAGTGTGATGCAGTGCGGCAGTCACGGCGACGTGGTCCGTTTGCGGCAGATCGGCCAGGTAAAAGCCGGTGACAAGCGAGCCGCAAGCCAGACCGAAGCTCAGTGACATCTGCTGCATGGTGCTGGCCATCGTGCTGGCCATGGCCACGTCGGCCTCGCCAATATCGGCATAGGCGATGGAATTCATGCTGGAAAACTGCAGTGAGTTGAACAGCCCCATCAGCAGGCCGATGAGCACGATGACAAAAATGGGCGTACCCGACTCAACCAGCGCGTAGCTTGCGATGGTGCATGCGAGCAGCATCGTGTTCACTATCAGCACCCGGCGGTAGCCAAATCGTCGCAGCATCGCGCTGGAGATCACTTTCATTCCCATGGCCGCAGCGGCCGCTGGCATCAGCAGCAGGCCCGACTGCCAGACCGGCAGCCCCAGGCCGAGTTGGTACAGCAAAGGCAGCAGGAACGGCATGCCGCCCACCCCCAAGCGGGCGACGAAGCCGCCCAGCACCGAGACGCGAAAAGTGCGCGTGCCCAACAGCGACAACCGCAGCAGTGGGAAAGGTACGCGCAGTGCATGCCAACCATACGCAGCTAACAGCGCCAGCGAAACTGCCAGCAGCCCCAGCGCTTGCTCCGTGCTCAGTTGGGGCTCGCCAAAAATTTCCAGCAGCCACGACAACAGCCCGGCCCCGCTGGCAAACAGTACCCAACCGCGCATGTCCAGCGGGCGCGGCGTCTCGCTGCGGTAGTCCGGCATGTACCGGCGTGCGAACCACAGTGCCAGCAGACCAACCGGCAGGTTGATGAGGAAAATGTAACGCCATGACAGCCAGTGCACGATCAACCCGCCCACCGTGGGTCCGAGTAGCTGCCCCAGCAGGGCCGGAATGATGACGAAGTTCATGGCGCGCAGCAGTTCGCCCTTGGAAAAAGTGCGAACGATAGCCATGCGGCCCACCGGTATCATCATCGCCGCAGCAATGCCCTGGGGTACTCGTGCGGCAATCAGCATGGTCGAGTTGACCGCCAAGCCGCACAGCACCGACGAAACCGTGAACAGCGCCACCGCGAGCAGGAAGATGCGTCGGGTGCCGAAGCGTTCTGCCAGCCAGCCACTGACCGGAATGCACACTGCCAGGCTCAGGATGTAGCTGGTAACCACTGCCTTCAGGCTTAACGGCGTGCTACCCAGACTGTCGGCCATCGCCGGGATGGCGGTGTTAACGATCGTCGAGTCGAGCTGCTCCATGAAGAGCACGGTCGCAACGAGCCAGGGCAGATAGCGTTTGGTGGTGGTCAGGTCCATACAAAAGTGAAGTCACTTTAGCATGGGCCTAGCCCATGCATTGCAGGGCGTGGTTCAAAATCGGGTAACACTTTTTCGGGTGGCCATCGGTTGAATCATAGGCAAACCATCTACAATTCACATTGTCCGTGTTACCCAAAAACGTTACTTTTTGAACCACGCCGGGAACTGTGCGGTACGGTGAAACCTATTTGCTCTCGCGCACATCAATCAGCAGCGACGCGTACCAGGCGGACAGGTCTTCAATCTCCTGATCGCTCAAGGGCTTGGCGATCACGCTCATGACCTCATGCGTGCGTTTGCCGCTGCGGTAATTCTTAAGGTTACTCAGAGCGACAGGATGTATTTGACCAGCGTCTTCGCATCGGCATCGGAGACTTGGGATTGCGCCGGCATCTGGCCCAGACGCCGACACCACCCTCTTGGATTTTCTTGGCCAGCTTCGCGGCGGCAGTCTTGTCGGTTCTGTCGCATTAAGCCTTTTTTGTTTTCACGACACACCAGTGGTAGCGTATTCGTCGGGTAGAGACGCTACAGGTAGTGGGTCAATTTTGGGAAATTCGCTTAATGCGACAGAACCCGCGATTCATTGACACATTACGAATAGCACATTTGTGCTACAGTGGTTCGCAGTCCACAGGAGCAACCATGTCCACCACCACCATCCGGATTGAAGACGATCTAAAAAACCGCGTAGTCGCAGCCGCAGAACAAGCAGGCAAAACGGCACACGCATTCATCATGGATGCCATTGCCCGAACTGTGGAGCAAGTGGAGCTGGACAACGCCTTTCACACCCTGGCCGACGAGCGTTGGGCCAATATCTGCACCACCGGTAAAACCGTGACTTGGGATGATGCCAAGGCCTATCTGGTGGCCCGCGCAAATGGGGAGCGCCCCCGCAAACCCGCCGCCCGCAAGCTCAGCAAATAGTCCGTTGCATGACCCGCATCGAGCTGGCCCCAGAAGTCTTTGGCGACTTTGACCGCTTCTTTGAATACATCATTCAATATGACCCTGACTCTGCGCCCGAGCGCATTGGCGAAATTCTGGAAGCCATTCAGATACTGACCCACAGCCCACAGATAGGGCGGCCGGTGAAAGGCGGAAAACGCGAGCTTGTCATAGGCCGGGCATCGCGTGGCTATGTGGCGCTGTACCAGTATGTTGCGCAGATTGACACGGCGTTTGTGTTGGCTGTGCGGAGTCAGCGTGAGGTGGGATTTAAGCGGTAGGCTCCTAGACATCGACAAAGCCGCCACTATGTTTTAAACGATCAGGAGCTAATTGGAGTCTGACCCTAATTCTTTCCGGACTCAGGGTTTCTACTATGACATTTCAGGTTTACTTCGGCTATAAAAAAACTCGGGTTACGCAGTTGCTTGGGTCGTAGATTTATCTCTGAGATTTTTAACAACTGGGGAAGCTTGAAAACGCTAGCATTTTTTGGCATAGGGCATGATAAGTTGTGAAGCACTCATGGCTGGCTTGCCCCAAAACACCTCGGAGAATTCATGAAAACTATCAATATTGTAAAAGCCGGATTAGTTGCCGCAAGTTTGGTGGCGTCTGGTGGTCTGTATGCAGCCACACCCATTCTTACTACTGAAGTTGTGGTTAGCAAGCTTGATTCGCCATGGGACATGTCTTTTTTGAAAGACGGAACCATGTTCTTCACTGAGAAGTGCAAAGGCTTGTCGGTTCGACTCCCCTCAGGCACTATCAACAAGTTGCACGCCATCGGTGGCGTCACCGGCTATGCATCCACCAGCGCAGACCTTTTCTGCGATGGCCAGGCCGGCATGATGGGTGTTGAGGTTGATCCTGACTTTGCCAAAAACCGCCAGATCTATGTTTATTCCAGCTCTAAACTCGGCGGCAAACTAAATAACCGCCTCATGCGCATGAAGGTGGATGCAACATTTACCAACGTGTCTGACCGGACCGACATCGTTCCTGATGTCTACTACAAAGCAGCGGCATCCAAGCACCCGTTTGGTGGACCCGGTGCACACAACGGCGGTCGTGTTCGCTTCAACCCAACTGACGGTTTTCTCTACGTGACCACGGGTGACAATCACTTGGGAGCAGGTCCACAAAGCCCCACAGTCATCTCCGGAAAAGTTTTGCGTATTGACAGAGACGGCAAAGCTGCAGCAGGTAACAAGCCGCCCAAGGGGTTCGATCCACGCATCTACACCTATGGACACCGCAATCCCCAAGCCATTGCTTTCCGTCCTGGTGATGGCCGCGCATTCACCGCTGAAAATGGCCCATGGCATACAGATGAAGTGACGGCTCTGGTCAATGGTGGCAATGCTGGCTGGGATCCTCGCCCCAACATAGGTGGCCGCAAGGACTGCTCAGACGACTATTGTGGCTATTCACCCAACCAAATGGGTGCCATGGACCCTAAAGTGCGCGCAGCATTTATGCCGATGACTGACCTCAAAACCTACCCCAACGCCATGAAGCCAGCGTGGAACAATAATGGGCTGTCACAAGGCATGTTCTCCAACGCTTTCCTGTCGGGTAAACAGTGGAAAGACTGGGATGGTCGGATGGTTGTTGGATACTCCGGTATCGGCATTCACGGCACAGCCGTCGGCAACCGTATGGATGTGCTGAAGATCAGTGCTGATGGACTCACTTCTACGGTAGTTCAGGCTTCTTGGCCCACAGTGACTGGGCGGTTCCGTGCAATATCTCAGGGACCAGATGGCAATCTGTATGTGGCTTTTGAGGATCAAGGCATCATCATCCGCGTAACACCTCAATAAGTGTTCCCCTGAAATGCGCTGCCCTTCGTGGCAGCGCATTTTTTTTAATTTTTTTAAAGACTTTTGAGATTTTGTAAATGAGAAAATTAGTCAGCTTTTTGGTATTTTCATGCTTAACAGGCACTATGAGTTTTGCATATGCTGATTATGATTTACTGGTAAAAAGTAATTGCCTTGCATGCCACTCCCTTGACAAAGTAAAGAAGGGTCCGAAATTGAATGAAGTGGCATCTAAATATGCCAACGACAAAAATTCTGCTAAAAAATTAGCAAAAATAATAAAATCTGGTGGTTCTGGTGTTTGGGGTCTAGACATGATGCCACCACAACCTCAGTTGTCCGAGGCAAACGCCCTTATCTTGGCCAAATATGTGCTGTCTCTGAAATAATTTAATGCAGCTTAGGGATCAGAACAATTAGGGTCAGACTCCAATTAAGCATTGAAACATAATCGACTTCCGTGAAGAATGTCGGCTTCCGTGAAGAAGGAAAACCGAATTGTAGAATT
>JBCKNJ010000022.1:0-27464 GCA_038902795.1 Polaromonas sp. | reverse complement strand
TGTTCCAGTTCTTCCAGCCTGACCTCAAATTGGCGCATGGTCTGATCGAGTTCCGGCAACAGCACGTCTTGCAGCGCGCGGGCGCGGCGGCTGGCGCGGCGATATTCCTGATAGAGCCGTTCCAGGTTGCCACTCGTTGCGGCAAGCTGCGCCGCTTTGGCCAGCAGCGTCCGGTGAGCCAGTTCGCAGGCGGCGGCTTCGGGGGAAGGCCGGACTGCGGCGGGGGCGGGTTGTGCGGTGGCCAGCCATGCCGCTTCCTGCAGCAGCACCCCCATCAGCTTGCGCTGCCTGCGCTCGCTTGAGGCAGCGGCGAGGTCCGGGGCGGGATAGCATTGCACACCGTCCATGCCATGACGCTGTACTGCCGCGCGCAGTGATACCGTCGCCTGTTGTTGCAACGCGGCAAATTCCATCTTGAATAGACTGTATTGCCTGATTTGGCGCAGCATCTCGCCAGCCAGCAGCAGGCATTTTTCGTCCAGAAAAACGTAACCCTCGCGCATTGCGCGCTGCTCTTCTGCGAGTTCAATGACCGCGCTGCGCGTGGGCGTGACTTCTTCCATGGGCACTGGCTCTAGCTCCCAGCCCCATCTATATACTGCGCGATTTGTGCGTCGCTCAAACGGTGCAGCTCCGGGCGCGGCAGGCCGCACAGGATGCGCCAGCCCAGCGCCATGCTCTCCTCCAGCGTGCGGCGTCCGTCCTGCTTGACCAATTCCTGCTCGAAGCGCGCGCCGAAAGCGAGGGATAGCCGGTCGCTGTCGGACAAGCCTTCTTCCCCTACCACGCTCGCCAGCACGCGGGTTTGCACCGTGCGCGCGTAAGCGGCGTAAAGCTGGCTGGCGAGCGCGGGATGGTCGGGATGGGTGTAGCCCTCGCCGGTGCCGTCCTTCATCAGGCGCGACAGGCTGGGCAGTACGTTGATCGGCGGATAGACACCGCGCCGCTCCAGCTCGCGCGACAACACAATCTGTCCTTCGGTGATATAGCCGGTGAGATCGGGGATGGGGTGGCCGATGTCGTCCGCCGGCATGGAGAGGATAGGCAATTGAGTGAGCGTACCCTGGCAGCCGCGGATACATCCGGCGCGTTCGTACAAGGTCGCTAAATCCGAATAGAGATAGCCGGGAAAACCCTTGCGGCTGGGGATTTCGCCCAGGCTGCTGGAGACTTCGCGCAGCGCTTCGCAGTAATTGGTCATGTCGGTGAGAATGACCAGCACATGCTTGCCTTCGCTAAACGCCAAGTATTCTGCGGCGGCCAGGGCGAAGCGCGGGGTGAGCAGGCGTTGCGTGCTGGAATCCGAGGCCAGGTTGAGGAACAGCGCGGTGCGTTCCAGCGCGCCGCTTTGTTCCAGGCTGGCGCGGAAATATTCCGCGCTGTCGTAAGGTATGCCGATGCCGGCGAACACGATGGCGAAATCTTCCTGCCGCGCACCGCGCAGTCGGGCATGTTGTGCGATTTCCACCGCGAGGCGGTCGTGCGGCAGCCCGCCGCCGGAAAAAATCGGCAGCTTTTGTCCGCGCACCAGGCTGTTCATCAAGTCCAGCGCGGTGATGCCGGTTTCGATAAAATCGCGCGGCATGGCACGCGCCACCGGGTTGATAGGCAGGCCGTCTATACGCAGCGAGTGCCTGGCCGCCAGCGGCGGCCCGCCATCAATCACTTGGCCGATGCCGTTGAACACTCTGCCGAGCACGCCCGGGCCAAGCGCAAAATGCAGCGGCTCACCGAAAAAGCGTACTGTGGTGGCGGCGAGGTCTAGCCCGGCGGTGGTTTCGAACACTTCGATAGTAAGGTGTTCCTCGTCCAGTGCCGCGACCCGCCCCAAGCGGGAGCGACCGTCCGCGCCGCGCACTTCGACCGCTTCGTTGAGCCCCATATCCAAGGTGCGGCGCAAAAACAGCAGCGGCCCTTGCAGCCGAATGGCGGCGTGTTGGACAGTGAGCGGCGCGTAATCCATCATGGATTTGAATCGCTCTTGGCGGTTAATAATAAATCGTTAAATTCCTGCTCCAGCTGTACTGCGAGTTCACTGAAGCGTTGCGGCTGTTCGCCGATTTCTTCGCCCATGCGTTGCAGCCGGCGGAATACGGCAAGCTGGGCCAAGCGTTCCGGCAGCAGTCCCCGGTTAACCGCTTGCTCCGCCAGAACGAGGAAGCGGCCCAGCAGTTTCATCATGGCGCTTTGCCGCGCCGGGCTGGCATAGCGGTCATTTTCCGAATACGCCGACTGGCGCAGGAAGGCTTCGTTGACCAACTCGGCGCACAGCAACACCAGTTGTTGCTTCAGCGGCAGCGCGTCTTTGCCGATGATGCGCGCCATGCGCTCGAGCCGCGCCTGTTCTTCGAGCAGAGTGAGAAATTTTCGCCGCAGCGTTTCCCATTCGTCGTTGCCGTGACGCGCCCACCATGCGACGAATTGCTGCACGCCCTCGGTGTAGGATTGCAGCGGGTTGATGGCGGGGTAGAAGCGCGCTTGCGCACGCTTGGCATCGAGCGCCCAGAAGCTGCGCACGTAGCGTTTGGTGTGGCTGGTGACCGGCTCGGAAAAATCGCCCGAAGGCGGGCTGATCGAACCCATGATGGTGACCGAGCCACGCGCACCGCCCAGGGTTTCGACCTGCGCCGCGCGCTCATAGAAATCGGCTATGCGGCTGGCGAGGTAGGCCGGATAACCGCCTTCGCCCGGCAACTCGCCGAAACGCCCCGACACTTCGCGCAAAGCTTCCGCCCAGCGGCTGGTGGAATCGGCCATCAGCGCCACGTGCAGCCCCTGGTCGCGGAAATATTCAGCCACCGTGGCGGCGCTGTAAATGCTCGCCTCGCGCGCCGCCACCGGCATGTTGGAAGTGTTGGCGATCACCACCATGCGCTCCATCAGCGGGCGGCCGCTGCGCGGGTCTTGCAGCTTGGGAAATTCGTCGAGCACGCCGGCCATTTCGTTGCCGCGTTCACCGCAGCCGAGATAAACGATGATGTCGGCATCGCACCATTTGGCCAGGCTTTCCAGCAGCACCGTTTTGCCGGTGCCGAAGCCGCCGGGAAGCGCCGCCTTGCCGCCGCGCACCACCGGAAACAGCGCGTCAATGATGCGCTGGCCGGTGAACAGCGGCTGGTCGGAAAACACGCGCGCTTTCGCCGGACGTGGCACCCGCACCGGCCAATCGTGGCTCATCGCCACCTCGACGAGCATGCCGTTTTCGCCGCGCACTCGGCACAGCGGCGCGTCCTCCGCATAGTTGCCGTCCGCCGCGATGGTGACGATTTCGCCGGACACCCCGGGCGGCAGCAGGCATAACTGGATGCGGCCACCGGCGCTGCCGACTTGGCCAAAAGCTGTGCCGCCAGCCGCATGTTGTCCCGTGCGTAGCAGCGCGGTGTAGGCAAAAGTGCGCGCTGGCGCACGATGCAGTCCGGGGCGCACATAACGCGAGTCGGGATCGAGTGGACGCAACAGGCCGTCGAAAATATTGCCCAACAGCCCCGGCCCGAGGCGGATCGAAAGCGGGCGACCGCTGCCCTCGATTTTTACTCCCGGGCGCAAGCCGGTGGTGTCCTCGTACACCTGCACGGTGATTTCGTCCTGCTCGATGCGGATTACTTCACCCAGCAGCGCCTCATCGCCCACGCGCACCGCTTCGCGCAATTGAAACGCATCTGCCGTTTTGGCGCGCAGCACCGGGCCGCTGATCTGGCAGATGTGGGCGAGGGTCATGGCGTTGCTTCCAGATGGGCGAGCAGCCGCGCTTCGATGGCGCTGCGATCGCTCAACAAACCATCCAGCGTGCCATCCAGCACCGTGCCGTTGGCTGCGATGCGCAGCCCGGCACGTATCGCGCTATCGGGCTGAAACTGCGGCGGGGACTGGAGCTTGGCCGATAGTTTGGCAATATCGTGCTCCGCTGCCAGACTATCGGCGGGATGAAAAATTACCCAGGCCGTGTGCGGCAAGACGTGCAGCGCGCGGGCAACAACAGCTTCGCACCAGGCACTGCGCTGCGCCGCATCCTGCCAGCGCTTGGCCAGTGCGCTTTGCAGCATGGGCCAGCATTGCGCCAGTAGCGCCTGATCCTGCTGCTGGCGTTGCCGCCGTTGCAGCGTGGCGCAGCGCGCTTCGGCGGCATGGATTTGCTGGCGTGCCGACTCGCGCCCGGCTTCGAGTTGGCTGCGCACGTATTGCCGCGCAGCACGATGCGCTTGACCCATGATCGTGGCGGCTTGTTCGTGCGCAGCGGCGAGCGCGGCGGAACATTTGCGCTGGCGCTGCGCTTCGACCAGTTCCAGCAGTGCGGGCAAGTTCATGCGCCCAGCCCCAGCAAAGCCTGGATGCGCGCGCCACTGTCGGGCATCTCCATCTCGCCGCGCGCATCGCATACCACCAACAGCAGCGGCTGCGGCGCAGCGAGCCAGGGTTGCAGTATGGCGCGCGGAATGCGCGCCGCGCATACGGCGGAAATCAGCACCAGATCGCTGCTGTCACGTGCCCATTGCAGCAGGGATGCTTCTTCGCCCGCTGCTGGCGTGCGCGTGACCGCCCCCGCCAGGCGGTAGCCTGCTGCGGTGAGTTCGTCGCCTATGAAAACCGGTGCGCTCATCAGGCGAGGCGGTTGAGTATCAGGATGGACACGATCAGGCCGTAAATCGCGATACCCTCGGCGAGACCGACAAGCACCAGCAGCCGCCCGAACAGCTCCGGCTTTTCGGCCAGCGCACCGACTGCTGCCGAGCCGATTTTGGCCACCGCGATGCCCGCGGCGAGCGAGGACAGGCCGGTGGCGAGCGCCGCCGCGATCAGACCCCAGCCCACCGCCGAGCCGCCCGCGACGACCTCTGCAGCCAGCGCGCTGCCCGGTGTGAGCATTGCGATTAAAGCCATAAAAACAAAAACCAAATCAAGCCGCATTATGATTCTCCTTTTAAAAAATAAAGAGGGGCGGGCAAGGGGCGGAACATGCGACCCTCGCCGCGCAAAAAACGGATAAAAAATTCGAACAGCATAAGACGCGTAGTTTGCACCGACACTACCAGCACTTCGAGCGCAATCACCACGATATTGCCCAACACTAACACCCACATGCTGGCCGTGGTGTCGCTGGCCTGGGCCAGCGTGGTCACCGCCAGCGACAGCCCGGCGTGGGCCAGCGCGAACGCGCCGACACGCGCGAACGACAGGGTGTTGGTCAGCAGTTGCAGGCTGTTTTCCAACAGGCTGCCGAGGCCGCTCAGCAACGCCATTGCCTTGCCCGTGCGCCGGTAGTGGCCGAGCAGATAGAGCGCCGCGCCGCCGAGAGCCAGCCACCCGGCTCGCGGCAAAAACCATGCCGCCCATGCGCCGCCATACAGCAGCAACAAGCCCGCCTCATTGCTTAGCCAAACGCGCAATTGGCCTTGCCAGAATGCTTGCAGCGCGTGCAGCAATTGTCCCAGTGCGAGCAACAGCGCGCCTGCGACCAGCGGCACGGCGAGCACGCTGAGCGGATGGTCGAGTGGCTGTAGCCACAGCGCCGGAATGACACCATGCAGGCTGAAAATGCTGCCGAACAGCAGGCCGAACAGCGTGGCGGAAACGCCGCAGGGAATCAAAATGCGCGCCGCGGCATAACGGCGCTGCAAATACCCTCCCAGCGCAATCAAAATCAAGCCTTGGCCCACATCGCCGAACATATAGCCGAACAACAGCGGCACGATCAAAGCCAGCAATTGCGACGGATCGGCTTCGTTGCGTCCCGGCATGCCCAGCGCTTTGCTGAATAGCTCAAACGGCTGCGCCCAGCGCGGGTTGCGCAGCAGCAGCGGCGCTTCGCTGGACAGCGGGGCGGGCGGGAAGTGCGCCGCAGCGCGCGCGCCGCTGGCTTCGAGCGCGTGCATGAGGCGCGTGCGGTCGCTGCACCAGCCGGTAATCCAGACGAACACGTCACTTTCGGGAAAGACACCGGCGCAGTTGCCGAACCATTGCAGGCGCAGCAGGTCACCCAGCGCATGGTGCAGATCGTGTTGTTGGTGCTGCACTTCAAGTTGTTGCCGGGTTTGTTGCGTTTCGTTTTCAATCCCGGCCAGGCGTGCGGCGATGGTCTCGCGCAGAGTGGTGGCTGTCCCGTGTACCCAAACCGGAATGTTTAACAGCCGCACTTTCAAGTGTGCCGCTTGTTGGCAAAACTGCGCCATTTCTGCGTCCGGGCCGAGCAGCAGCATGCCGTGCTGGTCATCAAGTTCGAAGCGGCGAACGAGCAGGGCAGCGGGCGCTTGCAATTTTTCGCCGCGCTGCAACAGCATGATACGCACCGCCAACCAGGGACCGGCCTGTGCCAACAGGCCGAAGTCGAGCCGACTGCCTGCCAGTGCGTGGCAGGCCGCAGTCCACCAGTGCAACTCGGCGCGTTCGTGCGCCAGCGCTTGCAAGCGCAGCACCAAGGGCCGGGCAGTCGCTTCCCAGCGTTCGAGTTTTTCTATGGCCTGGCTGGCCGCAACGTAAGGCGAGCGCAGGCCCGGCGCAGGCAGCGCTTGCGCCAGCGGCCAATAGGCGTGGTACCGGCGCTCCAGTTCGGCGAATTTCTGCATAGGGCCGGACATCTCGATCAGTGTCAGCGCCGGATGGCCGCGTGTTTCCAGTTCAAACGCGCCACTGCGGGCAAGCGCTTCCAGCGCCAGCGCGGCATCGTCCTTGGCGACCAGAGCTTCGAACCATGCGGCGGGGATGGGTCTCATTGGAATCATGCTGCTTCCGCCCAAGGGAACAACACACGCTCCGTCAGTTCGGCGCGCAATTGCTCCAGGTCGAGCGCAGTCAGCACCAGGAAGGCGAACACTGCCGCAGGCTGCGCGGCATGGCGGCGGAAAGCGATCTGCATCTGCTGCTGTAACACGCTGTGCAGCGCACCGGCGGTGGCCAGGGAAGTGCTGCCCAAATCGCGTACATGCGCTTCGATGCGTGTGGCCAATTGTTCGAGCGCCGCGTCATGCTGCGGCCACAGTTTGCGCCATTGCGCCAGCCATGCTGCGCGTAGCGGTACAGATGGTTCGGATGCGACCGCCCATGCGGCGCGGGGCGAGGCGAGCAAAGCGTGGCGGCGCGCGGTGAGCGCTTGCTGAGCATAAGCCTTGATGGCCGGGTCGTTTTGCATCCAGGGCGGCGGTGCTTCATCGCGCAGTAAATAAGCTATGGTCGGCAGGTCGCACAGCAACCCGCACCAGTCAACCGCACCGCGCCATTCCTGCGGCATCCACACGGCGATTTCAGCAACCAGGTCATGCCACTGCCGGCGCAGAGCCGATTCGATTACATGCGTATCGTTGTCCTGATGCAACGGATGCACCCAGTGCTTGAGCGGCGTTTGACGCGCCGCTTCGAGCCAGGCGGGGAAGGTTTTAATGCCATGCAAATAGGCCCAGGTCGCGGCATCGGGGCGTGCACCATAGCGCGCTTGCAGCCTGGCCTGGGCGTACTCAAAGCCGTTCATCGTGCGCCTCTCCGCTCAGAATCGCGGCCAATGCCACTACGGCCTGCTCCAGTTTGGCGTGTGCTGTTGCATCGGGTTGTGCCCGTTGCGGTAGCGCTTTGGCCGCAGAGTCGAGCGCGGCGATTTGTTGTGCAGTGTTGGCGCGCATTCTTTCGCGCAGGATGTGCAAGCGCTGTTCCGCGCCTTCCTGGGCACGCTTTGCCCGTAGCCTAGCGTCGGCGACCAGTTGCGCTGCCTGTTGTTCGCATTGCGCAACGGCCTGCTGCGCCTGGCGTTCCGCACGCAAAACCTGGTTGATGGCATCGTCCGCATCAGGTGCTGCATGGGCGTCTGGCATGGCGTTCTCGACTGGATGCGATAGGTATTGGTTATATATGGAGTGCCGCTGGCAATTCAAGGATAGGAATTTCAACGCCACTTTTTGAAGCATCCCGAGTTTTTCGATCATAGTCAATCTGGGAATTTGTGTCGAAGAACCTGAAAACCCGCCCCTGCTTGCCAGTTGTGCGCATCTGGTGTCACATACGCATCAGAAATTTGCCTCTCACGTGACCACAGGCACGAGTTATCTCAGCAGTCCGCACAAGATGCGCAGCAAGCTGGTTTTGCCGCTGCCGTTGGCCCCGGCTACGCGTAACAGTTCGCCGCCGCCCAGCGTGAAACTGAGGTCGCTGAACAGCGTGCGGCATCCCGGCCCGCTCGTCGTGATCAACTTGCGGTGGGACTTGCACCCACAAGAGGAGTGGCCTCGCCAGCCGCCCGCGAAACCAGGGGTGCAGCCAGCAGTGCGGCGAATAAATAAGTCATCAACGAAGTGGAAACAAGCTCCATATCGGGGGATGTTTTAATGGGTTGGCGCGCAAAACTTATAACCTTCTGGTTTTACAATGCCTTGGGCGCGTTTTCCGTTTGTCGGGATTTTGTAACTCGAATCGCTTATGTCATTTTCTACCACCACGACAGCCCGCCCTCCCGACATGACCTCACCATCTTCCAGTACACCTATTCCAGCCACTCTTGCCCCAGTGAACCCCAAAATTGCCATGGGCTGGCTGCACACGGCCAAGTTTTTGACGACCGCACCAGAGCTGAAATACCTGCCGCGCATCGAGGTGTCCGAGATTGCCTTCGTGGGCCGCTCCAACGCCGGTAAATCCACCTGCATCAACACCCTGACGCAGCAACACCGGCTGGCCTATGCGTCCAAAACGCCGGGCCGCACGCAAAGCATCAATTTGTTCACCCTCGGCAAGCAGGGTGTGACCGACGCGGTGCTGGCCGACCTGCCCGGCTATGGCTATGCCGCCGTGCCCAAAGAGGCCAAATACCGCTGGCAGCAGGTGATGGGCAATTACCTGATGACACGCGACAACTTGAAGGCCGTGGTGCTGCTGTGCGACCCGCGCCTGGGGCTGACCGAGCTGGACGAAATTTTGTTAGCTGTGATTCGCCCGCGCGTCGAGGAAGGCCTGAAGTTTCTGGTGCTGCTGACCAAGTCCGACAAACTGAATAAAACCGAAGCCGCCAAGGCACTGCAAATCGTCAAACTGCAGACTGGTGGTGGCGATGTGAAGCTGTTTTCTGCGCTGAAGCGGCAAGGCGTGGAAGAAGTCGCCCAGCATCTGTGGGACTGGGTTCATCCTTAATCCGAATACACCGACGCATCACCGTCTGGCCGGGTCTTGAAGCGTTTGTGTACCCAGTAGTACTGCGACGGCATGGTGGCGATATAGCCTTGCAAACGCTGGTTCATGAGGGCTGTATCTAGCACCGGGTCATCAGACGGGAAATCAGCCCATGCCGGAAAGACCTCAATCTCGTAACCTCCCGCTGTCATGCGCGGCAACATCGGCACCACCTTGGCCCGGCCCAGTCGGGCAAAGCGCGACAGCGACGGCACGGTCGCCGTCGGGACGCCGAAGAATGGCACAAACACGGAATCTTCAGCGCCAAAATCCATATCGGGCAGCAAGTACAGCGGTTGCCCTCGGCGCAGCGCGGCCACGATGGGTTTGACACTCTCGACCCGTCCAAACAGGCGCGCATAGCCAAAGCGCAGCCGCCCCCGCAGTATCCATTGATCGACCAGCTTGTTCGACTGGACGGTGTAAATGCTGGTCGATAGCCGGGATACCCGCAATGCGACACACGCCCCCGCCGCATCCAGGCCGACAAAATGCGGCAGAAAAATCACCGTTGGCGCAGTGCCCGCCAGTTCATCCACGGCACCCGTCAGTTGCACCCGCCGCTGCACCCAGGCCTTGGGCGCATGCCACAACCAGGCCCGGTCCAGGAAAGCTTGCGCCCAACAGACAAACGTCTGTTGCGTCAGCTTGCGCCGCTCGGCCTCGGAGCGCTCCGGAAAACACAGGGAAAGATTGCGTTGCACCACCCGGCGGCGTGACCCGACCAAGGCATACAGCAGCCAGCCCAGCCCGACGCCCAGGGCCCGAATCCAGGACAGCGGCAAGAAGGCCAGCACTTGCATGAAGGCAATACCGCCCCGGGTGGTCAAATTACTGAAGAAACTGGATAACAGACGGGGCATCAAAGGGCTTCCTTGCGGGGTGTCTTGTAGCGCCCATAGCCCCACAAATACTGGCCGGGCTGGCTCAAAACAATGGCTTCAATCGCGGCATTGATGCGCGTCACCACGGTGAGTAAATCTGCTTTGGTAGCGCCATCAAGGCCTATATTATTCACAGTACGCACAGCAACCGAAGGCCAGATTTTGATGGCATAACCACGCCCACCCGATAAGCGCTCGCAGCTCACAGGCAGCAGCACAGCGCCGCTTTGCAATGCTAGGCGCGCAGCCAGTGTCATGGTGTAGGCAGGTTTGCCGAAAAACGCTGCCCACACGCCAAGGCCTTCGGGCGGTACCTGGTCTGTCAGCAAGGCCACCGCCTGATTGGCTTTAAGGGTTTTGTGCATCAGCCTGATGCCGCTCAACGACGCGGACACCACGGTCAATTGGGGGCGTTGACGTGTGGCCTGCTCAATCGCCGCCAGCCACGGTTTGCGGGCTGGTCTATAGATGGCAGTAATAGGGCCATACAGCTCGGCCAGCGCCTGTGGCCCGAGCTCAAAACTGCCGCAATGCGGGCCGAAAAAGATCACGCCTTTGCCTTGACCAAATGCCTCTTGCGCATGGGCTTGACCTTCAAACGTGACCTTGAACGAGACGTTATCAAGACACGATTCATTTTGCGGCCGCAGCCACAATTTTGGCAGCTCGGCCACAAAGCGCCCGGCCTCAAGAATCGCTGGTTGCGCGGCTTCAAATGTCAGCCCCGCCTGTGCCACGTTGGCACGAAACTGCGCACGGTAACGCGGGCTGCCAGCCCACACCAGCCAGCCCAATGCACCGCCTAATGCGTGCAAAAAAGCCAAAGGGAAAAGCGATAAAAAACGAAACAACAAAAGCATGTAGGAATAAAACCGTGTGGCGCTAGGGTGAAAGGAGGCTGTTAAAACCAGATCGGGCACAGCATCTTATAATCATGCTTGTCGCTGAGTTATTTGTACAACTTGCAGGGCGACGTTAAACCCAACTGCTAAAGCGTTCACCAAAGCACTCAAGCTGGCAACGCGCCAACCAACCCAAGGAGTGTACTTAATGGCAACCGACTTTCTCTTCACATCCGAATCCGTCTCTGAAGGCCATCCCGACAAGGTCGCCGACCAGATTTCCGATGCCATCCTCGATGCCATCTTCAAGCAGGACCCGCGCTCGCGCGTCGCCGCCGAAACCCTGACCACCACCGGCCTGGTGCTGCTGGCAGGCGAGATCACCACCAACGCGCATGTCGACTACATCCAGGTGGCGCGCGATACCCTCAAGCGCATCGGCTACGACAACACCGAATACGGTATCGACTACAAAGGCTGCGCCGTGCTCGTGGCCTACGGCAAGCAGAGCAACGACATTGCCCAGGGTGTGGACCACGCCAGCGACGACCACCTGAACACCGGCGCCGGCGACCAGGGCATGATGTTCGGCTACGCCTGCGACGAAACGCCCGAGCTGATGCCCGCGCCGATTTACTACGCGCACCGCCTGGTCGAACGCCAGGCCCAGTTGCGTAAAGATGGCCGCCTACCGTTCTTGCGCCCTGATGCCAAAAGCCAGGTCACGATGCGCTATGTTGATGGCAAGCCGCACAGCATTGACACCGTCGTGCTGTCGACCCAGCACAGCCCGGATCAGAGTGAGACCAGGCACAAAATGAAGGCCTCATTCATTGAAGCCATCATTGAAGAAATTATCAAGCCGGTGTTGCCAAAAGGCATGCTGACCAAAGACACCAAGTACCTGATTAACCCAACCGGCCGCTTCGTCATCGGTGGCCCGCAAGGCGATTGCGGACTGACCGGCCGCAAAATCATCGTCGACACCTACGGCGGTGCCTGCCCGCACGGCGGCGGTGCCTTCAGCGGCAAGGACCCGAGCAAGGTTGATCGCTCCGCCGCTTATGCCGCACGCTACGTGGCCAAAAACATTGTGGCTGCTGGCCTGGCCAAGCAGTGCCAGATTCAGGTCGCCTACGCCATCGGTGTGGCCAAGCCCATGAACGTGACGGTCTGCACCGAAGGCACGGGCGTGATGAGCGACGAGAAGCTGTCAGCACTGGTGCAAGAGCACTTTGACCTGCGCCCTAAAGGCATCATTCAAATGCTTGATTTGCTGCGCCCGATTTATGAAAAGACAGCCGCCTATGGCCACTTTGGCCGCGATGAACCGGAATTCACGTGGGAGCGTACCGATAAAGCGGCTGCGCTGCGCGCTGCTGCTGGCCTGCAATAAGCCCGGCATAGACCCACACACAAAAGCCACCCTCGGGTGGCTTTTGTGTGCTTTGACTTGAAATCTCTTGAAATGCCCTTATGATTAGCACTCGATGATCTTGAGTGCTAACAACAGCCTCAAAATCACGCATTACAAGCGCTAACCGGATATTGATTTGTGCGGTTATCGCTTTTGATTCCCTCAAAACCATTGTTTTAATACAAGGAGCTTTTATGAAACTTCGTCCCCTGCACGACCGCGTGATCGTCAAACGCGTTGAAAACGAAACCAAAACCGCCTCCGGCATCGTCATTCCCGACAGCGTCGCTGAAAAGCCCGATCAGGGCGAAGTGCTGGCTGTTGGCCCCGGCAAAAAGAACGACAAGGGCGTCATCAGCGCCATGGCCGTCAAGGTCGGCGACCGCGTCCTGTTCGGCAAATACAGCGGCCAGACCGTCAAGGTTGACGGCGACGAACTGCTGGTCATGAAAGAAGACGACCTCTTCGCTGTTGTGGAGAAATAAAGCTACTGCGCGGCTCGTATGCGTCGTTGGGCGGTGCTCGCTACGCTTTCTTCCACCACAACCCCCTTATTATTTTTTGAAATTTCTGGAGAATTAACATGGCAGCAAAAGACGTCATTTTCGGCGGCGAAGCCCGCGCACGCATGGTCGAGGGTGTCAACATCCTGGCCAACGCCGTCAAGGTTACCCTCGGCCCCAAAGGCCGTAACGTGGTGCTCGAGCGCTCGTACGGCGCCCCCACCGTGACCAAAGACGGTGTGTCCGTCGCGAAAGAAATCGAACTCAAGGACAGGCTGCAGAACATGGGCGCGCAGATGATTAAGGAAGTCGCTTCCAAGACCTCCGACATCGCTGGCGACGGCACCACCACCGCCACCGTGCTGGCCCAGAGCATCATCCGCGAAGGCATGAAATATGTCGCCGCCGGCATGAACCCGATGGATCTGAAGCGCGGCATCGACAAGGCCGTGACGGCTCTGGTCGAAGAGCTGAAAAAAGCCTCCAAACCCACCACGACCTCGAAAGAAATCGCACAGGTCGGCTCGATCTCTGCCAACTCTGACGAAACCATCGGCAAGATCATCGCTGACGCGATGGACAAGGTCGGTAAGGAAGGCGTGATCACCGTCGAAGACGGCAAGACGCTGGAAAGCGAACTCGAGGTTGTCGAAGGCATGCAGTTCGACCGCGGCTACCTGTCGCCCTACTTCATGAACAACCCAGAAAAGCAAGTCGCGCTGCTGGAAAACCCGTTCGTGCTGCTCTACGACAAGAAGATCAGCAGCATCCGTGACCTGCTGCCGACGCTGGAGCAAGTTGCAAAAGCCGGCCGTCCGCTGCTGATCGTGTCGGAAGACGTCGAAGGCGAAGCACTGGCAACGCTGGTGGTCAACAACCTGCGCGGTATTTTGAAGGTTGTGGCCGTCAAGGCTCCGGGCTTCGGCGACCGTCGCAAGGCCATGCTGGAAGACATCGCAGTGCTGACCGGCGGCAAGGTGATCGCTGAAGAAGTCGGCTTGACGCTTGAAAAAGCCACGCTGGCTGACCTCGGTTCCGCCAAGCGCGTTGAGGTAAGCAAGGAAACCACCACCATCATCGACGGCGCCGGTGCCGCTGCCGACATCGAAGCCCGCGTCAAGCAAGTGCGTCTGCAAATCGAGGAAGCGACCTCTGACTACGACAAGGAAAAACTCCAGGAGCGGGTTGCCAAACTCGCCGGTGGCGTGGCTCTGATCAAGGTCGGCGCGGCCACCGAAGTTGAAATGAAAGAGAAAAAAGCCCGCGTCGAAGACGCCCTGCACGCTACCCGCGCTGCGGTTGAAGAAGGCATCGTGGCTGGCGGTGGCGTTGCGTACCTGCGCGCCAAACAGGCGGTTGGCACCATCAAGGGCGACAACGCTGACCAGGACGCCGGCATCAAGCTGGTCATGCGTGCCATCGAAGAGCCGATCCGCATCATCGTGCAGAACGCCGGCGGCGAAGCCTCGGTGGTGGTGGCTGCTGTGTTGGCCGGCAAAGGCAACTTCGGCTTCAATGCTGCCAACGACACCTATGGCGACATGATTGAAATGGGCATCCTCGACCCGACCAAGGTGACCCGTATCGCGCTGCAAAACGCAGCGTCTGTGGCATCGCTGATGCTGACGACCGAGTGCATGGTGGCCGAGGCTCCAAAAGACGAGTCCGGCGCCGGCGGTGGCATGGGTGGTGGTATGGGCGGCATGGGCGGCATGGACATGTAAGAAAAATTGGGGTCAATAGTCACCGTTTGACTAGCGCAAGCGCTGCAACAAGCCGGCGGTAGAACCATCGAGCCCCGAGACATCCCCACTTTGCAGCCGCCGCTCAATGTCCCTGGCCAGCACCTTGCCGAGCTCCACCCCCCACTGGTCAAAACTGTTGATGCCCCAGATGGCACCGCTGACAAACACGCGGTGTTCGTGCAGGGCGATCAACGCGCCCAGGCTGGCGGGGGTCAGTTCTTCCAGCAGCAAAAAGGTGCTGGGCCGATTGCCGGGAAAGTGTTTGTGACCGCCCGCATCGACTTTCCCCACCATCAATGCCTGCGCTTGGGCCAGTACATTGGCCAGAAGTTTTTGTTGATGCCCTGGCAGCGTATGGGCTTGTCTTTTGACGGCGACAAATTCGACCGGCACCACGTCGCTGCCCTGATGCAGCATTTGAAAGTAGGCATGTTGGCCATTGGTGCCAGGCTCGCCCCACAGCACGGGTGATGTCTGAAAGGGAAGTACCTGCCCACTTGCGTCAACCCGCTTGCCATTGCTTTCCATTTCCAGTTGCTGCAAATAGGCCGGCAAGCGTCGCAGGGCGCTGCTGTAGGGTGCAATATTGCGGCTGCCAAAGCCGTGGAAGTTGCGGTACCAGACATCGAGCAAGCCCAGGCGCACCGGCAGGTTCTGCGCCATCGGTGCAGTGCGAAAGTGCTCGTCCATCGCGTGCGCGCCCGCCAGCAGTTCACGAAAACACTTGCCGCCTACGGCCAGCGCAATCGGCAAACCAATCGCCGACCAGATCGAATAACGCCCCCCCACCCAGTCCCAAAAACCGAAGCTGGTGCTGATGCCGAATTCATTGGCGGCTTTGACGTTGCTTGTCAACGCGGCGAAGTGACGAGCCAGCTCGGGACGCTCAACACCTTCCCCAGCCTGCGCTTCAAACCAGTGCCTGGCCGAATGCGCGTTGGTCATGGTCTCGGTGGTGGTGAAGGTTTTGGAGGCTATCAAAAACAAGGTGCTGGCAGGCTTGCACTGCGCCAGCACGCTGGCCAGTTCTTGGCCGTCAACGTTAGAAACAAAATGAAAGCGCTTGGCCTTGGCGCCAAATTCAGCAAGCGCCAGCACCGCCATCTGCGGCCCCAGGTCTGAGCCGCCAATGCCGATATTGATGATGTCGGTGATCGCTTCATCAGCCCGCATTTTTTCGGCGTAGGCCAGCATGGCATCCAGCGTGGCGTGTACCTTAATCAATTCATTGGCTATGTTTTTAGTAGCTGGTCGTGATTGATTTGCCTGATTTGCCTGATTTGATTGGCTTGCAGCCGTATTTGATGCCTCAAAAAGAGGTTTTCGGAGCAAAAAGTGCAGCGCTGCACGGTTTTCGCTGCTGTTAACCAGCTCACCGGCAAACATGGCATCGCGGTGCTGCTCAAGCTGGCACTGCACAGCCAGGTCAAACAGCAGGGACTCGGTGGCAGCGTCAATCAGGTTCTTCGACAGATCTGCAAAAACGTGCGGTGCCGGTTGGCTGAAATGCTCGAAGCGCTTGGGGTCTTGAGCGAACGCATCGCGTAAATCGAAGGCATGACCACGCTCTTTGAAAAAATCATCGAGTGCGCACCAAGCAGGTGTTTGATCGCAGCGTGCTCTAGCCATGCTCATGCTCTCACGCCGCCAGCATCAGTTGTTCAAGCTTGACGGCATCCGTGACGAAACCGCGAATGCCTTCAGCCAGCTTTTCAGTTGCCATCGCGTCCTGGTTCAGTGCAAATCTGAAGCCTGCCTCATCAAAATTGACAGCGGGTAAATCAAGCGCTTTGGCGGCATCGGCATTCAACGCTTGAGTCAGTGGCACATCTGTTGCGGCCAGTTGCGCCAGCAAGTCGACACTGATGGTCAGCAAATCGCAGCCTGCAAGTGCCGTGATCTGGCCGACGTTGCGAAAGCTCGCGCCCATGATTTCGGTAGCGATGCCGAAGTGCTTGTAGTGCTGGTAAATCTCGCGCACCGACTTCACACCGGGATCGTTTTCACCTGCGTTCTCAAGCTCAACCCAAGCGGCAGCGCTTGATTTTTTATACCAGTCGTAAATCCGCCCGACGAAGGGTGAAATCAATTGCACTTTGGCTTGCCCGCAAGCAATGGCTTGGCAAAACGAAAACAGCAGCGTGAGGTTGGTGTGAATGCCGCGCTGCTCGAGTTTTTCGGCAGCCTGAATGCCTTCCCAGGTTGCCGCCACCTTGATGAGCACGCGGTCAATATGCACGCCCTCGGCCTGGTACAGCTCAATGATGCGTTCGCCGCGCGTGAAGCTGGCGTTGGCATCAAAGCTCAGGCGCGCATCAACCTCTGTAGACACGCGCCCCGGCACGATGGACAAAATCTCGCAGCCAAAACGCACCAGCAAGCGGTCCATGATTTCGTCCAGCGCCCGGCCCTTGAAGCGGCTTACCGTGCTGGCCAAAAGGGGCTGGTAATCAGACTTTTGCACCGCCTTCAAAATCAACGATGGATTGGTGGTGGCATCCTGCGGCTTGAACTGGCCTAGCTGCCTGAAGTCGCCGGTATCGGCAACCACTGTTGTGATTAGTTTAAGCGCGTCTAGTTGATTCATAAAGGATTTTGTTCGAGAAAAAATGTGCTCCCGAGTTTTCATTATGCCAAGCAATGATGAAACTTAATGACACTCGAACTACCTTCTGGTTATTGGGGTCAGACACCAATAACCCATCATGGCGACCTGTCTGGCACTGCGCATTGGCGGCAAGCTACAGCCCATCTTGAGGGAAATGAAAAACAATTTGCGCAACCAGCGCTATACCTGAAGACTCGGTTCAGGCTTCTCAGTTCAGCGCACAGTCGGTGCCAGCGTCAACGGGCCATACCAGGCACGTGCAATGCTCTTGGTGTTGTCGGTGTCTGTCATCAGGGCCACGCTCATCAGCGCGCCGGGCGGCTCACCAAAGGCTTTTTCAAAGTCAGCCCGTATGCTCTGTTCGTAGTCCAGCCACTGGTTCAGCCTGGCCACACCAGACTCCACGACCAGCTTGCGTATTCTGTCGGTTCGGGGGTTGACAATCACCGTGCCGGGCGCACGCTGGTTGCACCAGACATACATCAGGGTCGCATAAGGCAATTCCTCACCGGTCAAAGCCCGCGCCAGTTCCGACAGCAGGGTGTTTTTGAGCGAAAACCGGCTGCGATCCCCTTCAAAGGTCAGGACTATGCGCACCGGGGAATCATCGGCCTCACGCAGGGCCATATCAGCCTGCGCAATCAGCTCAGGCACGTTCCACGAAAAGTTGACACGCCCCAGGTCAGCAGGCTCCACCCGCAGCACTTGATGCCACATGCTGGCTGACGACTTTGCAGTGACCCGCATCGCGTCGCGGCTGTCCATGCGGACATAGCTGAACTGACTGAGCGGCTTGCCTGGAAACCTGAAATTCTGCCACGCCGAGGGCTTTTCACGACCCGTGGACGCTAGCGTCCACGGCGATGCCGTAGCAGCAGCAAGAACCGGCAAGTCAGCAGCCGCTGACGTATCAAACGAATCAGACGGATCAGACGGATCAACGGACAGCGACGAACAGGCGGCAAGTTGCAACAGGCTTATGGTTATTGGGGTCAGACACCAATTTCGCAGCGCTGCGAAGCAGCGCACCCGGAGGGCGAGCCACAGGCTAGTCGAATTTGGGCTCTGACCCCAAAAACCAAATCGGACGAGCACATTTTTTAAAAACATAGGGCTTTGAACGTATGCCATAAAAAACCCCGCTACGTTGCCGTAGCGGGGGTTTTGTTTTCAATCTTCAACTGACTTGCGTCAGCCTTGGATTAGAAATTGTGGCGGATACCGAACTCGAAGCCTTTGGAGTTCACGCCGCCTGTGCTGGAAGCAGCAGAACCGATCGTGTTAGCAAAGCCCTCTTCGTTTGTCAGACGGGCGTAGGTAGCGTACAAGGCGGTACGCTTGCTCAGGTCATACACGCCGCCAATAGACACTTGTGTGCCCGCTTTGTCGCCATCAACCGACTTGGTGGCGTAGGCTGCTTTCAAGGTAAAGATACCCATAGGCGCGCTAACACTGAACATTTGAGTTTTCGCCGGGATGTCGCCAAAGAAAGCCACATTGGTGACCTTGTCTGTACGGTGCATGTAGCCCAACCTTACCACGCCGAAATTATAGGTCCCAGCCAGAATGGTGGTGGTCCACTTTTGATCATCGGTACCGACAACTGTGGCAGATGCAATCGCGCCACCCTTGGTCATTTGATTACCAAAAGCCACTGACACAGGACCCTGAGCGTAAGTCAAACTAAAGCTGGTCATTCTGCCAACAGGCTTCAGGGCGAAGGTATTTTCAGCGCCGAAGCTGTACATGGCAGACACTCTGAAGCCGTTGAAATCGGGGCTGTAGTAAGCCACGCTATTGTTAGCACGCACGCCAGATGGATCGCCAAACACGACCCGGCCATCTACGCGGCTTGCTGCATCCCGGTTATTTGTTATTACGCTGTCCGCAGCTGCAGTAGTGAACGAACCAGCCACCAATATAATATCACCAGCGCTTATCCCTGGCGTAGTGAAAATAGTGCTGTTACTGAGGTTCAGGGTCGTGCCAAGACCGTTGGGGCCGTATGGATCAGCCGTGAGGTTCACGTAAAACATTGGCGTGACGTCGCGGCCCAGACGGATTTCACCAAAAGCGCCAGAAAGGCCAAGGGTGGAATTGCGCGTGAAATTGAAGCCGGCAGACGTGCCAATGTCTGGAGCCATGGCGCCTTCGAAATGGAAGTTGGCCTTCAAGCCACCGCCGAGGTCTTCAACACCCCTAAGGGCAACACGGCTGGTAGACAAGCCGTCGATTGCCTGGCCGCTGAATTTGTTCTCGCCAGAGGTCACATTGCGGTAGTTCAGGTCGGCAACGCCGGACAAAGTCACGGAAGATTGTGCAAATGCGGTACCAGCGGTAGCCAGAACTGCCAATGCGATGAGGGTCTTTTTCATATTAAAAATTCTCCAAGGTTAAACATAGGGCTCCAGGACATTGGATCCCCGGGCCAACCTCCGTTAAGGAAGTTGTCTGTATTGCACCAGAGGCGAAGCGCTATGGCAAAGGGTTTGAAAGAAAAAGCCCTAAAAAAGCATTTCTGTTGCACTCATGCAACAAATTAAAACCTCACCGTGGAGGCCGCGCCACAAACCCTCTGCAAACCAGCCGGGGCGGAATTGGCTAGACTGCAACTTTCCCCACAGAAATGCCCGCCCAATGGATGCCCTGCTAAACGCTGCCGACAACGCCCTGCGTACCCTGTTTGCCAACCCGCGCGCAAGCCGCCCCTGCCCCACGGTGGCCGACCAAAGCAGCGACTTAAGCGCAGCTGACAAAGCCCTGGCAGGCGCGCTGATGCGGGTCAATCACGTTGGCGAGGTCTGTGCCCAGGCGCTTTATGCGGCGCAGGCCTTGGGCACACGCGACCCCGTGCTACGCGCGCATTTTTTGGCCGCCAGCGCAGAAGAAGGCGACCACCTGGCCTGGACGCGCCAGCGGCTTGACGAACTGGGCGCGCGGCCTTCGCTGCTGAATCCGCTTTGGTACGCGGGCGCCTTCGGTTTGGGGCTGCTCGCCAGCCGCCTCGGAGACCGCTTGAGCCTGGGCTTGGTCGTGGAAACCGAGCGTCAGGTGGAGGCGCACCTGGCAACGCATCTGGAAAAACTGCCCGAAGGCGACCATGAGTCGCGTGCCATCGTGGCGCAAATGAAAGCCGACGAAGCGCGCCACGCGCTAGAAGCAGTGAATGCCGGAGCGCTGGAGTTACCAGGCGTAGTAAAAAGTTTGATGCGGGCTGCTGCCAAGGTGATGACGACCGTTGCGCGCTGGGTTTAGGGCACTTCTATAAATTCATTTTTCGGGCGAATTGCGGCGTTGCGCGGTGCTCGCAATCCTCATGTACCTGAAGTACATTGCGGTTGCTGCGCGACCCTCGCATGAGCCCAAAGGGCGATGCGACACGCGCCTTGCACTTCATCCCGAAAATCTGAATTTCTAGAAGTGCCCTTAACGGTCAGTAATTGAACAGTTTGCCCAAAATCAGCAAGCAAAGTGCAGCATTCAAGCCGACAGCCCACTTGAGTACAAGTAAATCTGAGCACAGTGGTGAGAGCGCTATGTCGAGATCTTTTTTAGTCACCAAGTCGTCTTGCGCTTCAGCTATCACGCGCACCACAGCTTCCGCCTGATCAGCCGTAAAGCCTGCCATTTTCAGCTTGTCTGCAAGCTTTAATGAATCAAAAGTTATTGTGCTCATAGCCGTATTTAACCAGAAATATCCAGAACCTCAAAACTGGTCGTGATCTCAGCGGTTTTGCCCAGCATGATGGTGGCCGAGCAATATTTGTCGTGGCTCATGGCGATGGCGCGTTCTACTGCGCTGGCAGCCAAACCCTTGCCTGTGACGGTGAAATGCATGTGGATTTTGGTGAACACCTTGGGGTCTACTTCGGCCCTTTCAGAACTCAGTTTGACAGAGCAGCCCCGCACATCGTGACGGCCACGCTTCAAAATCAGCACCACGTCATAAGCGGTGCAGCCACCGGTGCCGGCCAGCACGGTTTCCATCGGGCGAGGCGCCAGATTTGCGCCGCCGTTTTCGGCTTTGGCGGCATCCGGCGCGCCGTCCATCACCAGGGTATGGCCGCTCCCGGTCTGGGCCAAAAAAGTCATGCCCGAGGGTGACCCCGTGGCCGCGCTCGGGCCGGTCCAGCTAACTGTGCATTCCATGAATGTCTTTCTGTTTTCCAAAAACCAACTGACCACTTTAACCCAAAAACCTTGGGCAACTATGATGTCAGGCTGTGAGAAACACCATGTCATCAGACCAGAACGCCAAAAAAAAGCCGCTTCAACCGGCTGATTATTTAAAGAAAATTCTCACGGCACGGGTCTACGACGTGGCCATTGAATCGGCACTGGAACCGGCCAAAGCCTTGAGCCTGCGCCTGAAAAACAGCGTGCTGTTAAAGCGCGAAGACCAGCAACCGGTGTTCAGCTTCAAGCTGCGCGGTGCCTACAACAAGATGGTGCAGTTAAGCGCGGCCGAATTGAAAAAAGGCGTGATCTGCGCCTCTGCTGGCAACCACGCGCAGGGCGTGGCCATGAGCGCGCAAAAGCTTAGCTGCCGTGCCGTGATCGTCATGCCCACCACCACGCCGCAGCTCAAGGTTGATGCAGTCAAAAACTGGGGGGCTGAGGTGCTGCTGCATGGCGACAGTTACTCCGATGCCTACCTTTATGCCGTGACGCTGGAGAAAAAGCAGGGCCTCACCTTCGTCCACCCGTTTGACGACCCGGACGTGATTGCCGGTCAGGGCACGATTGCGATGGAAATCCTGCGCCAGATCCAGAGCATCGGCAAAGGCTCGCTTGACGCGGTGTTTGTTGCCATTGGCGGCGGCGGTTTGATCTCAGGCGTAGCCAACTACATCAAGGCGCTGCGGCCCGAGATCAAGGTCATTGGCGTGCAGATGGATGATTCGGATGCCATGATGCAGTCGGTCAAGGCCAAAAAGCGCATCACCCTGAAGGATGTCGGTCTGTTCTCGGACGGCACAGCCGTCAAGCTGGTTGGCGAGGAAACCTTTCGCATCAGCCGCGAGCTGGTCGATGAATTCATCAGCGTCGACACCGATGCCGTCTGCGCCGCCATTAAAGACGTGTTTATAGACACCCGCAGCATCGTCGAGCCCGCAGGCGCACTGGCGGTGGCGGGGATGAAAAAATACGTTGCCCTTCACAAAAAACAGGGCGAAACCTACGCCGCCATTTTGTGCGGTGCCAACATGAACTTTGACCGCCTGCGCTTTGTCGCCGAGCGGGCCGAGGTGGGCGAAGAGCGCGAAGCGCTGTTTGCGGTGACGCTTCCCGAAGAGCGCGGCAGCTTCCGGCGGTTTTGTGAACTGATCGGCGAGCTTCCTGGCGGCCCCCGCAGCGTGACGGAATTCAACTACCGCATCAGCGACAGCTCCAAAGCCCATGTATTTGTCGGCCTGACCACTTCGGCCAAAGGCGAGAGCACAAAAATCGCGGCAAATTTCTCCCGTCACGGCTTCAAGGCGCTTGACCTCACGCATGACGAATTGGCCAAGGAACACATACGGCACATGGTGGGCGGACACAGCGCGCTCTCAAAAAATGAGCGTCTGCTGCGCTTTGTGTTTCCCGAGCGGCCAGGCGCACTGATGAAATTTTTATCCAGCATGCAACCGGGCTGGAACATCTCGCTGTTTCACTACCGGAATCAGGGCGCCGACTACGGCCGGATTCTGGTCGGGCTGCAAGTTCCCAAGGCTGACAACAAGGCTTTCAAGGCCTTTCTGGACACCCTGGGCTATCCGCATGTTGAAGAAACTGCAAACCCGGTGTACCGGTTGTTTTTGCAGCGCTGATTCCATTCGTCAAGCAACCAAGGCAACCCACCACATGACCACCAATCTGGACGGACAACTCGTTGTAGCGATTTCATCGCGCGCGCTGTTTGACCTTGAAGAAGAAAACCAGGTTTTCGAGCAGTCCGACGACCGCGCCTACATGAAGCTGCAACTCGACCGCCTAGAGCAACCCGCCAAACCGGGCGTGGCGTTCTCACTGGTTAAAAAGCTGCTGGCTTTTAATACCGACATCAAGCGCGTAGAGGTCGTCATGCTGTCGCGCAACGACCCGGTGTCAGGCTTGCGAATATTCAAATCAGCCGAGGTCAATAAACTGCAGCTCGAGCGTGGCGTGTTCACAAAAGGTCGGCCACCCTACGACTACCTCAAAGCACTACGGGCGAATTTATTTTTGTCAGCCAACCCCGATGACGTGCGGGCTGCGCTGGATGCGGGTTTTGCGGCAGCCACCGTGGCCACCCATTCGGCGCACGCGAAAAACACCTACCCCAACGAAGTGCGTATCGCATTTGACGGCGATGCGGTGCTGTTCTCAGACCAAGCCGAGCGTGTGTTTCAAAAAGATGGGCTGGATGCCTTTCAAAAACATGAGAGAAAACTGGCCGGCAAACCATTGCCACCTGGCCCCTTCATGCCACTGCTCAAAGCACTGCATGGCCTGCAGCAGGCAGGCATTCCAAATATCCGCATCCGCACGGCACTGGTCACGGCACGCGGCCTGGCCACTGCGGAACGCGCCATACAAACACTGATGGGCTGGAACATTGAAGTCGACGAGGCCATGTTTCTGGGCGGCCTGGCCAAGGGTGAATTTTTGCGTGAGTTCGAACCCGACTTTTTCTTTGACGACCAGACCGGGCATGTCAACGCGGCAGCCCAGCACGTACCGTCCGGCCATGTGGCCAGCGGGGTTTTAAATAAATTGTCATAAACCTGAGCATCAAGACCATGACCACAAGCTCAGCCATGAACCCAGCGATCAGCCCAGCGATGAGCCAGCCTAAAAAAATCAGCACCAAGCTCGCTGATTTCAGACAGTTTTGCAAACGTGTCTGGGCGCTTTCGGCCCCCTACTTCAAGTCAGAAGACAAATGGAAGGCACGCGGCCTGCTTGCCGCCATCGTGCTGCTCAATCTGGCTGCGGTCTACATGCTGGTGCTGCTCAATGAATGGAACCGCGTGTTTTATGACGCGCTGCAAAACAAGGACGCAGCAGTCTTCTGGACGCAGCTCGGGCGCTTTACCTATCTGGCCTTTGCCTTCATCATCATTGCGGTTTACCGCTTTTATCTGACGCAACTTCTACAGGTACGCTGGCGCGCCTGGATGACGGCCAACTACCTGCAACGCTGGCTGGCTGAGCATGCTTTTTACACGCTGGAACTGGCCCGCTTCAGCACCCATACAGCAGGTAACGACAAGGCCAGCCCAGACAACCCCGACCAGCGTATTCAGGAAGACATCTACCAGTTCACCAGCTTCAGCATTTCCCTCAGCATGGGCTTGCTCAATGCCGTTGTCACGCTGCTGAGTTTTGTCGGAATACTCTGGAGCCTGTCGGGTGCTTTCAGCTTCACGTTGGCTGGCAGCAGTTATGTGATTCCGGGCTTTATGGTGTGGCTGGCGGTGCTGTACTGCGTGCTGGGCAGCGTGATTGCCCACTACATTGGCAGGCCACAAATTGCGCTCAACTTCCAGCAGCAGCGCTATGAAGCCGACTTCCGGCACCACATGGTGCGGGTGCGTGAGTACAGTGAATCCATCGCGCTCGACAAGGGCGAAGGCGTTGAGCGCAGCCAGCTCGACCTGCGGTTTTCAAAGGTGCTGGCCAACTACCTGAGCTTGATTAAAAAGCAGAAAAACCTGGTCTGGTTTACCAACTGCTTCGGGCAGGCGGCGGTGGTTTTTCCGTTCATCGTGGCTGCGCCACGGTTTTTCAGCGGCGCCATTCAGCTCGGTGAGTTGATGCAGATTTCATCAGCCTTTGGCCGTGTGCAGGACTCGCTGAGCTGGCTGGTTGACAACTACAGCAGCCTTGCCGCGTGGCGCGCCACAACTGACCGCCTGACCAGTTTTGAAGACAATATTGTGCTTGTAGCCCAGCAAACACGGGCACAAGCAGCTACTAATTTAGTAGCAAATGACAATCCAACGGACGCTGTGGATGTGTTGTCTGCAAGCGATTTAAACATCAGCCTGCCATCTGGCAAGGCGCTGCTGTCAAGCACCACATTGCAAGCCAGCCCCGGCGATCTGGTGTTGCTTAAGGGACCATCGGGCAGTGGCAAGTCAACCCTGTTCAGGGTCTTCGCGGGCATCTGGCCGTTTGCAACGGGCCGCACCCATTTGCCGCAAAACGCCATGTTCATTCCGCAGCGCCCCTACTTTCCGGATGGCCCGCTGCGCGAAGCGTTAGCCTATCCGCAGCCTGCCAGCACGTACAGCGACGAGGCCTTGATCCAGGCACTGAACGATGCGCTGCTGCCGCTGCTTGTCAATCGGCTCGACGACAGCGATGCGTGGAGCCAAAAGCTCTCGGGTGGCGAGCAGCAGCGCCTGGCGATTGCCCGCGTACTGCTTAAAAAACCGCAGTGGATATTGGCCGACGAGGCTACCGCATCGCTGGACGAGGTTACCGAAAAATTGCTTTATGAAAAGCTACAGGCCCACGTCCAGTCGGTACACGGCGGCATGCTGTCGATAGCGCACCGGCCCAGTGTGGCAGCCTTTCATAACGTACAGTGGGAGCTGGTCAAACAAACTGATGGCGCTGGCGCAGGAGGGTTATTGGGGTCAGACGCCAATTTCATTGCGATGCAAAGCATCGCACCCGGAGGGCGTGCCAAAGGCACAATGAATTTGGACTCTGACCCCAAAAACCCTCCGAGCAACTAAATGGCAGAAACCATCCCCGGCGAAACGCCCATCGCCCAACCACCCCTGGAGCCTGTAGCAGCCTGGGACCCCATGAAGCGTCCGGTGTTCAGAATGCTCTGGACCACCTGGCTGGTGGCCAACACCTGCATGTGGATGAACGACGTGGCTGCAGCGTGGCTGATGACCTCCATGACCACCTCACCGATCTGGGTAGCGCTGGTGCTATCGGCATCGACCCTGCCGGTGTTTCTGCTCGGCCTTCCCAGCGGGGCGCTGGCCGATATTCTGGACCGCAGACGTTACCTCATCTTCACGCAGTTCTGGGCGGCAGTGGTGGCCATGCTGCTGGGCGTGATGGTGCTATGGGGGCACATGACACCGCTGCTGCTGCTAATGTTGACCTTTGCCAACGGCGTTGGTCTGGCGATGCGTTGGCCGGTGTTTGCAGCCATCATGCCCGAGCTGGTGCCGCGCCGCGAGTTGCCCGCCGCGCTGGCCTTAAACGGTGTGTCGATAAATGCCTCACGCATCATCGGGCCACTGGCTGCGGGCGCACTGATTGCCAGCGCTGGCACCGAGTGGGTGTTTGTGCTCAATGCGCTGTTGTCGGTTATCTCTGGCCTAGTCATCATGCGCTGGCGGCGCGAGCATGTGCCCAGCCCGCTGGGGCGCGAACGGCTGGTCAGCGCCATGCGGGTCGGTATGCAGTTTGTCTGGCAATCGAATCGCCTGCGCGCCGTGCTGCTGCGCGTGTCGCTGTTTTTCTTTCATTCAACCGCTTTGCTGGCCATGCTACCGCTGGTGGCGCGCCAGTTGCATGGCGGCGGCGCGGGCACCTTCACGCTGCTACTGGCAGCCATGGGTGTCGGGGCGATTGTGGCGGCGCTCAACCTCACGCGCTTGCGCCAGTTGATGCCGCGCGACACATTGGTGCTGCGCGCCACCATACTGCAATCGCTGTCAACCGTTGCCGTGGCGCTGGCACCTAACGCCTGGGTGGCGGTACCCGCCATGCTGCTTAACGGTGCGGCGTGGATCACCTGCGCCAACTCCCTCAGCGTGTCGGCCCAGCTTGCCCTGCCCGACTGGGTGCGGGCGCGCGGCATGTCGATGTACCAGATGGCCATGATGGGGGCCAGCGCGGCTGGCGCAGCGCTATGGGGCCAACTGGCAACCCTGAGCAATATCCAGGTCGGCCTGCTGGTAGCAGCCGTCAGCGGCACAGCCACCATGCTGCTGGCCCAGTACCATGTGGTTGACCTGAGCATTGAAGAAGACCTGACCCCTTCACGCGAATTCAAAGTGCCGGTGGCCGATGCACCGCCCGCCACAGGTCACGTGGTGGTAACGATTGAATACATCATTGACCCGGCACGCGCTGAAGAGTTTCGCACCCTGATGCAAGAGAGCCGCCGCAGCCGCCTGTGCCAGGGCGCGCTTGAGTGGGCCTTGCTGCGCGACATAGGCCACCCGGAACGCTACCTAGAGCAAATCACCGACGAGTCGTGGACAGAACACCTGCGCCGCTTTGACCGCGTGACCGCCAGCGACGTAGCCCTGCGCGAACGCAAGCTGGCCTTTCACACCCCCGAAGAGCCGCCGCACATCACGCGCCGCGTGGTGGAGGA
>JBCKNJ010000021.1:0-27570 GCA_038902795.1 Polaromonas sp. | reverse complement strand
GCCCCATATCCGCCTTGCCTGCCAGCCGCGTCTTCACCGCGCCCATTACCTTGCCCATGTCGCTCGGGCCTACACGGCGCCCAAGTTCAGCGCCGAGCTCGGCCACGATGGCCTTCACTTCTTTGGCCACTTCTTCGGCCGTCAGGCGCTGCGGCAGGTAGGCCTGCAGTACCTTGATCTCGGCGGCTTCCTTGTCGGCCAGGTCCTGGCGCACGGCCAGCTCGTAGGCGGCAATGGAGTCCTTGCGCTGCTTGATCATCTTGTCGACGATGGCGATCACCATCACGTCGTCCAGCGTGACGCGCTCGTCCACTTCTTTTTGCTTGATGGCTGACAGCAGCAGGCGTATGGTGCCCAGGCGCTCGCTGTCTCTGGCGCGCATGGCGGTTTTCATGTCTTCGATGATCTGGTCTTTGAGTGCTGACATGGTGGTCTCGATTAAAAATTCGGGGTCAAAAATACAAAAGCCCGCAGAGGTAGCTCATGCGGGCTTTGGCTGGCCGTGAGGCTAACACCTCAGATAAGCTTTTTAGTACAGCTTTTTGGGCAATTGCATGGAGCGGATACGCTTGTAGTTGCGCTTGACAGCAGCAGCCTTCTTGCGCTTGCGCTCGGCGGTTGGCTTTTCGTAAAACTCGCGGGCGCGCAGGTCGGTCAGCAGGCCGAGTTTTTCAATGGTGCGCTTGAAACGGCGCAGAGCCACGTCGAAGGGTTCGTTATCTTTTACACGAATGGTCGTCATTAATGAAGGGATCCAATTGGTGCGCCTTTTGTGATCTGATCTGACTTGATCAGAATCAGGCCGGACGCGGGTTTGCTAGCAAAGCCTTAGATTATAAGACATTTTCTGAAGCTGGAATCAAGGGTTTTTGGGCTCTGACCCCAAAAACTCCCAGTGAGAAGGTGAGCGGCTCAGGCGGCGCGAACCACTTTAGGGTGTGTAGCTGCCAGAGCCACACCCTTAATCACATCACCGACCACAATGACTGACGGGCTGGCCATGCCTGCGCCAGCGATGGCATCGGCCAGCGTGCCAAGCGTAGTTGTGATGTGGCGCTGCGTTGCCAGCGATGCATTTTGAATCACGGCTACGGGGGTGCTGGCGGGCAAGCCTGTTAGCAGCTCGTTTTGAATGCGCTCTGCACCACTCACGCCCATGTAAATCACCAGCGTGAGTTTGGCCTTGTAGGCTGTTGATGCGAGCAGCGGCCAGTCTGTAGCTTCGTCACTCGGCTTGGCATGGCCAGTGACAAACACCACGCCATGCGCGTGTTGCCGGTGCGTGAGCGGCACGCCGAGCAAGGTCACCGCGGCCAGTCCGGCGGTGATGCCGTTGATGACCCGGACTTCAATGCCGGCCGCGCGTAGGTGCTCGACTTCCTCGCCGCCGCGGCCGAAGATGAAGGGGTCTCCGCCTTTGAGTCGCACCACGTTTTCACCTTCTCTGGCAGCCAGCAGCATGAGCTTTTCAATGAAAGCCTGCGGCGTTGATTTGCAGCCGCCGCGCTTGCCAACGTGGACGATGCGTGCAGCCGGATTTGCAAAGGCCACGATGTCGTCGCTGACCAAGTCGTCCACAAACAGCACTGTCGCGGCCTGTATGGCCTTGAGTGCCTTGATGGTCAGCAGTTCCGGGTCGCCGGGACCCGCACCCACGAGAGTGACTTTGCCGTTGTTCATAGTTGCGAGACCAGATGCAAGATATGTTCCACCTGCTGCGCAATCGAGGTCGGCAGCGGGCTTTTTCCCGCCAGCACCGATTGAATGTAGGCCGCCGTGCTGGCCGCATCGATCTCCCTGGGTAGATCGGGCACCGAGGGCAGCGTTCCCTTCACGCCTTCCTGCAGCAGGATTTGTCTGCCACCGATAAAGCCCTGCATCTGCGGCATGCGGCGCGCGTCGGCCACCACTTCGCCTTCGGTGCCGCGCAGCAGCAGGGCGTTGGCCTTGATCAGCTCGAAGATGGTCGCCATCGAGACCGCGTATTCCGCATGGGTGTAGCTGCTGACCACCAGCGCCTTGCCCAGGCAGGGGTTCATGATTTTGACCAGGCTGTGCGCCGGGTTGCGCAGGCCGACGGCGCGCCGCACATCCAGCAGGCGCTTGAGGGCCGGGCTGAGCAGCTCGGTGGCGGCAAATGCCACCTCGCCGTTTGCTATGGTTCTGATAACTGTCAGCGCATGGATATCAAGGGCCGAGAGCACTTCGGACGCAAAAATACGGCTCGATTCCGTGGCCGTGCCATGCACCAACACCGGCAGGCCTTCGCGCGCCAGCAGCAGCGCCAGCAAAGGGGTCAGCACCGGCAGCTTGCGTGCACCGTTGTAGCTGGGCAGCACCACGGTGGGACGCTCGGTGGCCGGCAGGCGTTGCATTCGCTGGTAAGTGGCGTCCAGAAAACCCGCCATTTCTTCGGGCGTTTCTCCCTTGATGCGCATGGCCAGGCAAAAGCCGCCGACTTCAAGGTCCGTCACGGTGCCGTCCAGCACCTGGCCGAACAGGTCGCAGGCCTGCTCGCGTGTGATCGGCCTGGCGCCATCCTTGCCGCGGCCTATCACTTTGATGTAGTGAGCGATGGACATGCGTGATTGTCTGCCAAGGCAAATAACTTGCCGTTATGAGCTAATTAAGTAGGCCCCCACGCTTTTCACTGCGTGTGCCTATGGCGCTGCCGTTCGGAGAAACATGCCGGGCTTCGGTGGCGCTCCGGATGATGCGTTTGATCTCGGGCACGCAGGAGCCGCAGTCGGTGCCGCACTTGAGTTTGTCCTGCAGCGCCAGCAGGCGCTCTTCGTCGCTGGCCAGGTAGCCCGCGCCGCCGGGTGCATCGGCGATGTCCTTCAAGCAGGCGCCAATCTCGGTATCGGTCACGCTCAGGCAGCTACACACCGGCTTGCCGCGCGAGGGCAGGGCCACCGGCGGATTGGCGCCGGGCAGCAGCAGCTGGCGGCCGTAACTTTGCGCTGGTAACTCGTCTTGCAGCAAGGTCTTGATCCAGGCCTGGGCGCTGACATCACCGGCGAGCACAAAGCCGGCCAGTTCAGCTTGCTCGCCCTGGCGAACCAGGCGTGCCGTGCGGTGCTGGCCTTTCTTTTGGTCGGCGTAACGCAGCACGTCCGCACCGTCCAGGCCGAGGATGGTTTCGATTTTCTCCAGCGTACCTTCTGGCGGGGCTTCAAAACCTGCGGCGCGAAACAGTACGCCGGTGCGCTGGCGTTTCGCTTCGCTCAGCGGTACTTCGTTGGAAAACGGCACGCAACTGCTGAAGGCAAAACCCGCCATCAGGGGCTTGAGCTGCTCACGCGCCGTCAGAGCCTGGTCATCCGGTAGCCAGGCCATGGCCAGCAGCGACCACGGCAACTCGGCCTTGAGGATTTTGACCGCCGCATGTTTGAGCTCGGGCTGTTTCGAGCTGGGGCAGTAGGCCGAGGTGGTGAGGGCGTTGACACCGGCCAGCCGTTCGCCCGTGCTGGACCGGCCGCTCAGGTATTCGCCACCCCAATGCATGGCCATGAAAGCCTGGCTCACCGCCACTTCGGGGGAAGCCTCTACCTTCACGACGATGGAGCCGCGTTTGGAGGTGACATGCACCAGGTCGCCCTCTTTCAGCAGGCGCCGGGCCATGTCCTGCGCGTTCATCTGGATCGCCGGTTCGGCGACATGGCCGAACAGCCGGCCCAGCGTGCCGGTGCGGCTCATGCCGTGCCACTGGTCGCGCAGGCGCCCGGTGGTCAGCGAAAACGGGAAGCGTGATTCGCGTGGCTCGGCCACCGGTTGATAAACTGTGTTGACAAAGCGCGCCTTGCCGTCCTCGGTCGGGAAAATGCCGTCTTCATACAGCCGGACTTTGCCCGTGCTTTGGCCTTCGGGCAGCGGCCATTGTCGGGGGGCTTCCTCCAGCATGGCGTAACTCATGCCCGTGATGTCGAGGTCGCGACCCCGCGTCGATTCGCGGTGCTCGTTCCAGATGGTTTCGACGCCGTTCGCTTCATTGGTCAACGAATAGGGGAAAAGCGAGCAGACGGGCAGGCCCTCTCCCTCTGGGAGAGGGTTGGGGTGAGGGCTCTTCGGCCCCAGCAGATGTTCCAGCCGCTGCGCAAATTCCACCGCAATCGACCAGTCGTGGCGGGCCTGACCCGGGGCGGGCACGGCGGCGCGCACGCGCGAGATGCAGCGCTCGCTATTGGTGACGGTGCCTTCTTTTTCGCCCCAGGTGGTGGCAGGCAGCAGCAGGTCTGCAAAGTCGCAGGCGGCAGTGGTGGCAAAAGCCTCCTGCACGATGACCAGCTCGGCGCGCTCAAGCGCGCGGCGCACCGTTGCCTGGTCGGGCATGGACTGTGCCGGGTTGGTGCAGACTATCCACAAGGCCTTGATTTCGCCGTTGGCGGCGGCCTGAAACATCTCGACCGCGGTTTTGCCGGGTTTTTCCGGTACCGAGGGCACGCCCCACAAGGCGGCGACCTCGGCGCGGTGCTGCGGGTTGGCGAGGTCGCGGTGCGCACTGAGCAGATTCGCCATGCCGCCGACTTCGCGGCCGCCCATGGCATTGTGCTGGCCAGTCAGCGAAAAAGGTCCGGCGCCGGGTTTGCCGATCTGGGCGGTCGCCAGGTGCAGGTTGATCAGTGCCGCATTTTTGGCGGTGCCGCTGCTCGACTGGTTCAGGCCCTGGCAATACAGGCTCAGGGTGGTGGCTGAGGTGGCAAACAGTTTGGCCGCCGTGAACAGGTCTTCTTTGGTGATGCCGCAAGTTTGCGACACCAGGTCGGGTGTGTAATCGCGTAGCGTGGTTTTCAGCGCCTCAAAACCGCTGGTATAGGCGGCGATGTAAGCGGGCTGGGTCCAGCCTTCCCACAGCATGATGTGCAACATGCCGTTGAACAGCGACACATCGGTGCCTGGCTGAATCGGCAAATACAAATCGGCAATTTCAGCGGTATCGGTACGGCGCGGGTCACAGAAAATGATTTTCATTGCCGGGTTGGCGGCTTTGGCATCTTCAATGCGCCGGAACAGTATCGGGTGTGCATAGGCGGTGTTGCTGCCCACAATAAAAATACATTGCGCGTGGTTGACATCGTCGTAGCAGGCGGGTGGCGCGTCAGCCCCCAGCGTTTGCTTGTAGCCCGCCACGGCGCTGCTCATGCACAGGCGCGAGTTGGTATCGACGTTATTGGTGCCTATCAGGCCCTTGGCGAGTTTGTTGAAGACGTAGTAGTCCTCGGTCAGGAGCTGCCCTGAGACGTAGAAACCCACGGCGTCAGGGCCGTGTTCGCGGATGATTTGCGCGAAGCTTTCGCTGGCGAAATCGAGTGCGCTGTCCCACGAGACACGCGCGGGCGCTTCGTGCCGGTGGATACGCCGCATCGGGTGCAGCAAGCGTGTTTGCCGCGTGATGGACGCCGAGGCGGTGAGAGCCAGCGTCAAGCCCTTGGTGCACAGTCGGCCGAAATTGGCCGGGTGGTCCGGGTCGCCGCGAACGCCGGTGATCTGGTCGCCCTGCGACTCGATAATCACACCACAGCCCACACCGCAGTAGGGGCAGGTTGAGCGCGTTTCGCGCATCATGTTTTGCCCCTGCGGAGGTGTTTCATAACCATCGCAAGGCGATCTGCGGTGCCAGCCGCTAGATCGCAGTAGGGGCACGTTGAACGTGTTTCACGCATTACATATCGCCCCTACGAAAGCGCCCGGGCCGGCCTTCGGACGCTGCAGATCGAGTGCCAGTGTTGCCAGCTCGCTCGCGTCCAGATACACCTCGCCCGCTTCGACCTTGCAGGCAAATTTCGGCACGTAACCCTCGTCGGGCGCGCGCGCGTAGCCATCGGCCAGGCCGATGGTCCAGTTGTGCAGCGGGCAAGCCACGCTGGTGCCGAACACAATGCCCTGGCTCAGCGGGCCGCCCTTGTGTGGACAGCGGTCAAGCAGCGCAAACACCTGGTCCTGGTCGTTGCGAAACACCGCCACATCCATGCCGCGCTTGCGTGACACGCGGCGTGAGCCGAGCACCGGGATGTCGGTGACCAGGCAGATTTTTTTCCATTCAGACATAGTGATTTCTCTTAAAGGTTAGACCGCAGCGAGTTTTTCAAACTGCCGTGTGTCCACGGCCGCCTTGTCCAATTCAAACCACGGGTCAGGCTCACCGTCGAGCGCAAACTGCAGTCGCTCCCACAAGGCCTTGCGGCCTTCGTGGTCTTCCAGGATTTTTTTCTTCACGTAGTCGAGGCCGACGCGGTTCACGTAGTGCACCGTGCGCTCCAGATACCAGCCTTCCTGGCGGTACAGCTCGCAAAAAGCGCCTGTGTACTCCAGCACTTCCGCGGGTGTCTTGAGCTTGGTGAAGAACTGCGCCACCTCGGTCTTGATGCCGCCGTTGCCGGCGATGTACATCTCCCAGCCGGAATCGACACCGATGATGCCGACGTCCTTGATGCCGGCCTCGGCGCAATTGCGCGGGCAGCCGCTCACCGCGAACTTGATCTTGTGCGGCGTATTCATGCGCCACATGGCGCGTTCCAGGTCCTTGCCCATTTGCGTGCTGTCCTGTACGCCAAAGCGGCACCATTCCATGCCCACGCAGGTTTTGACGGTGCGCAGCGCCTTGGCGTAAGCATGACCCGAAGGCATGCCGATGTCCTTCCAGACGTTTTGCAGGTCTTCCTTTTTCACGCCCAGTAGGTCGATGCGCTGCCCGCCGGTGATCTTGACGGTCGGGATCTTGTATTTGTCCACCACGTCGGCGATGCGGCGCAGTTCGCTGGCCGAGGTTTCTCCGCCCCACATGCGTGGAATGACGCTGTAGCTGCCGTCTTTTTGAATGTTGGCATGGCTGCGCTCGTTGATGAAGCGGCTTTGCGGGTCGTCTTTCGCTTCTTTCGGCCAGGTGCTGGTGACGTAGTAATTGACAGCCGGGCGGCAGCTGGCGCAGCCGTTGGGGCTGCGCCATTCCATGAACTTATAGACATCGGAAATCGTCAGCAGCTTGTTGGCCCGGATCGTGTCGCGCACCGCCTGGTGGCCATGATCGGTGCAACTGCACATGGCTTTGAGCTTGGGGGTGGCCGAATAATCGCCACCGGCGGTAAACATCAAAATCTGCTCGACCAGCCCGGTGCAGGAACCACAGCCGCCGCTGGCCTTGGTGTGCTTGCGTACCTCGTCGAGCGTGAACAGGCCTTTTCCACGGATCGCCTTGACGATGGTGCCCTTGCACACACCGTTGCAGCCGCAGACTTCGGCGTCGTCGGCCATAGTGGCGGCCTTGTTCTGGCCTTCGTGGCCTGCATCGCCCAGGTTGGACTCGCCGAACATCAGCTTGTCGCGGATGCTGGCGACGCTGCGGCCGTCGCGCAGCAGTTTGAAGTAGTAGCTGCCGTCCACGGTGTCGCCGTACAGGCAGGCGCCGATGAGCTTGTCGTCCCTGATGACGAGTTTTTTGTAGACACCGCCGAAGGGATCGCTCATGACGATTTCTTCCGTGCCTTCGCCGCCCATGAATTGCCCGGCAGAAAAAAGGTCAATACCGGTCACCTTGAGTTTGGTGGAAGTCAGTGAGCCGGTGTAGCGGCCAATGCCGAACTGCGCCAGGTGGTTGGCAGCGACCTTGGCTTGTTCGAACAGCGGCGCCACCAGTCCGTAGGTAATGCCGCGATGCGCCGCGCATTCGCCGACTGAGTAGATACGTGCATCGGTCACAGTCTGCATGGTGTCGTTGACCACAATGCCTTTGTTGCAATGCAGGCGCATCGACTCGGCCAACGCCGTGTTAGGCCGAATGCCGACAGCCATGACCACCAGGTCGGTCGCCACCTCGCTGCCGTCCTTGAACTTGATCGCGGTGACTCGGCCTTCTTCGTTGCCGGTCAACTCCTGCGTTTGCGCGCCGATCAGGAACTTCAGGCCACGGTCCTCCAGCGACTTTTGCAGCAGCTTGCCCGCCACATCATCGAGCTGGCGCTCCATCAGCCAGGGCATGACATGCACCACGGTGACCTCCATACCGCGCCGCATCAGGCCGTTGGCCGCTTCCAGGCCCAGCAGGCCACCGCCGATGACGACAGCTTTTTTGTATTTGGTGGAGGCATCAATTATGGCGTTGGTGTCGGCAATGTCGCGGTAGGCGATCACGCCCTGTAGGTCTTTACCGGGCACGGGGAGGATGAAGGGGTTGGAGCCGGTACACATCAGCAGGCGGTCGTACTCGACCTCAGTGCCGTCGTCAGCCTTGACGATGCGCTTAATACGGTCAACCTCAATCACTTTTTTGCCCGCATGCAGTGTGATGTGCTTGTCTTTGTACCAGGCCCAGTCATTGAGCACGATTTCGTCTAGCGTTTGCTCGCCTGCCAGTACCGGCGACAGCAAGATGCGGTTGTAGTTGGGGTGTGGCTCGGCACCAAACACCGTGATGTCATACAGCTCGGGCGCAACTTTGAGCAACTCTTCGATGGTACGAACACCTGCCATGCCGTTGCCGACCATGACCAGTTTGAGTTTTTTCACTGTGCATCTCCAGGTTGATACCGAGGTAATACGCAAAGCTCGTGCCAACAATGCGCACGGTTTGGTGTTGCCGATGCACCAAAGCGGGGGAAAATTCAGTTACTGAGGTCTTTGCGCGGGCATTGATATTGCTTACCCTTGGTGCATGGCATTTGATCTCGACATTGGCTTTGTCTCGCTGGCTGGCCGCAAAAACATCAACGAAGACTTTTGTGCCGCGATGTTGCCCGATACTGGGCAGGAGGCGCTGGGCTCCATCGTCGCGATTGCCGATGGCGTGAGCACTGGCGGCATGGGCCGCGAAGCCGCCCAGACCACCGTCACCAGCCTGGTCCGCGACTACTACGGCACGCCAGAAATATGGGACACCACCGTGGCGCTGGACCGTATCATCAGCGCGCAAAACACCTGGCTGGCAGGCATCAACCGCCGCCGCCAGCCAGCCCTGGGCCTGACCACGCTGACAGCGCTGGTGCTGCGCGGGCAGTCGTACACCCTGGCGCATGTAGGCGATTCGCGGGCTTATTTGCTGCGTGACGGCAAAACCATTCAGCTCACGCACGACCATGTCGTTAACCACCCCGACTTCAAGCACCAGTTGCTGCGCTCGGTGGGGGCCCAAGACCATGTGGTGGTGGACTACATGCAGGGCGACTTGCAGGTTGGCGATGTTTTTATATTGGTGTCAGATGGTGTACACGGCACGGTGCGTGATGCGCGTCTGCAAGGTTTTGCGGACATTCTGGCAGTCGAGGGCGCACAGGCCGCCAGCCAAAAGCTGGTCGATGCCGCGCTGACTGGTGGTAGCCAGGACAATGTTACGGCAGTCGTGGTGCGCGTGCGTGGCCTGCTCGATGCAACGCTGCAAGACGTTAACCGCGCAGCCCAAACCTTGCCCATACCCGGGCACCTGCGGGTAGGCGAGGTGATGGACGGCTTGTGCGTAACCGCACCCGTGGCCGACAACGGCATCAATGTGCTCTACCAGGTACGCAGTATGGAGGGCAAGCTCTACGCCCTCAAAACCCTCAACCCCGCCCGAGCCCACGACGAACAGGAGCGCGCCATGCTGGCGCACGAAGGCTGGTTGGCCGCACGTATGCAGTCGGGGCGCGCAGCCGAGCATCTGGTCAGCCTGCATGAGCGCCTGCCGGGTGGCCATGAACGCAGCGCCTTTTATTTGCTGTATGACTGGCACAGCGGTGAAACCTTGCAGCAGCAACTACAGCGCGGCCACAAGTTCAGTGTGCTGCAGGCCCTGGCCGCAGCCACCCAAACCGCCAAAGCACTGAGCCACCTGCACCGACAGTGCGTGATTCACCGCGATGTTAAACCCGCCAACCTGCACCAGGGCGAAGACGGCGTGCTGCGCCTGCTCGATTTAGGTGTGGCCCTGAGTGGCCGCGAGCCCGAGGCGATGCGCCGCCTGCACGCCGGTACACCCAGCTTCATCAACCCCGAGCAGTGGGGCTTCAAAGCCGCAGGCGGCACGGTGCTGGATGCAGTCGAAGAGTTACCCGACGCGCAAAGCGATTTGTTTGCACTCGGCGTAACCCTGTACCAGTTGCTGACCGGCAGGCTGCCTTATGGCGAGGTATTGCCCTTTCAGGCAGGCCGCTACTACCGCGACCCGGTAGCGCCCAGCCGCATCAACCCCGAGGTACCCATCTGGCTGGACCACATCGTCCTCAAGGCCGTGGCGCGTGACAAACGCCAACGCTTTGAAACCGCAGAAGAGCTGCTGCTGACCCTGGAGCGCGGCGCATCGCGGCCACTGACAGCACCGCAGACTACCCCATTGATGCAGCGCGACCCCACTGTGCTATGGAAGCTGCTGCTGGCTTTCAGTGCCTTGTGCAACCTGTTGCTGCTGGTCTGGTTGCTGTTTTTGCCGAGCTAGGATTTTAGAGGGCCGCACTACGTGCCCGCCCGCCCTTCTCAGCCCAGGTTTGGGTCCAGCGAATTTGCATGGAACGTATCATGGCGAGTGCGAGCAGCGTCAATACGGCAAACAGCATGAAGCCCCACATATACGTGCCAAGGTATTGTTTGGACAGCCCCATCGCGTTGGGCACCAGTGCGCCGCCCAGTGCGCCGATTTCGCCAATCATCGAGCTTGCCACCGCCGTCGTCGTCGGCCAGCGCAGCGGCACCAGCTGGAACAGGGCACCGTTGCCCGCACCCAGGGCGGCAAAACATGTCATCAGCAGCAAGGTGGTGGCCACCAGTGAGCCCCCGGCAAAACCACACAGCACCAGGGTGAGCGCCACGATCACCAGCACGGCGGTCAGCGTGTTGATGCCGCCCCAGTGGTCGGAAATCCAGCCGCCAAAAATGCGCAGCGCCGCGCCCATGAAGGCCACCAGCATGGTGAGCTGACCGGCCTGCACCTTGGTGACGCCGAACTGGTCGTAGTAGTAGCTGGGCAGAAAGGTGATCAGGCCGATGAAGCCGCCGAAGGTGATGGCGTAGATGATGCTAAAGCCCCAGCCGTCCTTTTCGAACAGGCAGGCAATGTGGTCCCTGAAGCGGGCGTGTTTGTCCACATCATCGGGCTCGCGGGCCAGCACGATCATCACCAGGATCGGCACGATCAGCCCCAGCGCGGCGATCCCATACACCGTTTGCCAGCCATAGGCTTGTGCCAGCACGGGGGCCAGCAGGGCCGACAGCGCGGTGCCCACGTTGCCGGCGCCCACCAGACCCATGGCCAGTCCCTTGTGGCGCGCCGGGAACGAGCCTGAGCCGAGCGACAGCGCCACGCCAAAGCTGGCGCCGGCAATGCCCAGCAGCACGCCCATGGCCAGCAGGTCGTTGAACGACTCCACATAGAAGTAGCCGAAGGCCAGGGCGATGGCGATGGCGCCCATCTCGACCAGCGTGGCGTTCTTGCGCCCGATGTATTGCGCCAGGATTCCGAGCGGAAACCGCATCAGGGCACCGGCAAGAATCGGCACCGAGAGCATGAAACCCATTTGCGCTGGGCTCAGGTTCAATGACTCCTTGATGAATGGGGCCATCGCCCCGTTCATCACCCAGACGCCGCAGCAATAGGTGAAGTAGAAAAATGAAGCGAACAAGGTGGGCGAGTGGCCTGCCTTGAGGAAATTACGAAACCCTGCCATGGTGCAAATTCTTTCTGTGAAGATGGTTGATTCACAGAATCAGTGCGAGAAACGTGCCACCTTGGGGTTTTTGGTGTCTGACCCCAATAACTCCAATTCGGGTTAGGAGGCAGGATTTTTTGTTAAGAGCAGGCATGCTGAAGCTTCTGCAAGATTCACGCCAGTAGTCAAACGTACACTCTTACCATGATTGTTTTGGGAATTGAATCGAGTTGTGACGAAACCGGTGTGGCGCTGGTCGATGCATCGGGCCATGCCGTGCCGCGCTTGCTGGCGCATGCTTTGTACAGTCAGATCGACATGCACCAGGCTTATGGCGGCGTGGTGCCCGAGCTTGCCAGCCGTGACCACATCCGGCGCGTGTTGCCGCTGACCAGCCAGGTGCTTAGTGAGGCTGGCCGCTCTTTGGCTGAGGTTGACGTGCTGGCCTACACACGCGGGCCAGGGCTGGCTGGCGCGTTGCTGGTGGGGGCGGGCGTAGCCTGTGCGCTGGCCGCTAGCCTCGGTAAACCCGTCATCGGTGTACACCACCTGGAAGGGCATTTGCTGTCGCCGTTTTTAAGCGCCGACCCGCCGGAGTTTCCATTCGTTGCGCTGCTGGTGTCGGGTGGCCACACGCAATTGATGCGGGTTGACCGCGTCGGCAGCTATGACATCCTCGGGGAGACGATTGACGATGCCGCGGGCGAGGCGTTTGACAAGTCGGCGAAATTGTTAGGCCTGCCTTATCCGGGTGGGCCGCATCTGGCCAGGCTGGCGCTGGGCGGCGACGATAAGGCTTTCAAGCTGCCGCGACCCCTGTTGCACAGTGGCGACCTTGACTTTTCATTTTCTGGCCTGAAAACCGCGGTGCTGACGCAAGTCAAAAAACTCGGCGAACCGATGGGTGAGCAAGCCCGCGCTGACCTGGCGGCCTCGACGCAGGCGGCCATCGTCGAGGTGTTGGTGAAGAAGTCACTGAAAGCGCTGGAGCAAACCGGCCTCAAGCGTCTCGTGGTGGCCGGCGGAGTCGGTGCCAACGATTTGCTGCGCGAGCAACTCAACGCCGCGTGCAAAAAGACGGGGATACGCGTGCATTACCCCGAGCTGCATTTGTGCACCGACAACGGCGCGATGATCGCGCTGGCGGCCGGCATGCGCATCCAGGCCGGGCTTGAGACGTTGAATGCAAATCCAGCGGGCTACACGTTTGATGTGAAGCCGCGCTGGAGTCTCTCAGCGCTGAGCCAGTGAACCACTGGTGGACTATAATCCAAAGCTGTGCCAAAAAAGGGTTTTTGGGGTCAGAGTCCAAATTCATCGTGCCTTTGGCACGCCCTCCGGGTGCGATGCTCTGCATCGCAATGAAATTGGCGTCTGACCCCAATAACCCTCAGGCGGCGCACACGACGACAGCGGCCAACTCCCACAGTGGGAAGGCTGCATCGCTCGCAAGTCAAAGGAAAAAGCATGATCGCAAAATCAATCAAGGCCGACATTGTCAAGGACAACGCCAGAGCCGCTGGTGACACCGGCAGCCCAGAAGTTCAAGTCGCGCTGCTGACCGGCCGCATCAATGAACTGATGCCCCACTTCAAAACCCATGCCAAGGATCACCACGGTCGCCGTGGCCTGCTGCGCATGGTCAGTCGCCGCCGCAAGCTGCTGGACTACCTGAAGTCCAAAGACGCTGCCCGTTACGCCGCGCTGATCGCCAAGCTTGGCCTGCGTAAATAAGCGCTGAAACGACTGCAAGGCGCCGGAGTTAGTTCTTCTGACTCAGGTGTTTTTTACTTAAAAATCTACAAAATTTCAGAAATGCCTCCAGCATCTCTGATTTAACTTCGGAGCAAGGCCAAAAGAACACGCGCTGTGTCATTCCACAAGAAAAATCCTGGTCGGGTCAGTGTCCAGGTGTTTTGTGGAATGGCATCGTGTTCAGTTTGTCCCCCGTTTCGGGCATCCGGTGCAGCCTCATGCACCCATCAAGTGGAGAACAGAGCATGACCATTTTCAATAAAGTTACCAAATCCTTCCAGTGGGGCCAGCACAAGGTCACGATGGAAACCGGTGAAATCGCGCGCCAGGCTGGCGGCGCTGTGCTGCTCGACATGGACGGCACCGTGGTGCTGGCGACTGTCGTTGCCAAGCTTGATGCCAAGCCCGGCCAGGACTTCTTTCCCCTGACGGTTGATTACCTTGAAAAAACCTATGCTGCAGGCCGCATTCCCGGCAGCTTTTTCAAGCGTGAAGGCCGCCCCAGCGAGTTTGAAACCCTCACCTCGCGCCTGATCGACCGCCCGATTCGCCCGCTGTTCCCGGAAGGCTTCTTCAATGAAGTGCAGGTCGTGATTCATGTGCTGTCGCTCAACCCTGAAGTCGAAGGCGACATTCCTGCGCTGATCGCATCGAGCGCGGCTCTGGCCATCTCCGGCATTCCATTCAACGGCCCGATCGGCGCCGCCCGTGTGGCCTATATCGACGGCCAGTACGTGCTGAATCCCGGCAAAACCCAGCTCATCAATTCCACTATGGACCTGGTGGTGGCTGGCACCGAAGCTGCTGTGCTGATGGTCGAGTCCGAAGCCAAGCAACTGTCTGAAGAAATCATGCTCGGCGCCATTGTGTTCGGCCATGAGCAGGGCAACATCGCCATCAATGCGATTCACGAACTGGTTAGGGATGCCGGCAAACCAGTCTGGGACTGGAAAGCACCGGCCAAAGACATGCCGCTGATCGCCAAAGTCGGTGAACTCGCTGGTGCCAAGCTGCAAGCCGCTTACCAGATCCGTGCCAAACAGGCGCGCACCCAGGCTTGCCGCGTCGTCACTTCCGAGGTGATGGCTGCGCTTAAAGCCGACGCTGTGGCGTTTGACCACGTAGCCGTTGAAGGCATGCTGTTCGACATTGAGGCCAAGATTGTTCGTAGCCAAATTTTGGCTGGCGAGCCGCGCATTGATGGCCGAGATACCCGCACCGTGCGTGCGATTGAAATCCGTACCAGCGTGCTGCCACGCACCCATGGTTCAGCCCTGTTCACGCGTGGCGAAACCCAGGCGTTGGTGGTGACCACGCTGGGCACCGAGCGTGACGCGCAGCGTATTGATGCCCTGAGCGGTGACTACGAAGACCGCTTCATGCTGCACTACAACATGCCTCCGTTTGCCACTGGTGAAACCGGCCGTGTGGGTTCGCCAAAGCGCCGCGAGATTGGTCATGGCCGTCTGGCCAAGCGCGCGCTGATTGCCGTGCTGCCAAGCAAGGAAGAATTTCCGTACACCATGCGCGTGGTCAGCGAAATCACCGAGTCCAACGGCTCGTCGTCGATGGCTTCGGTCTGCGGCGGCTGCCTGTCGCTGATGGACGCTGGCGTACCCCTGAAAGCCCATGTGGCCGGTATCGCCATGGGCCTGATCAAGGACGGAAACCGCTTTGCCGTGCTGACCGACATTTTGGGTGATGAAGATCACTTGGGCGATATGGACTTCAAGGTGGCGGGTACCACTGCCGGCATCACTGCTCTGCAAATGGACATCAAAATCCAGGGCATCACCAAAGAGATCATGCAGGTTGCATTGGCCCAGGCCAAGGAAGCCCGTATGCACATCCTCGGCAAGATGCAAGAGGCGATGGGGCAAGCCAAAGCCGAAGTGTCTGACTTTGCGCCGCGCCTGTATGTGATGAAAATCAATCCTGACAAGATCCGTGACGTGATTGGCAAGGGTGGCGCCGTGATTCGCGCGCTGACTGAAGAAACTGGCACCCAGATCAACATCGAAGACGACGGCACCATCACCATTGCCTCGAACGACAGCGCCAAGGCCGACGAAGCCAAACGCCGCATCATCGAGATCACGGCTGAAGTTGAAATCGGCAAGATCTATGAAGGCCCGGTCACCAAGATTTTGGATTTCGGTGCGCTGATTAATTTGCTGCCCGGCAAGGACGGTCTGCTGCATATCAGCCAGATTGCCCATGAGCGCGTTGAGCGGGTTTCTGACTATCTCAAAGAAGGTCAGATCGTCAAAGTCAAGGTGATGGAAACCGACGAAAAAGGCCGCGTCAAGCTGTCGATGAAAGTTTTGCTGGATCGTTCGGCATAAATTGCTCCAAACCGTCTGGAAATCATGAAAGCCATTGAAATCACGTCTTTCGGCGCGCCCAGCGTGCTGCAGTTGTGTGAGCGCTCATCGCCCGTGGCGGGTGTGGGCGAGGTATTGATTCGCGTCGCTGCCAGCGGCATCAACCGGCCTGACGTTTTGCAGCGCACCGGCAACTACCCCGTGCCACCAGGGGCTTCGGACATTCCGGGTCTTGAGGTGGCGGGCGTGATTTTGTCGGGCGATGAAAAAGCGATGGCCATGGCGGGCTTTAAAGTCGGTGATCGTGTTTGTGCGCTGGTTGCGGGTGGTGGTTATGCAGAGCTTTGTGTGGCACCGGTCGGGCAGTGCTTGCCAGTGCCGGGCGGACTCAGCGATATTGAAGCAGCTTCGCTGCCAGAAACCTTTTTCACGGTCTGGAGTAACGTGTTTGAACGTGCTTCGCTTAAAAAAGGCGAGAGCTTGTTGATTCAGGGTGGCTCCAGCGGCATTGGCGTTGCGGCCATCCAGATGGCGAAAGCGTTGGGTGCAAGCGTTGTCGTGACGGCTGGCAGTGATGAAAAATGTCAGGCCTGTTTGTCGCTCGGCGCAGACCACGCGATCAATTACAAAACCACCGACTTTGCTGAGGCGATCAAGAAAATCACCGGCGGCAAAGGCGTTAACGTCATTCTGGATATGGTCGCTGGCAGTTATGTAGCCCGTGAAGTTGAATGCCTTGCCGAAGACGGGCGGATGGTCATCATTGCAGTACAGGGTGGCATCAAAGCTGAGTTCAATGCTGGCCTGGTACTGCGCAAGCGCCTGACCATCACGGGTTCAACCTTGCGTCCGCGTTCGCTTGAATTCAAGACCTCTATTGCCGCCGCCCTGAAAGAGAAAGTCTGGCCACTGCTTGCCAGCGGTGCCATCAAGCCAGTCATCTTCAGCACCTTCGCTGCGGCTGATGCGGCAAAAGCCCACGAGCTGATGGAGTCGAACACTCATATCGGGAAAATCGTTTTAACCTGGTAAGACCTTAAGACCTGTAAACCATGAAAAAACTGATTGTTGGAAACTGGAAGATGAATGGCAGTCTTGCGGCCAATGAGGCACTGCTGGCGGCCTTGGCTGCTGGCTTAGGCAAGCCTGCTTGTGACGTAGCTGTTTGTGTGCCTGCCGCCTATTTTTCGCAAGTGCAAGCTTTGATTCATGCGTCAAAGGGGGCTGCTATTGATTTGGGCGCGCAAGATGTGTCTAGCAAAGAGGCTGGCGCATTCACCGGCGAAGTCAGCGCGGCCATGCTCAAAGACTTTGCTTGCCGCTACGCTATCGTCGGCCATTCAGAGCGCCGCCACTACCATTTTGAAACAGATCAATTGGTAGCTGACAAAGCCAAGGCCGCTTTGGCCGCTGGCATCACACCCATCGTGTGTGTGGGTGAAACGCTGGCCGAGCGTGAAGCTGGGCAGACTGAAGAAGTTGTCAAACGCCAACTGGCCGCCGTGATTCACACCAACGGTCATTGCATCAGCGAGATCGTGGTGGCGTATGAGCCCGTCTGGGCCATTGGCACAGGCAAAACCGCCTCGCCCGAAGAGGCGCAGGCGGTGCATGCGGTGCTGCGCGCGCAACTGAAAGCGGCAACCGACAAGGCGGAGCGCGTGAAAATTTTGTACGGTGGCAGTATGAATGCGACCAACGCCAGTGCGTTGCTGGCACAAGGCGATATTGATGGCGGTTTGATCGGCGGTGCCTCGCTCAAAGCCGCAGATTTTTTAACAATTATTGCTGCAGCCCAAGGGTTATTGGGGTCAGACGCCAATTTCATTACGATGCAAAGCATCGCACCCGAAGGGCGTGCCAAGGGCACGATGAATTTGGACTCTGACCCCAAAAACCCTAATTAGGAGTAAATATGAATGCTATTTTGACCGTTGTTCTGGCTGTGCAAATGCTCACGGCACTCGTCATGATTGGCCTGATTCTGGTGCAGCACGGCAAGGGTGCCGACATGGGCGCTGCTTTTGGCGGCGGCGGCAGCTCGGGCAGCCTGTTTGGTGCCAGTGGCAGTGCCAACTTTTTGTCGCGCACCACGGGCGTTTTGGCCGTCGTGTTTTTTGCCTGCACCTTGCTGCTGGCCTATTATGGCAATGCGCAACCGCGCACGGGCACCAGCGTTCTTGAAGGCGCTGCCGTCAGCGCGCCAGCGCCTGCTGTTGAGGCATCGGGTGCGGCGCAGATTCCTGGAAGCACGGCTCCCGCAGCCGCCAGTGCAGTGCCAGTCGCGCCAGCGGCTCCTGGAGTTGGTCAAATCCCGACGAAATAGCGCGAGCAGGATGAGGAGTGGATGACTGCAAAAATCTATCTGACCATGAAACTCTGAGCGCTGCAAATTACCAACACCCAAAACTAAATTTCGGAAATTTACAGAAAAGAAGTTGCTTTATCAAATTTGCCTCTCACGTGACCATAGGCACGAGTTATCTCTGACGAGCGGTTGCTCGTCTTTCCCTACCATGCCACGTGTTGATCGAACTCGTCCGGCGCCGGTTTAAGCCGCGCCGATCGTGCTGTGAAACAAGCAGCGCTGCTTCCACCCGGCTGCGCACCTGCAACTTCCCCAGGATATTGGTGACGTAATGCTTGATCGTCTTTTCCGAAAGAAATATGCGCTCCCCGATTTCCCGGTTCGTCATGCCGGTTCCAATCAGGCCGAGGATTTCGCGTTCGCGCTCCGTCAGTTTCTGCAATGGATCGGGCACCTGGCCCTGGGTCAGCGAAACCAGCATCTCTAAAGCGAGCGAAGGCGATACATAAACTTCACCGTTCGCTGCCGTGCGCACCACATGCGTCAGCTCGCTGGCGGAAACACCCTTGAGCACATAGGCGCGGGCGCCGGCCTTGAAGGCTGCAAACAGCTTGTCCTGGTCTTCCGAGACGGTCAGCATCACGATCGTGGTGGCGGGACAGGCGGCAGTGATTTTCTGGGCGGTGACCAGACCACTCCAGCCCGGCATGCTGATATCGAGCAGTACGACATCGGGCAGCAGTTCGCGCGCCAGCTTTAAAGCTTCTTCGCCCGATGCCGTCTCGCCTACCACCGTCAGGCCGGGATCCGAACCCAGCGAATGCACCACCCCTTGCCTGAACAAGGGATGGTCATCGACCACCAGCACGCGAATCTGTTCATTCATATTCCATCTCCGGTACGAGCATGGGCAAATTCAGTCGGATCACGGTTCCCAGGCCCGGCTTGCTCTGCAAATCGAATGATCCACCCAGAAGCTCCACCCGTTCCCGCATGCCGAACAGACCGATGTGGCCCTCCTTAATAGCCGCATGCTGATCGAAGCCGGGGCCCTTGTCGCTGATTTCAACCAGCAGGCGACGGTCTTCATTCCTGATGTCGACCCGTTGTCCGGCGCCTGCGGCGTGGCGAAATCCGTTGGCGAGTGCCTCCTGCAGCAGGCGGTACAAGGCGATCTTGACAGGTAGCGAGGCTGCCGTGCTGCTGACGCTAGCCAGCAGCACGACGTTGACCCCTGTCTTGCTCTCGTAATCCCGTACTGCCCGGGCGGCGATCTCGTTGAGGCTCATCCGGTCGATTTCCGGCATTCGCAGGTCGGCCGAAATCAAACGCAAATCGGCAAGGGCCGATTGAATCGCGGAATTGATCGGGCGCAATGCCGCAGCGACCACCATCCTGCCTTCCTTGCCGCCAGGACATTTGGAGCAGATATCGCTGATCGATTCAAAGCGCATCAGGGCAAAACCCAAATCCTGGCCGGGGCCATCATGCAAATCAGCCGATATGCGGCGCAGAAAAATTTCATTGAGAGCCGTCGTGCTTGCTGCGGCTCGCCACACCCGAACATGCTGGGCATTCAATGCAGTCAGCTGCGCCACCTTCTCATTGAGTTCGCGCCGCTGCTGGTCTATGGTCTGGCAGCCCCGGCGCACTAGGATAAACAACAGCAAGTACATCACCGCCGTGGTTGGCACCACCACCAGCCAGCTTTGGTGCTGCGCAGCGGAAATCTCGAGCATCACTTCATCGACCCGCTGATTTCTGCTACCGAGCGGAGTCTTGCTCCGCAGCGCATCCAGCGCCGCCCGGTCGGCTTCACGCAGGTCGTCCGAGGCGATCAGATTTTGCGCATGTGGTGCAACAAAGCTGTCAACGTACAGCCTGGTTACCCCGCCCATACGCTGCAAGGCCCTGTTTTCAACCTGCTTGCCGGTCAGGTAACCGATCGCCAACATCCCGGTCAGCAAGACAGGAAAGCTGATTAACAGGAACTGGCACGACAGGCTGGAACGCACAAAGGAAATCACAAAGGAAATCATCCTGAACCCTCCCAACTTCAGACTAGAACTTGGCATCCGGATAGCCAATGACCGAGGCCAACTAGGGACTAAGGTCTGATGATTTTGCGACCAACGACGATAGTAGATCGCGACTATCTGCCCTGTTTTTTGCAGCCCGTTTTACTTAAATTGCAACCCAATGAACTGCAGCAGGAACGATGAAAAAAGCAGTAGGTTCTTCAGCGGGTTCTGATTCTATAGGCAATAGGCAGGAAACCCAAGCGTAGCTCATTTCTTTGTATTTCTTTGTGATTTCATGCCCACGTGTCAACAACAGAAGGAGAATTAAGTGAAAACTAAAGTAAATCAAGCCTTTTCCGACGCTTTGCACAACTCTGGGCGGCGCAGGGTGCTGAAGTCGGCGGCAGCAGCGCCAGTGGCCCTTCTCGCGGCCACAACGGCTCAGGCTAGCCACGACGGCTCAAGCTCAAGAGGAGCCATTGTCAGTCCGCCGACAACCCCGTTTCTTGAGGCCCTGCCGATCATGCCGGTGCTGCCGCAGCGACTGCTGACCGACCCGGCCTTCGCCATCCCGCCGACAACCTTACCCAACCGCGCCATCAACCCGGCGACCGGCATACCTTTTGAAGGCCGCGGCGATGCTCATCAGCTCCGCGCACTCAATGAGCCGCAGTTCTTTTTCGCTCAGCGCTTTGGTGCGGTGCCGGCGGTCTCGATTCATCCGAACTTGGCCCCCCAGGTGAATTTTTGGGGCGCCAACCTAGGCGGTGCCAACTTCAATCAGCCCTCCAGTCCGGGTTATGACCCACCGATGACGCCCCTGCCGACCCTCGTCAGCCGCTACGGGGATGGGGTTAACACAGCGATGCTGGTGCGCCGCTTCAACAACATACCTACCGGCGCGCCCAGCGGTGGCTTCGGTAAAAACCAGATAACACTGCACTTGCACAACTTTCACACGGCACCGGACAGCGATGGCGGTCCGTGCGACCCCAGGCTGGGCGCGTTGTCAGAAGCTCCGCTTACCCAGGGCCGCTTCTTCTTTCCCGGCCAGTACTACGATTATTATTACAACATGAAGCGCGCCGGCTTCACCCCGGCCGGAGGATTTGCGCCTGACGGTGATGTGCGGGAATCGCTTGGCACCCTTTGGTACCACGATCACCGTGAAGCCCACACAGCCGAAAACGTTTACAAGGGACTGGCCGGATTCCATCTTGTATTCAACGCGCACGACACCGGCGATGAAAACACCGGGTTCCGTTTGCCAAGCTTTCCGCAATTCGACATCCCGTTGATTTTTACCGATTTGCTGATTGACCCGGCAACCGGGCAGGCGGCATTTGACCTGTTTGATACCATTGGCCACCTAGGCGACAAATACCTGGTCAACGGCAAGATACAGCCTTTCTTCAATGTCTCCAAGCGCCGCTACCGTCTCCGTTTGCTCGACAAGGGTCCTTCGCGTTACTACCAGCTTTTCCTGACCAACCCGGACAACCTGGCGCAGTCCATTCCGTACTGGCACATCATGAACGACGGCAACCTGCTGCCCAAGCCGCTGCTGGTGACCAGCATAAAGCTTGGGGTTGCCGAGCGGGGCGACATGATTGTTGACTTCAACAAACTGACCGCCGCTGGCGGAGCCGCACAGGGTGCGACACGCCTCTGGCTGGAAAACCGCCTGATACAAACCAAGGGAGATGGGCCCAGTATCGATCGTGATGGTCGTACCGAGCTCCACGCTCCCGGCAATCGGGCCAATGTCCTGCTGGAGTTTCGTATTGGCGCCGTGGCTGCGGACGCCAGCCGCGATCCGGCCACGATCACCAGTTTTGCGCCCATCACGCTTCCGCCGATAGAAACCCCTGTGCTGACGCGCACCTTCGAGTTCGACGACTCGAGGGATGGATGGGTAATCAATGGCAAACTCATCAGCTGTGATGAGGTGCGCTTTACGATGAAGCGCGGAACCACTGAGCGCTGGATTTACAAGAATGGACGCGACTGGTCGCACCCGATTCACCACCACTTCGTTGAAGGACGAATCACCAAACGCAACGGCGTGGCTACTGCGGCAAATTCTCCGGAAAATTCCCGCAAGGATGTAGTGAACCTGGGCCCCGACGATGAGATTGAATTTCTGCTCAAGGTCACCGACTACCTTGGCGTCTATGCGATGCATTGCCACAACGTGGTACATGAAGATCACGCCATGATGCTGCTCTTTGCGGTTGCCGATGTGGGTGACACAAACCAAAACCCCTAAAAAGGTTTCTACCCACGAACGCAAACCCCTAAAAAGGTTTGCATTCCAAGCATCTGAACAACATCAAAATCCTTTGGAGAATTACCATGACAATTATCGATAAAAGAAACTTGCTGCTCGGCGCAGCAGCAGCCGCCTTGGCGGGTGTAGGCTTGATGGTCGCCACGCAGTCGCGCAAGGCCGCCACGCAGTCGCACGCGGCGCATAGCCCCCGCGAACTGATGCGCGAGAGGCACTTTCCCAACGTTCCTCTGGTTACGCATGAGGGCAAGCAAGTGATGTTCTACGACGATCTGTTCAAAGACAAAAAAGTCGTCATCAACATGATGTACACCGTCTGCAGCGGCATTTGCACGCCGGCGACCTACAACATTGTGGAAGCGCGGAAGCTGCTGGGGAACTTTGCCAGGGACATCCATTTTTATTCGCTCTCCCTGACCCCGCTTGACGATGATCCGCCAGCCTTGAGGGCTTACATGAAGTCCTTTGGCATCACCGCCGGTTGGACCTTCCTGACTGGCAAGCCCGAAAACGTCGAGCGGGTCCGTCGCGGGCTGGGCTTTGCCCGCACTTCAGCCGCTAAAGACGCGGACATTACCAATCACTCTGGCATGCTGCGCATTGGCAACGAGCCCTGGGTGAGTTGGAGTCATTCGTCCACCATGGTTTCCGGTCGAGCAACGGCCCGCATGATCCGGTTTGCACTGACCTGAGATGGTTGGCCCGGGACATCGGGGCCTGAAAGGGTGCTGCGTATCCGCGACGTTATCTGGCGTCGCTGGTGCGCGGCGTCCTTGAGCATTTTTTTTCACGTTCAGCGCCTCGTTGAACTGCCGGTCGCTTTGCGGGCGGAACTGGCGTGGTTCAAAAAGTGCCGTTACTGCGTAACACTGGCAATGTGACTTTTAGACGGTTTACCATGACTCAATCGAAGGTCACCCGAAAAAGTGTTACCCGGTTTTGAACCACGCCCTTGGGAGCGCTCCAGTGGGCCCGTCTTCTGTATTATGAAAGTCCCTTGCGCTGCCGATCTTCCAGCCGGTGGCCTGCGATCTTTTGAGTTTTCCCGCTTACCACTTACTGTTTTCTTACAACGATGCCCGGATCGAGTTGATGCACAGCGCCATCAGCGGCTCGGGCATGATGCCGAAGAACAGCATCGCCAGCCCGTTTGCGCTCATCAGCACGCGCACGTCGCCGCTCGGCATGATCGGGGCGGTGTCCACCGGCGCGTCGAAGTACATCAGCTTGACCAGCCGCACATAATAGAAAGCGCCGATCAGGGCGAACAGCACGGCGATCACGGCGAGCCAGACGTAACCGGCGTTGATGACCGCCTGCAGCACCGCGAGCTTGGCGTAGAAACCCACCGTCGGTGGTACTCCTGCCATGGAAAACATCAGCAGCAGCATCATGAACGCGTACCACGGGCTGCGCGCACTGAGTCCCTTGAAGTCTTCCAGGTTATCTGCCTCGAACCCGCTGCGCGAGAGCAGCATGATCATGCCGAAAGACCCGAGGTTCATCAGGACATACACCACGACATAGAACATGCCTGCGCTGTACCCAATGAGGTCTCCGGAAAGTATGCCGAGCAGCAGGAAGCCCATATGACCGATGGTGGAATACGCCAGCATCCGTTTCAGGTTGGTCTGGGCGATCGCCGTGATGTTGCCGATGGCGAGCGAGAGCACCGCCATCACGATCAACATCTGCTGCCATTCCACGACCAGCTGCTCGGCGCCGAGACCCTGTACCAGCAGCCGCATGATGAAGACAAACGCGGCGAGCTTGGGCGCCGAGCCGATGAACAGCGTCACCGCGGTCGGCGCGCCGTGATAGACGTCCGGCACCCACATGTGGAAGGGCGCCGCGCCGAGCTTGAAGCCCAGGCCAGCGACGATGAACACCAGCGCGAACACCACGTCCTTGCCGCTGCCCTCGGAGATGATCTGGGCGATCCGCGTGATCTCGAGCGTCCCGGTGGCGCCGTAGAGCATGGACATGCCGTAGAGCAGCATGCCGGAAGCGAGTGCGCCGAGCACGAAATACTTCATCGCCGCCTCGGTTGCCACCGGCGAATCGCGCCGCAGCGCCACCATCGCGTAGAGCGAGAGCGCCTGCAACTCCAGCCCGAGATAGAGCGTCAGCAGGTGGTTGGCCGAGATCATCACCATCATGCCCAGCGTGGCGAACAGGACGAGCAGGAAGAATTCCCCGCGGAACATGCCGCGCGCGGCGACGTAGGCGCGCGAGTACACCAGCATCACCATCACCGCTGCGTAAACCAGCAGCTTCAGCACGTCCGACATGAGGTCGTCCACGAACATGCCGCTGAAGGTGTAGACCGGCTCGGAGCTCGAGGTGATCCAGGTGATCGCCACGCAGCCGCCGAGCGCGAGCTGGGTCAGCGCGTAGGTGATGACGCGGTTGTCGTCGCTTACGAACAGATCCGCGATCAGGATCACGCATACCATCCCGAGCAGGAACAGCTCGGGATAGGCGGGCATAAGAGGGGTGATGTATTGCACGGTTCTATCTTCCTGCTACGGCAGCTTGCGACTGGACGGAAAAATTCATGGCCGGGTCAAAACATCCATGATCTGCAACGGCGCCGCCGCGCCCACCTGCGCCAGCAGGTGATTCACGCTGGCATGCATCACGGACAACCAGGGCCCGGGATACAGACCGATTGCGAAGACCAGCGCCACCAATGGAATGACGGCGACCAGCTCTCTGATATTCAGATCGGCTAGAGGGGTCGACAGGGATTTTACAATCGGCCCGAAGAGCGCCTGCCGAACGATCCGGAGCATGTAGAACGCGGACAGGATCAGTCCGAGGGTGGCCGCGGCCCCCAGCAGCAGATGCCGCTCAAAGGCGCCCACCAGGACTAGAAACTCTCCGATAAAGCTATTCGTGCCTGGGAATCCAAACGAGGCAAAGGAGAAAATGACCCAGAGGGTCGCATAAATCGGCATCGGCTTCGCGATGCCCCCGAAATCCTCAACCAGGCGACTGTGCGTTCGGTCATAAAACTGGCCGATCGCAAGGAACAACGCCCCGGTTACGATGCCGTGATTGACCATCTGGAGAATCGCCCCTTCCACCCCCCTGGAATTGAGCACGAAAATCCCCAGCGTCACGAAACCCATATGCGAGACCGACGAATAGGCAATCAGTTTCTTCAAGTCCGTTTGCGCCAAGGCCATGTAAGCCCCGTACAGGATTGCGACCACCGACAGCGTCATGATGAACGGACTGAAAGTGAGCGACGCCTGAGGCACCATCGGCAGACAGAACCGAAGAAAGCCATAGCCGCCCATCTTCAACAAAATGCCGGCCAGGAGGATACTGCCTGCCGCGGGTGCCTCCACATGGGCGTCCGGCAGCCAGGTGTGCAGGGGAAACATGGGAATTTTGATCGCGAAAGCAATAAAAAAGGCCCAAAACACCCAGAACTGGACCGTGGCCGAATAGGACTGGCCCATCAGGCTCTGAATGTTGAAGGTATGCCCTCCCGCGAAATACAGGACGATGATCGCGACCAGCAGCAGCAGGCTTCCCGCAAGCGTATAGAGGAAGAACTTGATCGCGGAATAGATCCGGTTCGGCCCGCCCCAGACGCCGATGATCAGGTACATCGGGATCAACATCGCCTCCCAGAAAACGAAGAACAGGATAAAATCCAGCGCCACAAAGGTACCGATCATGGCGGCCTCCATGACCAGGATGGCGATCATGAACTCCTTGACCCTGGAAGTAATCGCCGTCCAGGAGGCGAGGACACAGATCGGGCACAGCAGTGTGGTCAAGAGGACCAGCAGAATACTGATCCCGTCCACGCCCACGGCAAACTCGATATTGAAGGAGGGCGCCCAGGGGTAACGTTCCACGAACTGCATCTCGTGGGTGGCCGTATTGAAGGCAAAGAGGACGGCAGTCGAGATCAGAAAGTTGGCGACGGTCAGGCCCAAGGCGGACCACCTTACCCAGCGGTCATTGCCGCGCATAAAACCCAGGATGACCGACCCGGCCAGCGGCAGAAAGATCAGGATGCTCAAGGCGTATTTCATCTTCTGCGCTCTAAAACAAGATCAAATACACCAGGAACACAGAAACGCCCACGACCATCGCCAGCGCGTAATGCTGGAGCTGGCCGCTCTGGATCCGCCGCATGCGGAGAGCGCAGGCATGCGTTACCGAAGCCACACCGTTCACGGCGCCATCAATGACGCGGCGTTCGAAAACCCACAACCATTGAACCAATCGCTCGGTCGGATTGAGGATCAGTGTGAGGTAGGCTTCGCCGAGGAGGGCATCGGCGCGAGCAATCGGATGGGCGGCCAGCCAGAGCAGGCCCCGCGCCGCCTTGCGGTAAAACCAGTCGGTGTCCAGGCTGATTTTCGGCTCCGGATCCAACTGCTTCAGGAGCAGCATGAATCCCAGGGCTGTAAACAGAAGTATCTGCAACGTCCCCACCACTTTATGCGTCGTGTACGGCACATAATCCACCGCATAGGGCAGCAGCGCATAGAGCGTCTGCGGCGCCACCCCGATCCCCACGCACAGCAACGCCGCCAGCCCCATCGCCCACAGCATATTCGCCGGCGGCTCACTCACGCGAATCCCCGAATCCTTGCCGAAAAAGACGTAATACGGCAGCTTGAGTCCGGTATGCAGAAACGTCCCCGCTGAGGCCAGCGACAGCATCAGCCAGATCGTCGTCAGATGGCTCTCATGCGCCGCCGCCAGCACCATTGACTTGCTGACAAAACCGCTGAACAGGGGAAAGGCCGAGATGGAAAATCCCCCGATCATGTACAGCGTCAGCGTGATCGGCATGCTCCGATACAGCCCCCCCAGCTCAGTCAGCTTGCGCTTGCCGGTCATATGGATCACCGCCCCGGCCCCCATGAACAGCAAGCCCTTGTACAGGATATGCGCAAAGGCATGGGCCGATGCGCCGTTCAGCGCCAGCTCCGTCCCCATTCCCACCGCCGCCACCATGAACCCTACCTGGCTGATGATGTGATAGGCCAATAAGCGCCGGATGTCGTTCTCCAGCACGGCATACACCACCCCGTAGATCGCCATCACCGCGCCCAGCCAGACCAACTCCTCGGTCCCCGGAAATCCACGGATCAAGCAGTAGACCGCCGTCTTGGTCGTAAACGCGCTCAAGAAGACCGCCCCCGTCACGGTTGCCTCTGGATAGGCATCCGATAGCCACGCCGACAGCGGCGGCACCGCCGCATTGACTAAAAATCCGATCAGGATCAAA
>JBCKNJ010000020.1:0-31343 GCA_038902795.1 Polaromonas sp. | reverse complement strand
GCCGTGCTGCGCAGCTCGATTCGCGAATATTTGTGCTCGGAGGCCATGCACGGTCTGGGCATTCCGACAACCCGGGCGCTGTGCGTGACGGGCTCTAGCGCGGAAGTCCACCGCGAAGAAATTGAAACAGCGGCCGTCGTCACCCGTTGCGCACCCAGCTTTATAAGATTTGGCCACTTTGAGCACTTCAGCTACAACCATCAGCATACCGAACTCAAAGCGCTGGCTGACTACGTCATAGACCGCTTTTACCCCGCCTGCCGCGATGCCTACCAGCCCTATGCGGCACTGTTGCAGGCGGTCAGCGCGCGCACGGCGCATCTCATGGCGGGCTGGCAGTCGGTGGGCTTTTGCCATGGCGTGATGAACACCGACAACATGAGCATTCTGGGCTTGACCATTGATTACGGCCCTTTCCAGTTCCTTGATGCGTTTGATCCGGGCCACATTTGCAATCACTCCGACGAGCAGGGCCGCTACGCCTACAACAAGCAGCCCAACATCGCCTACTGGAACCTGTTTTGCCTGGGCCAGGCGCTGATGCCGCTGATCAAGGCGCAGGACCAGGCGCTGGCCGCGCTCGAATCCTACAAAACCGTTTTCCCTGAGGCTTTGCAGGCCCGTATGCGCCTCAAGCTTGGGCTGCCCGATCTTCAGTCTGACGACGCGGGACTCATAGCAAGCGCCTTCAAACTGCTGGCCAGCAACAAGGTTGACTACAGCATTTTCTGGCGGCGCCTGTCTGCCTTTACGCCCCAAAGCGGGCATGAGCCGGTTCGTGACCTGTTCTTTGAGCGTGAGTCCTTCAATCCCTGGGCGCTACAATATTCAGAGCGTGTCACGCACGTAGATAAAGGGCTGCGGTCTGATTTAATGCTCAAAAATAACCCCAAATTTGTGCTTCGCAACCATTTGGGCGAAGAAGCCATACGCGCTGCGAAGCTAAAAGACTTCTCGAAAGTCAATACCTTGTTGAATTTACTGCAAGCTCCATTTGATGAACATCCAGGCCATGACAGCGATGCCGGTTTCCCGCCTGATTGGGCTGCTTCCATAGAAATCAGTTGCAGCTCGTAACGAACACCTCAAAGAGTAAAGCCATGACCGCGAAAATCCAGAAAACCGACGCCGAGTGGAAGGCCTTGCTCGCTGAAAAGGGGGCTGAACCCGGCGCTTTTCAGGTCACGCGCCAGGCAGCCACAGAGCGCCCCTACACCGGCAAATACGAGGCTGTGTGGGCTGATGGCAGCTATCACTGCATTTGCTGTGGGGCCAAGCTGTTTGACTCCTCCACCAAGTTCGATGCCGGTTGCGGCTGGCCCAGCTTTTCTGAAGAGGCCGTGCCCGGTGCGATTGAAGAGCACACCGACCGCAAGTTCGGCATGGCGCGGACGGAAACCGTATGCGCAAGCTGTGCTGCCCATTTGGGCCATGTGTTCCCCGATGGCCCAACTGATACTGGTTTGCGTTACTGCATGAACTCAGCCTCGTTACACTTCACCCCGACATGAAAATACTGATCGACTTCTTCCCCATCCTGCTGTTTTTTGGTGCCTACAAGCTTTATGACATCTATGTCGGCACCGGCGTGCTGATGGCCGCCACCCTGGTTCAGATGAGTCTGATTTACGCAATGGACCGCAAATTGCAGGTCATGCACAAGATCACGCTGGCCCTGATTCTCATTTTTGGCACCCTGACCCTGATACTGCACGACGAGCGCTTTATCAAATGGAAACCGACGGTGCTGTACGCCGCCATGGCAATCGGCCTGGCGCTGGCGATTTGGGTCATGCGCAAGAATTTTCTCAAGCTGCTGCTGGGCAGCCAGATGGAACTGCCTGATTCGGTCTGGAAACGGCTCAACGTCGTCTGGGTGGCGTATTGCGCGTTCATGTCGCTCCTCAATGCCTATGTGGCGTACTACTACAGCACCGAGGTTTGGGTCAATTTCAAGCTGTGGGGCTATGCCTTCCCGCTGGTTTTCATCATTGGCCAGGGTTTTTACATTGCACCTTACCTTAAATTCGACGAACCCAAGGCCCAGGATCCCACCCCATGACACCGACCCCCATGCGCCATCGGCTTGTGTATGATGCACTGCAAAATTTCATTGCCCAGGGCTTGCACGCACTGGCCATCGAAATTATCGAAACACCCCTCATAGACAAACATTCATAGCAACAGGAAACATATGGAAAAGCAAGTTTTACTGGCAACCGCCATTGCAGCCGTGATGGCCTTTGGCGCTCAAGGCGCCATCGCCCAAAACGTCGCGATTGTTAACGGCAAGGCCGTTCCCAAGACCCGTCTGGACGCGCTGGCCCAGCAAGTGGTCAAGTCGGGGCAAGCACTGACACCCGAGCTACAGGATCAGCTTCGCAAAGAAGTCATTGCACGCGAAATCTTCATGCAGGAAGCTGAAAAGCAGGGCTTGTCCGGCAGCGACGAGTTCCGGGCGCAAATGGAACTGGCACGCCAGACCTTATTGATTCGTGCATTGTTCTCGGATTACCAGAAGAAAAACCCGGTGACTGATGCAGAACTGAAAGCCGAATACGATAAGTTTGTAGCGACCAACGGCGGCAAGGAATACAAGGCGCGCCATATTTTGGTTGAAAAAGAGCTTGACGCAAAAGCCATCATTGCGAGTCTGAAAAAAGGCGCAAAGTTTGAAGACATCGCCAAAAAACAATCCAAAGACCCTGGCTCTGGCGCCAATGGTGGTGCCCTCGACTGGGCTAACCCCAGCAGCTATGTAGCGGAATTCACCGAAGCCATGACCAAAATGAAAAAGGGCCAACTAACGGACACCCCGGTGAAGACGCAGTTTGGTTATCACATCATCCGTGTCGATGACATCCGCACCGCCCAGTTGCCGCCGTTTGCAGAACTCAAGCCGCAGATCTCGCAGCAGATGCAGCAGCAAAAACTCGATGCTTTCCAGCAAGACCTGCGCGAAAAAGCCAAGGTGGAATAAGCAGCACGGTGCGCCCACCAAAAAACGCGGCCCGAGGGCCGCGTTTTTCATTGGCGCTCACAGTTTCAAATCTTCCCAGCCTGGGGCATGGAACATCCTGCCATCTCGCGCGGCCGGACGCCAGACTTGATCCTGGTCAAGCGCAGGCCGATTTTTGCGGGCGGTCATAGCAAACGATCCAGTCTGTGTTAGATTCAACTTGGCATGGCAGGCTGGTTCGGACGATTCCGGTACGCTGGTCATGTGTGGTTCTGTCCAACAGCATTGCGCCCGGAGGTGTGTATGTGGTCAACGCCCGCGTTTTTTTCTGCCATGGCATCTAGTGCAGTGCTCATTGTCGGCGCGCGCGCGCGCGCCGCTGCAGTCGTGCTGAGCTGCGCCATGTCCTCGGCTGCCGCGGCCCCGGTGCTGGTGCTGGAGTTGCACGATGCGATCGGCCCCGCCAGTGCCGACTACCTGATTCGCGGCATCGCCAAGGCGAAGGAGGCGGGCGCCCCGCTGGTGGTGATCAAGCTCGACACGCCGGGCGGGCTGGACACCGCGATGCGTCAGATTATCCAGGCCATCCTCGCGTCTCCCGTGCCGGTGGCGGTGTATGTCAGCCCCGAGGGCGCGCGCGCGGCCAGTGCCGGCACCTACATCCTGTACGCCGCGCACATTGCCGCCATGGCGCCGGCCACCACGCTGGGTGCCGCCACGCCAGTGGCGATCGGCATGCCGGGCATGGAGCGCAAGCCACCGGCGGACGACAAGGGCGACAAGCCAGGCGGCGGCAAGGGCGAAGCGAAGAAGGACGATCCGAAGAAGGGCGACCCGAAAGCGAGCGCACCACCGATGGCGCCGGCCGACGCGATGACCGCCAAGCAGGTGCACGATGCGTCGGCCTTCATCCGCGGACTGGCGCAACAGCGCGGGCGCAACGCCGAATGGGCCGAGCGCGCAGTGCGCGAGGCGGTCAGCCTGACGGCCAGCGAGGCGCTGCGCGAGAAGGTGATCGACGTGGTCGCCAGGGACGTGCCCGATCTGCTGGCGCAGATCGACGGTCGCACGGTTCGCGTGCAATCAGGGGATGTGAAGCTGGCGACGCGCGGCCTGAGCTTTGAGACCGTGCTACCCGACTGGCGGCAGCGGCTGCTGTCGGTGATCGCCAACCCGAGCTTCGCGATGATCCTGATGATGATCGGCATCTACGGACTGATGTACGAGTTCTCGTCGCCGGGCTTCGGCGTGCCGGGCACGGTGGGCGCGATCTGCCTGCTGCTGGCGCTGTTCGCACTGCAGTTGCTGCCAACCAACTATGCGGGGCTGGCGCTGATCCTGCTCGGCATGGCCCTGCTCGCGGCCGAAGTCCTGGCGCCGAGCTTCGGCGTGCTCGGCGTCGGCGGCATCGTGGCCTTCATCGCCGGCGGTCTGCTGCTGTTCGACCGCGACATCCCGGGCTTGGGCGTGCCGCTGCCGTTGATCTTCGGCCTGGCGGCCAGCTCCGCTGCGGTTGTCTTGCTGGGTGGCGGCATGGCCCTGCGCGCGCGGCGCCGCCCGGTGGTCAGCGGGCAGGAAGAAATGATCGGCGCGCTGGGAGAAGTGCTGGCCGTGACCGAGGACGGCGTCTGGGCCCGGGTCCATGGCGAACTCTGGAAGGTGCACAGCCCCGCTGCCCTGGCGCCGGGGCAGCGGGTCCGCGTGGTCGCACTGCGCGGGCTGACGCTCGAGGTGCGCGCCGAAGACTCCGATAGCAATCCAACCTTGAGAGGAACTTCATCATGATTTTCGACTTCAACCTGGGGCTCGGCAGCGCGCTGCTCGTGTTGCTGATGGTCGCCTTCAGCTCGCTGCGCGTGCTGCGCGAATACCAGCGCGGCGTGGTGTTCCAGCTCGGCCGTTTCTGGAAGGTCAAGGGGCCGGGGCTAGTGCTGGTCATCCCCGGCATCCAGCAGATGGTGCGGGTGGACCTGCGCATTGTGACGATGGACGTCCCGCCGCAGGACGTGATCTCGCGCGACAACGTCTCGGTCAAGGTCAATGCGGTGGTGTTCTTCCGCGTGGTCGATCCGCAGAAGGCGATCATCCAGGTCGAGGACTACCTGATGGCGACCAGCCAGATCGCGCAGACCACGCTGCGCGTGGTGCTCGGCAAGCACGAGCTCGACGAGATGCTGACCGAACGCGAGCGGCTGAACCTGGACGTGCAGCAGATCCTGGACGCGCAGACCGACGCCTGGGGCATCAAGGTCACCAACGTCGAGATCAAGCACATCGACCTGAATGAATCGATGGTGCGCGCCATCGCGCGCCAGGCCGAGGCCGAGCGCGAGCGCCGCGCCAAGGTCATCCATGCCGAGGGTGAAAAGCAGGCGGCGGCGGCGCTGCTGGAGGCGGCGCAGATGCTGGCGAAGCAGCCCGAAGCGATGCAGTTGCGCTACCTGCAGACCATGACGCAGGTGGCGGGGGATCGGGCCACGACGGTCATCCTGCCGCTGCCAATGGAACTGCTGGGCAGGCTGCTGGACAAGACGCGCAAGGACGATGAGCGCACATGAGACGTCCGTGATCGACGCCGTTCGTGCTCGTCTCGTGAGCGCCACCGGCGCGCACCGAAGGGTCCGGAAACCGGGGGCAGGTCTTGCATTTCAACATAAGCCTGTCTAGGAGCCTGTCGGGCTTTGGGAATCGATAGCGAAAAAGTGCCCTAGCAAGGACAGTTTTTGCCGGATTTGCAGGCCCATAGCCCGGCTATGGGACAAAAAGCCGGTGAAAAATGGACCGCTGCGGCGCTTTTGCAGCCGATGTTCCCAAAGTCCGACAGGCTCCTAGGCAAGCCTTTGGTCTGCACTACGCGAGCGTGAGCCGCATCGTTAGCGAAAGCAGGAGGGTTTGCGGAGTGAAGTAACAGCCAAGTCGGGACAAGGGAATTTGGATTGTTGAAGGTTGAAATGCAAGACCTAACCCAGAATCCTCGTAATTTGCGGACGGCAGTTCAAGTGTCGAATGCGGTATTGAACTGGTGCTCTCAAACGGCAGAGGCTGCGGTGATTATCTTGGTCTGCGAAAAAATTGCAAAATATTAAAATAGTGCATGGCTAAATCGTAATTTTAGAGGTGCCATTAAAATTAATAGAGGGGCGAATAGTTACCCAACCGGAGACATTCCCATGACGACGAAACGCTTCCTGAATAGTTACATCGCACCAATGAAAACGAGACGCACGTTGTTGCTGCTCGCGCTCGCCGCGGCCGTTCCGCTGGCGCACGCCCAGACCGAGAAATGGCCCGAGAAACCGGTGCGCTTGATCGTGCCATTCCCGCCCGGCGGCGGCATCGATGCCGTCGCGCGCATGCTCGCGCCGCAGCTGTCCGAGGAGTTCGGCCAGCCGTTCGTCGTCGACAACCGCGCCGGCGCCGGCGGCACGATCGGATCCGAGATCGTGGTGCGCGCCAACCCGGACGGCTATACGCTGCTCGTGTACGGGTCGAGCTTTGCCGCCAACGCGGCCCTCTACAAGCTGCCGTACGACCCGGTCAAGGGCATCGCGCCGATCAGCATGATCGGCGCCGGGCCGTACGTACTCGTCGTGAATCCGTCGATAAAGGCGACCAACCTGAAGGAGTTCATCGAGCTTGCGCGCGCAAAACCCGGCGCCCTCAACTTAGGCTCGGGCGGCATCGGCAGCATCCAGCATCTGGCGGGCGAGCTCTTTCAGCATCTGACCCAGACCCAGATGCTGCACGTCCCGTACAAGGGCATCGGCCCAGCGCTCACCGACCTGATGGGTGGGCAGATCCAGGTCTTCTTCCCCTCGGCGGTGGCTGCGTTACCGCATATCCGGTCGGGCAAGCTGCGCGGAATCGCCGTCACCAGCGAGCAGCGCTCGCCGGCGATGCCCGATCTGCCCGCGATCAGCGAGCTGCTTCCCGGCTTCTCGGTGGGCCTCTGGTACGGCATGTGGGCGCCCGCAGGAACGCCCAAGGAGATCGTCTCGCGGCTCAATCAGGCGCTAGCGCGCATCATCAAGCAGCCCGAGGTGCAGGAGCGGCTCCGCGCCGACGGCGTCGAGCCGGCGCACTCTACGCCCGAGGAGTTCGAGCGCGTGATCGCCCGCGAAATCGCAACGTGGTCGAAGGTGGTCAAAGCCGGCAACATCAAGGTCGATTAACCCGGATATTGTGTGGAGTTTTTGGGGTCAGAGCCCAAATTCGCCAAGCCTATGGCTCGCCCGGAGGGTGCGGTGCTAAGCACCGCAGCGAAATTGGTGTCTGACCCCAATAACTCCATTGAGACCTGACCCCAAATCCCCCGTGTTGGCGCTCAGCATCAACCTGATGGCGGGCGCCCTGCAGTAGCTACAGCTTCTGGGCCAGTGCCTTTTCGATGGCCGTCACCATTTGGCTGCTGGCGGGCGTGGTCCGGCTGGAAAAGCTAGCCCCCACCTGCCCGTTACGGTCAATCAGGTATTTATGGAAATTCCAGCTCGGCGCCACTTTAGTGGCTTGAAAGAGCCCCTCGTACAAGGCGCTTCTTTGCGGCCCCACGACGACGGTCTTGGAAAACATCGGAAACTTCACCCCGTAGGTGTTGAAGCAGAAGTCGGCAATCTCCTTGGACGTGCCCGGCTCCTGCTTGCCAAAGTCGTTCGAGGGAAATCCCAGCACCACCAGGCCCCGGCCCTGGTACTTGGCATACAAGGCCTCCAGGCCCTCGTACTGGCTGGTAAAGCCGCAGAAACTGGCGGTGTTGACCACCAACACCACCCGGCCCGCGTACTGGCACAGGTTTTGCGGCGCTTCATCCTGCAGCCGGGTAAATTGATGGCGCAAGATGGCCGGACAGGCCGCAGGCGATGCCGCCGCGCCCGACACCGGCGCGCCCGCCTGCGCCATCGCGCCTGGGGTCATGACCAACAGGGCGGCACTGCTGCAAAGCACCCGAAAAATAGATTGGTTTAGTTTCATACCGATCAGTGTAAGCTGCGGTCAAAATCCTTGCGCGCCGCAATGGACAAGTCGTTTGCGCCTGCGCCCAGCGGCTTACCAGCTGTTGCGCAGCTCGCGAAGCTTCAGGAACACCGTGCGGGCATCGGGGTTCTCCGGCAGGTCCGGGAACGACTCGCGCAGCTTCGCAATGACCGTCGGGCTGGAGAGCCGGAAGAAGGTGTTGACCTCGCGCTCGGCTTCCATCGAGGTCACATGGGCGTGGCTCGTATCCTGCCCGGCCAGCTTGTCGAGCATCGCCTGCGCGGACTGATTGTCGGGTTCGCGGTCAAGCGTAAACCGCAGGTTGTTCTCGATGTAGTCGTGGCCCGGATAGAGCAGCGTCTCGGGCGGCAGCTTTTCGAGCTGCTCGACGAAGGTCTTGTAGAGCTCAGCCGGATGGCCGCCATTGTGGCAGTTGCCGGCTCCGGCGTTGAACATCGTGTCGCCGGAAAACAGCGCGGGGCGGTCGGTGTGCGAGCGCAGACAGATATGGCACATCGTATGGCCGGGCGTATCGAGCGCCTCGAGCTCGACGGTCTTGCCGACCTTGATCACGTCGCCCGCCGACAGCCCGCGCGACACGCCTGCGATCTTGTCCTTCGCATTCTTGTGCGCGAGGATTTTCGCGCCGGTCTTCTCGACCATGGCGGCATTGCCGCCCGTGTGGTCCTGGTGTTCATGGGTGTTGAGGATCTGGGTGATCTCCCAGCCTTCGTCCTTCGCCGCCTTGAGGCATTTCTCCACGTCCAGCGGATCGACGGCCAGCGCCTCGCCGGTCTCGCCGCAGGCGATCAGATAGTTGAAATTGCGATACTTGTTGGCGGTCCAGATCTGCTTGACGATCACGGCATCCTCTCTCACGAACGAAAATTTGCACCGAGTGTACACTCGCCGATCGTCGGTAACATGCGCGATAAGATGCGCCGTGTCATTTTAAGGATATCTCGGCCGAACCACGGGCGTGTTCGTCGCCCGGACAAGCCCTTTGCGCAAACGGGTGGGCGTCCTGGTCTTCGCACGGCACGCTTCGCACCTAGCATTGCATCCCGAATCCGACGGCCAAATGCACAACTTATTCCAGAGCGAACCCTTAGCGAAAGCAGGAGGGTTTACGAAGTGAAGTAACAGCCAAGTCGGGACAAGGAAATCTGGAGGCTTGGGCCGCTATCATGCCTACGCGGCTTGGACCGGCAGTGCGGCGCTCGGCACCTTGGATTGGTCGCGTGCCAACTCCTCACGCGTGGTGATGCGGCGGAACCAGACCGTGACGGCCGATGAGACCAGCACGATGAACAGCGAGTACAGCACCGGGATCAGCAGGACGTCCTGCTGCATCTGGCCCTGAAACGTCAGCAGCACGACCAGTATGGCGAGCGGGCCGTTCTGGATGCCGGTCTCGAGCGAGATGGTGCGCGAGCGGCACGGGTCCTGCTTGAGCCCGCGCGCCAGCAGATAGCCGAGCGCCATGCCGAACAGCCCCAGGCCAATCGCTGCGAAGTACACATACCACGGCGTGACCGCAAGCAACTGGTGGTTGCGCGGCACCCAGGTCAGGATCAGGAACAGGATCACGACAATGCCGAGCAGGCCGCCGAGCAGCTCGACGGTGGCACCGACATTCGGTCGCCACTTGCGCAGCGCGAGGCCGATCAGCGTCGGCACGATCAGCACCAGCAGAATCTGCGCCACGGTGCCGGCGGGGATCGCGTACTCGCTGGGCAAGCCCTTCAGGCCGGAATAGAACGCCAGCAGCATCGGCACCATCAGCACCGCCACCAGCGTCGAGCAGATCGTCATCATGATCGACAGCGCCAGCACGCCCTTGCTGAAGTAGGTGAAGATGTTGGACGTGGTGCCGCCGGGCATGCAGGCCATCAGGATCAGCCCGATGGCGAGCGCCGGCGGCAGCCCGAGCACAACCGCCATCGTGTAACCGAGAAACGGCATGATCGCGTACTGGCACAGCAGACCGATCAGGATGCCCTGCGGCTTTTTGAAGGCAATGCGGAAGTCCTTGAAGGTGAGCGAGGCCCCCATGCCGAGCATGATGAACATCATCATGACACCCAGCAGTCTGGTTTCGAGTTCGGTAAGCATGTGCTTATTCTCCTCTGTGCGCCGCGTATTCGGCCCGCAGGCTCTTGCGCAGAATCTTGCCGATCGGCGTCTTCGGCAATTCGCTTCGGAACTCGATCACCTTGGGCAATTTGTAGTCGGTCAGGTACTTGCGGCAGTGCGCCCGCACCGCGTCCTCGGTCAAGCCTTCGCCCAAAGGCACGACGTAGGCGCGCACCGCTTCGCCCGTCCTGGCATCCGGCACGCCGATCACCCCGACTTCCAGCACTTGGTCCATCGCGGCGATCACGTCTTCGATCTCGTTCGGATACACGTTAAAGCCGGACACCAGAATCATGTCTTTTTTGCGGTCGACTATTTTGAAATAGCCGTCGCTGTCCATCACCGCCACGTCACCGGTGTACAACCAGCCGTCCTTGATCGCCTGGGCGGTCTCGTCCGGGCGGTTCCAGTAACCGGCCATCACCTGCGGGCCCTTGACGATCAACTCGCCGCTCTGGCCCGACGGCACGCTCTGGCCGGCGTCGTCCACCAGTCGCACGGCGGTGCTTGGGACCGGAATGCCGATCGAGTCCGGCTTCTGCAGGCCCGACAACGGGTTGAACGACACCACCGGCGAGGTCTCGGTCAGGCCATAGCCTTCAGCGATCCGGGTGCCGGTGACCTTCTCCCAGCGCTGCGCAATCGTGTGCTGCAAGGCGGCACCGCCGGCCACCGCAGCCTTCATCTGTTTGGGCGGAAATGCGGTGAACCACTCTTCGTTGAGCAGCGCGTTGAACAGCGTATTGACGCCGGAGATCCAGGTGATAGCGTAATTGTCGAAGGCGCGCTGCAGATTTTGAATCGGCCGCGGATTAGGCGCCAGAATGTTGCGCGCGCCTAGCGTGTAGAAGCACAGCAAATTGAAGGTGAACGCGAAGATGTGATACAGCGGCAGCGCGGTCAGCACGACCTCCTTGCCTACCTCGATGTGCGAGCGGCCCAGCGCCAGCGACTGGTCGATGTTGGCCAGCAGGTTGCCATGGGTGAGCATCGCGCCCTTGGGCACGCCGGTGGTGCCGCCGGTGTACTGCAGCACGGCCAAGGTCTCGGGGCCGAGGCTGCGCGTGTACGCGGCCACGTCGACCTTGCGGCTGACGCGCACTGCCTCTCCTTCGGCCAGCGCCTGCGCAAGCCGCTGGTGTTCGATGCGGATGGGCGGCAGCACCTTGTTCCACCACTTCATCACCAGGCGGATCACGCCGCGCGGCACGGCTGAGAAAAACTGCGACATCTCGCAGGCGATCACCTTGCGGATGCCGGTGCGCGCCAGTATCGGTTCGAGCTTGTCGGCGAACATGTCTACTATCACCAGCACTTCGGCACCGCTGTCGCGAAACTGGTGCTCCATCTCAAACGACGTGTACAGCGGGTTGGTGTTGACCAGCACGCAGCCGGCCTTGAGGATGCCGAAGGCCACCACCGGGTAGGCCAGGCAGTTGGGCGTCTGCAGGGCCACGCGCGCACCAGCCGACAGACCGACCACCTCGCGCAGGTAGACCGCGAACGCATCCGAGTGGCGCTGCACCTGCTCAAAGGTCAGCGATGCATTCATCCCGTTGGGCATGCAGGTGGTGAAGGCGATCTGTTTGGCGAAACGCGTCGAAGCCTCGTCCAGCAGCCCAGGCAAGTTGACATGCCGTGGCGGCGGCAACGCACGGGCGATTGACTCGCCGTAGTGGGCAAGCCAAGGCTTGGCATCATAGACCGAAGCGTTATCCATCATGAATACATCCTTGCGACTCGTGGACGTCGTTGCCAAGTGTTGAGCAACAACCATTCTAGCGACCAGACTGCCTTCCCGGAACGAGAGTTTACCCAATTCGCGGCGAACGGATCGTTCATGGAAGTTCTCCGCTGCTGGCCCGACGCACCCGGCCGAGCGCGCGCAAGCTAGTCATCAGCGCGCCGGCGTTGATCGACGGGGTGACCGGCAGGCCGGCTTCGCGCAGCGCGGTGGCCACCCAGACGTTGCAGGTTTTGAACAGGTGGAAGCGCTCGTGCGAGGCGTAGAAGCGGCTGCGGCCATAGAGCCCGGGACCGAGCACAACCGGGCGGCCTGCGGCGTCGAGCTCGTGGCTCGCGCGCAGATGCTTGATCAGCCTTTGCAGTCCGGCCTCGGACACATCAAGTTCGATGACCTCGGACGCGCCGAAATAGCGTTCCACCGCGCCGTCGAAAGCGACCACATGCAGCACGCCGGGTGCGGGCCAGAAAGCGGCCTTCAGCGCCAGCCAGGCGCCCGGATCGGTTGCCTGGTAGTAATCGCGGTTGCCCCAGCCGATTTCGAGATACTGCGCGTCGAGGAAATCGGCCCGCGCCGGCCAGGCCTCGGCCGGCACGTCGGCGGCGCGTAGCACGATGCCGGTGTGCCAGCCGTGACTGACGACGTGCAGGGTGCGCGCGGCGGGCGCGGCTTCGGTCAAAACGGCCGAAGCGGCCGGCGCGATCGGCGTGGCTGCGCAGGCGGCCAGACCGACCCAGAGCAGCAGCGCGGTGAAAGCGCCGGGCAGCGCGCGGGCATAATAAACCAAGCCCATTGCAGGGAACTCTTCAGCATCAATGCCGTCTGGCGCGGCAAACCGGGAGTGCATCATGGCCCTATTTTCACAGCAGTCGCTGAACGACGGCGTGCGCAAGCGCGAAGTATTCGGCTGGGCCATGTACGACTTCGCCAACTCGGGCTACACCACGGTGGTGCTGACAGCGGTATTCAGCGCCTACTTTGTGGCTAGTGTCGCTGGTAATGCGCCCTGGGCCACGCTGGCCTGGACCGGCGCGCTGGCTCTGTCGAGCGCCCTGGTGATGCTGACCATGCCCGCCCTCGGCGCCTACGCCGATCTGCGCGCGGCCAAGAAGCGCCTGCTGTTGATCTCCACCGTCGGTTGCGTGCTGGCTACCCTGGCGCTGGCCGAGGTCGGCCCGGGCGACGTCGCCCTGGCAGTGGCGGCGGTGGTGCTGTCCAACCTGTTCTACAGCTACGGTGATTCGCTGATTGCGGCCTTCTTGCCCGAGCTGGCCCGCAAGGACAGCCTGGGCCGCGTGTCGGGCTGGGGCTGGGGCTTTGGCTACTTTGGCGGCATGCTGACCCTCGGCCTGAGCCTGGCCTATGTGATGTGGGCGCAAGGGCAAGGCATACCGGCTACGCAGTTCGTCCCCGTCACCATGCTGATCACCGCGGGCATCTACGCGCTGGCGTCGGTGGTCACCTTCGCGCTGCTGCGCGAGCGGGCCGTGCCCCAGCCACAGTTGACGCAGCGCCAGGGCAGCGGCATTGCTGCGTCGCTGGCGCGCCTGCACCAAACCTGGCGCGAAGCGCGACGTTTCGAGGACTTCAGCCGGTTTCTGGCCTGCGTGGTGGCCTACCAGGCGGGCATCTCGGTGGTCATCGCGCTGGCGGCCATCTATGCCGAACAGGTGCTCGGATTCAAGCAGATCGATACCATGATACTGATCTTTCTGGTCAACATCGCTGCGGCGCTGGGTGCCTTTGGCTGGGGCTATGTGCAGGACCGCCTTGGGCATCGTCCGGCGCTGGCGATCACGCTGGTTGGCTGGATCGTGATGACGCTGCTCGCCGGTCTGGCCACCGAGGCGACGCTCTTCTGGGTGGCCGCTGTGATCGCTGGCCTGTGCATGGGCAGCAGCCAGTCGGCCGGACGTGCGCTGGCCGGAGCGTTCTCGCCGGAACAACGCCGCGCCGAGTTCTATGGCTTGTGGACCTTCGCCACCCGGCTGTCGGCCATTGTTGGGCCTTTGACCTATGGCGTGGTGACGCTGCTCACGGCGGGCAACCACCGCATCGCGATCCTCAGCACCGGCTTGTTCTTCGTGCTCGGCCTGGTGTTGCTGGCGCGCGTGAACGTGGCGCGCGGCATAGCCGCCGCCGACGGGAGTTATTGGGGTCAGACACCAATTTCGCTGCGGTGCATCGCACCGCGCCCTACGGGCGAGCCGTAGGCTCGGCGAATTTGGGCTCTGACCCCAATAACTCCCGCGCCGTCAGCATGCGCAGCACCCGGTACGCCGCGGCGCCGGCGAGGAGGTGTTTGAGCGTGTGCCCGCTCACGATTTGTCCGAGGTCGAAGATCCGCGCGTCCAGTAGCTCGCCGCACACCATCGCAATCGCGTAAAGCCCGACCGTCTGGAGAACCTCCCGGTCCCCGTCGTAGCGGGAGGGAAAGAGCAGCACGATGACGGGGATCATCAGGGCGGCGTAGAACTGCACGAATCCGTACAGGCGCAGGTCACCGGCACCGCGCTGCTCGCCCACCTGCCACAAAACCACGCTCGCTAAACCCAGAATCAAGAGCGGCGCGAGGCCCAGGCGTGCGGCCCGGGCGGAAATGCGTTCGCCGACCGCTGCGGCGAAGAACGACATGAAAATCAGGGTCATCGGCAGGCGGTCCCAGGTCAGCCGTCCGGTATCTGGCGACCAGTGATACCAGGCGGAACCGAAGCCGGTGAGCAGTACGCCGACGAAGAAAACCAGATACGGTGTGCGCTGCCACGACTGAGCGGCGACGCCTGCGTCCGGCCGCTTGGGGCGGCTTGGGGCGGCCAAGACAAACCACAAGCCGGCAGCGCCGACGAGCACCAGGGCGGCGTTGGACGCGACATTGAGAAAATGCGGAACGCCGAACAACCCGCGCTGGTCGGCGAAGTTGTGGTATGCCTGCGGCTGGGGAAACGGCGGCAGCGCGAGGACCGCCAAGAGCGCCGCCAGGGAGAGCGCAGCCATGAGCCCCAGGCGCCAGCGGCGCGGCCAGGCGCGCACGCGCCGGACGATGGCCGGTGCAGTGGCGTGATGGGGTGCTTCCATTGGCGCTTCGGTGGGCAAGATTTCTACTCGGTTGTTTCGATGGATGCGTGTGCTTTCCTAGGCATGGATCGCGCAACCGAATTGGATGGCGAATTCCTCAAGATAATGCAGGGAGAGCTGGTAATCCTCCTCGCCATAGAAACAGACCGAGCGATGGTTGCCGCGCTGGATTCCGTGAGGCCAACCATGGAGCAGAAATGCGCGGCGAATTTAAAGCTTAATCTTCGCCCCGCTTGGTCAGCCCGGAAAACACCGCCACCAGCAACAAACTGGCTACCCAGCCGAACAGAATTTCAAACCAGATAAGGAAACGCGTAACCCGCTTCAAATCCCAATCCGCAAACTCTGCATACCAACTCGCCTGTGGCGTGGGTATCAATGTTGACCAATCATGCTCTTGGTGCAAATCCACCAACGGCAGGATTACGTCCAGCGAATAAGCCAGTGGACTGAAGCCGGTATATTCCTCGCGCAATTTTTCGCACAAGTACCAATTGCCCGCGCCCTGCACGGGCGCTGGTTTAGCATCGGTTGGTTTTGCCAATTCTGCCTTGGCTTCGCTGCTGTCGGGCACACATGCAACATAAGCCGAGTTTTGAAATACCAGCGGATTGCTGGGTGCGAACACGCCTTGTATAGCGGCATACCAGTAGAAAACGGCACATAGCAGCCAGACCGACAGCATCCAGCCTGCCAGCCGCAATGGCCGATAGCCGTAACCGATCAGCAGCCAGAATGATTTGTGAAAGATTCGTGCGGTCTGACGATAAAGCCAAGCACGTGGCGTGCCCCAGTGTGGTGGAGTCTGACCGATCAGGCCTGCGCGATGCAAACGATGTTCCAGCGCAATCGCCACCTGCCGCGCATCTTCAACATGCCCCATTTCCCGCAACACCTTTTGCAATTGCCGCCAAGGCTGGGGACGAAAATCAGCGTTGTTGCGATTCGTACCCCTGTGTTGTTCAAACTGTTTATCCAGCCACTTAAGGCGGGTGACGGCATCCGTGGGCGCGCCGCCAGCAATGCTGCCATACACAAAACCATCCAGAATCAACCGCTCACCCCAACTGTGCATGTCATCAATCAGTTGCCCTACTTGCGCATGACTGAGCGACACGCGATGAACGGGCTGCTCAAGCTTACGAAAGAAAAAACTACCCGTTACCACCATGCCATCCGCGAACAAGGCATCGCCGTCTTTGCCGTCAAGCTGTGCGCCGTCGCAAACCAGATTACAGCCGATCTGCGCACCCAGCAGGCGCACCTTGCCTGTCGCGCTGAAACCCTTATTCAGGAACACGCTGCCCTTGATGACCGCACGATCCGCTGACAAGGCATCGCCGTCTTTGCCGTCGAGCTTTGCCCCACTGCAATCCAGAGTAGCGCCGATTTGCGCACCCAGCAAGCGCACCTCGCCAGTCGCGCTGAAGCCCTCATTCAGGAACACGTTACCCTTGACGACCGCACCATCCGCTAACAAGGCATCGCCGTCTTTGCCGTCGAGCTTTGCGCCGACGCACGCCAGATCGCCGCCGATTTGCGCACCCAGCAGGCGCACCATGCCTGTCGCGCTGAAACCCTTATGCAGGAACACGCTGCCATCACAGACCAAGCGGTCAGCATTCAGCCCCGGTATCTGGCTACCGGAAAGGAGCAGGCTGCCGCGTATATGCGCACTGATTAGTTGAAGTGGGAAGCTGAAGGTGCAATTGATAAGATAGAGGTCAGACGGTACGCCTGCCCCTTGCAAATTCAGAGCATCTTCAATCCACGCGCCTTGTAAATGAACACCATGCTCATGGATAGGGGCAGACTCATCGCCGCCGAGCGCCAGAAAGCGCACAAAGCCAGCGCGCACTGTATTGCTTTCCGTGGCTTGCTCAGGCCGCTTTTTATCAAGCATCGCGATATCGCCAGTACGGCAAGCTTCGAGTAGCTTTGTTTCGCCTGGTTTGAGCGGCTGAAATTCTGCCAGCGTGCGACCCGCAGGTCTTAGCGGTTTTTCTTGGTTATGCGGATTGGGCATGCCTACTCCTTGTTATAGGGCAAACTGACAAAAGGCATCAGGCTCGCGTGGTGGTCATGCCTTGAACAATCGGGGACGTGCCGTTTTTTTCAAGCAGCCATCAGCTCCTTTTTGATCGGCGTGATGTCAGCCAGCTTCTCCGGCTTTTGCTGTACTTCCCACAGATCGACGGCCTCCTGCATGCGCAGCCAGCTTTCGGGTGTCGTGTTGAGCAGTTTGGCAACACGCATGGCCATTTCCGGAGTCATACCGCGCTTCTCGTGCAGCAGTTCAGACACGGACAGGCGGGAAATGCCGAGTCGCTGAGCCAGTTCAGTTTGGGTCATTTTCAGAGCGGGTAGCACGTCTTCGCGCAGTATCGCGCCAGGATGCGTTGGCCGCCGTTTTAGGTTTCGTAATGACTTCATCAGTGATAGTCCTCCAGGTTAAGATCGATGGCATCCTCGCCGTCGAAACAAAATGTAATACGCCAGTTTCCGGTTACCGTTACCGAGTAAGTGCCTTTTCGATTTCCAGTCAGCCGGTGAAATTTGAATCCAGGAATATTCATATCCTCTGGTTTTACTGCGGTGTCCAAGCGGTCAAGCAGGCGCTCGATGCGAGCCTCGCTTTTGGCGATGATGCCCCTGTGATCTCCTTGCCTGAAAAACCGTTCAAGCCCTCGATGTTTGAATGTCCAAATCATGGCGGCGTGTAATATATTTGAGTACACTGTAATGAGGTGGATTGCATCTGTCAAGGGATTACGATTCCGCCCCGAGGCAGCGGGCGATCTCAGCGCGCGCCGCCTCGCGCAGCTTGACCGCGGCCGCGAACAGGTCGGACGTGTCGGCTGGCGGCATGATGGGCGCGCCGATCTCGACCTCGATCGCCCCACGCCGCGGCCACCAGGCGAGATCCGGAAGAATCGTCCGGCTGCCGCGGATCGTCACCGGCACCACCGGCACCCCGGCGCGCGCCGCCGCCAGAAAGGCGCCGAGGAGAAACGGCCGCAGGCCCGGCCGGGCGACGAAGGTGCCTTCGGGAAAGACGGCCAGCGATCTGCCTTGCTGCACCGCCTCGGCCATCCGGCTGGCGTCCTCGACACTGCGTTTGACATCGAAGCGCTCGACGAATTCGGCACCGAGCCGCCGCAGGAAGTGACCGGCAACGAACTGCCCGTGCAATTCACGCTTGGCGACGAAGGCATACGGCCGCGGCAGCGCTGCCACCAGGATGATGCCGTCCAGGTAGCTGGCGTGGTTGCTCACCAGCACGCACGGGCCGCTCGGCAGGTGCTGCAGCCCGCGCACCGTTAGCGGCATGGCGGTTAGGCGCAGCAGCGTGCGCGCGGCCGCGCGGCCGAGGGCCCAGGCGGCGGCCGGATTCGGCATCAGCAGGGTCAGCAGCCAGGTCAGTGGCGCCAGCAGCAAGAACAGCCCCATCGCGTGCAGCCCGAACAGCACGCGCCCGAGCGCGCTGCCCAGTTGCCGCAGCCGTGGCACGAACGCGCCGAGCGCCAGCCGCAGCACTTGGCGCCGCGCGCTGGAAGGCGCGGCACCGACACCGCCGGCCTCGTACAGTGCGCGGCAGGCCGAGCGCCGCACCTTGCCGCTGGAGGTCTTGAGCACGCTGTGCGGCGGCGCCAGCACGATCTCGTCGGGCGGCTCGCCGATGGCGCTGATCACCGCGCGCGACACTGCGCCGCGCAGCAGCGCCAGGGCGTCGGCACGGGTCGGCCGCGCCTCGGCCAGCACCACCAGGCGCTCGGTGCCGGAGGCTGGGTCAGGGCTGCCGAACACCGCCACGCAGCCCTTGCGCACGCCGTCCACCTGCCCCACCGCCTCCTCGATCTCCTGCGGGTAGAGGTTGCGCCCGCCGCGAATCACGATGTCTTTGATGCGGCCGGTGATGTAAACGTCGCCGTCGGCGCGGTAGGCCCGATCGCCGCTGTCGAGCCAGCCGTCATGGAACAAACGGGCAGTCTGCTCGGGGTTGCGGAAATAGCCGCGGGTAGCCGACGGCCCCTGAAACTCGAGTCGGCCTTCAATGCGCTCGCCGACCTCCTGGTCGGCCGCGTCGACGATGCGGATCGCATGGCCAGGCAGCGCCCGCCCGCAGGCGACGAAACGCAGTGCGCCGACATCATCGGGCGCGGCCGGGATAGCACGATGCTCGCGCGTGAACGGTTCGCGCTGGACCCGGTCGATAGTCGCGATGCGGCCCAACGGCGGGAACAGCAGCCCGACCGAGGCTTCCGCCAGGCCATAGACCGGCGCCACTGCCTCCGGTGCCAAGCCGCAGGCGGCAAAGCGCCCGGCGAAGCGCCGCACCGTATCGGGGCTGACGGCCTCGGCACCGTTGAAGGCTAGGCGCCATGAGCTCAAATCCAGCCCGGCGAGCGCCGCATCGTCGATGCGCTTGAGGCACAGCTCGTAGGCGAAGTTCGGCCCTGCCGACAGCGTGCCGCGGTAGCGGTGGATGGTCTGCAGCCAGCGCAGCGGCTTGGCCAGAAAGGCCAGCGGCGACATCACCACCAGCGGAAAGCCGACATACAGCGGCGCCAGCCAGGCACCGATCAGACCCATGTCGTGGTACAGCGGCAGCCAGCTGACGAACACGTCGCGCTTTGTTGCCTCAACCGCCTGCACCATCGCGCGGATGTTGGCCAGTAGGTTGGCGTGGGTCAGCGCCACGCCCTTGGGGTTGCCGGTGCTGCCCGAGGTGTATTGGATGAAGGCGATGTCGTCGCCACGCACCGCCACCGGCGTCGGCGTGCCGCCTTTTTCGGCCAGTTGCTGCGGCGTGAGCACATGGCGCAGGCCCGGCACACGCGCTTGCAGCAGGCGCGCCACCACCCTGGCCTCCGGCACGGTCACAAGCACCACCGCCTGCGCGTTGGCCAGGATGCCGGTGTGCCGCAGCACATGGTCTTCGAGTTGCGACGCGCGCGCCGGCGGATAGATCGGCACCGGAATGGCACCGGCCATCAGGATGCCGAAGTAGCTACTGAAGTACTCGGGCGAGGTCGGCAGCATGATCGCCACGCTCTGGCGCGGCACCACGCCGACGCGCTGCAGGCCGGCGGCGATCGCCGCCGCCGCGTCGGCGAGCTGGCGGTAACTGATGCGCTGCTCGCTGTCGTCTTGCAGATAAATGACCTGCGTCTGTTCGGGATGGGCCTGCACATGCCATGCCAGCACCTCGATCAAAGTGGTGGCGGTCAGCGGCGCGCCGTCCTGAGCGCTGTCGACGTCGGTCAATGGGGCCGCAACGGGCCAGGGCGGCGTCAGGGCGGCGCCACTGCGGTCTTGGTCAGGCGCGGCACTACCCCGCTGCACCGCATCCAGCAAGTCGGCCACGGTCTCGGCGCGTTGCAGCGTGTCCTCCGGCAGGGCGATGCCGAAGGCCCGTTCCGTGCGCAGCAGCAGTTCCATGCGCGCCAGGCTGTCGAAGCCGAGGTCCAGGTCCAGCACGCTGGCTAGCGTGACCGGCGGCAGGTCCGGCCGGCCCGCATGCAGATCGCGCAAGGTGGCTTCGACGACGGCCAGCAGCGCAGGTGCCGCTGGCACGTGCGCGGGCCTTTCCATAGTCGCGGCTATCGTCGCTTCAACTGTCATGCCTTGCCTCTCTGGTGGATTGAGGGAAATGCCTTTCGCGTCTGCCGTCTGCCGTCGGGTGAGATTATGGCCACCATCCAGAAATAGCGCAGGTGCCTGAAATTGATCGCGATCATCGTGCGGTCTATTCATCCAAAAATTCGATGTATCTCTCAGTTATATTCAACCAGTTCGATGAATGGATTTGGGCTAAAGGGCACTTCTATAAATTACCGTTCACCCTGAGCTTGTCGAAGGGTCTGCTCGCTAAGTGGTTGTTTTTATTAGCTAAAGGCTTCGACAGGCTCAGCCCGAACAGAGCCACAGTACTCCTATCCCGCAGCCGGCTCGCCAGCATAGGACAACACTCCTATCCCGCAGCCGGCTCGCCTGGGAAAAATTGACCCCACAAAAGGGTTGTTTACGCTCATGCAGTCCCACATGCATGAGCGTATTTTACGTCACCAGCTATCCCTAACGGAGTCGATCATGGCCTTTTCCTTCTCTCTCGGTGACCTGTTCCCACTGCGTGGCTCAAAGCGCGCCGCGACATTGGCCAGCCTGCCCAAGGTGTCCCGAAAGTGTCAGCGAAAGGCCGGTGCGGCTCCGGGAAGGCGCTTCCGCTTCGAGACGATCGAGCCGCGGCTGTTGCTGAGTGCGGACCTGGGCCTGGACCTGTCCAGTGGTTACCGCGACATTACGGTGCGCCTGGACGACGTCGCGGGCGCCGCGACGGTTCGCCTGATCAACAACGTGGACGGTTCGATCCTTGCGGAGGCGCTGCAATCGAATGTCGCCGCGGTGCGAATCGCAGGTTCCGCCCAAGCCGACACCGTTCGCATCGACCTGTCGAGCGGCCTCGCCGTTGCCGTGATCTTCGACGACGCGACTGCGGGCGATGGGGACTTGCTGCAGGTGCTGGCACCCGACAGCACCTGGCGATTGACCGGCCAGGACATGGGCACGGTGAGCAGCGGTGCCGGCCAAGTCGGCTTCTCAGGCATCGAGAACCTGCTTGGCGACGTCAACAATATCGACACGTTCGTGTTCGAGGCCGCTGGCAGCATCAGCGGGCTGATCGACGGCGGCGCAGGCGGATTCGACAGCCTGATTCTGGCGAACGGCGTTTACGACACTGTCACCTTCGCGGCAACGAGCCCCAGCTCTGGCACAATTGATCGGGATGGCGACATCATTACCTATGCGGGGCTGGAACCCGTCACCGATACGACGCCAGGCAACAAGGTCGTGGACACGCCTAACACCACCAATGGTGTCGACGTCATCACGATCTCCGCCGTCGGAGACGACGTAACGGTCGCCGGCGACACGTTTGAAGATATCACTTTCACAAGCGCTGCGCTCGGTAGCGTGACGGTCAATGCGCTGGGCGGCGATGACGAGATCACCATTCAGTCATTGGGCACGTACGCAAACACGCTCACGGTCAACGCTGGCGGCGGCGACGACACCATCACCATCAATGCGATCTCTTCAGCCGCGACGTATTCGATTAACGGCGGTGCGAACACCGACAAGGTCATTGTCGCGGGGACAGCGACCACCGGAGTCGATAGCCTCAGCCTGAGCAACACCCAACTCGTAATTGGTAGCGAAGACATTGGGATTGGAGGTCTGGAGAATGCTGAATTCACCGTTGACCCACTGAGCACGCTTTCAATTGCCGGATGGACCGGCAACGCTCCCAAACTGAACACTGTCACGATCAGTGGTGCCCTGCCAGGTACAGTTCCTGTAACGACGAGAGCTGCTCTGGAGGACGCGCTTGATGATCTTCTGGCTCTGATCAATACCATACAAAGCGCGGGAGGCGACCTTGCGGCGCTTTTCAATCAGCTCCCCTTCCTGGACGCACTGATCGACGGCGGCGTTGCGGACGTTGCAGCGCTCACGGGCGCGATTGAAGAAGTTGTCACCAAGGCGAAGGCCGCCCTTGTTCCAGCAGATGACACGGTTGATGAAGTTCTGACAAAGTTGAACGGGCTGGTTCTCACCACACCGGGATTCCTGGATACCCTGACCCTCAATGTGACTGCCTCTTACCGAGTACCCAGCACGGGTACCGCGTTGGAAGTCCTCTTTAACTTCGACCTCGATGCAACCGTTTCACAATCGTTCGGGTTCGACTTCGGAGAGATCGGCACTCAGCTTGGAACCTTCATCGACGCCGATATCACCCTCAATGCAGCCATCCACGCGAACTTCTCCATCGGCCTTACCGGAGACGCCGTTTCGACGGCCTTCCTGGCCCCGGGCGGCACCATCGTCCTGAACATCGATGGGACCAGCGCCAACCTTGCCGGGGAGGATCTGAATCTGGGCTTCCTGTCGTTGACGCTCGGCGGGTTCCTTAGCCTCGACGGCCAGGTCAAGGTAGAACTCGTAGACGACGATGCCGATGGGCGCATTGCCTTTGCCAATATCCTCGGAAACCCGGGAACCTATACGACCGTCGTCGTTGCGGACCTGGATCCCGGAGACGGTCACCTGCAGTCTCTCGTGACAGCATCTATAGAGTCCGGCATCGAAGTGGGCGGTACCGACCTGGACAGCGCGACTATCGTATTGACTCTCTCGCTGACCGGAAGCCCGTTTGGAGATGGATCCGGCGCAGCCACGCCCAATATCACCCTGACTGCCAACGGCCTCGATCTGCTGAACTTCGGCAATATCACGCCCACGGATATCATGGGCATGCTGGGCGGGCTGCTCGACACGTTGGTAGCGATGAGCTCGAGCGAGTTCATGCAGATCGTGATTCCTTTCACGAGCAGCACACTCGGCGACATCCTCGATTATGGAAAGAGCTTCAAGGAAGATGTGCTGGATCCGCTGTTCACGAGCGGAGATTTCCTTGCCCCGGACGTGAACGGCGATGGCTTTGTCAGCACACCGCTTAACTATCTGGCGCAAGGCGATGCCAGCCCGGATTTGAAGATTGGCAGCATTCAGGGCCTGGTCAACCAATTCATCGATTACCTTGGTATTCCCGACCTCAAGGCACAGCTTGATGCTGCCACCGGCGAGCTGAGCTTCACGATTGATTTCTTCCGTGCCTTCGGCCTGGGTGACGGCGAGGTCCGGACGACAGTGTCGGGTGATGGCGTTCTCGCTGAAACGCAAGAACTCACCTACACCGAGGCAACAGTAAGTGCGTTTCGGCTTGCGTTCCGTAACGGTTCCGGAGACCTGAAGGTTACCAGCGTCATCGCGGCCAGAGATGCGCTGTCGCCTTTTGCTCCGCTGTCCAGCTCTGACATGCGGGATGCGATCGAGGCTGCAGTCGAGGCTCTCGATCCGGCGTTTCCTTCCATGGTCACCGTGACGGGCGGAGCAACGGTACTCGGGGAGCGAACCTTTACCATCACGTTCGATGCGACTCTGGGTAACGTGAAGCAGCTTGGTTTCGCCGGAGAACTCGATCTGAGCTTTGGCGAAACCCTTCCTGGTGGGTTCATCGGCTTCGAAACCAATGGCAGCTTTGGCATGGCCGGTATTCTCGATACAACACTGACGTTTGGTCTCGATCTTGATGCCGACACCGTGGTTCGAGTTCTGCCTCCGGTGTTCTCTATCGATCCGTCGGCTTCGGTATTGGCGGACGGACAACTCTCTGCAAATGCGACGTTCAATCTGTCTCTCTACAACTCTCCAACTATCGGCATCGAGACTATCGTCAACGGCGACAACGCACCCGTCATAAATGAAGTTCAGACGATCACGCTCCTGAACAAGACGGGCGGCACTTTCACCTTGTCGTTCAATGGCGACGAGACTGCCGCCATTGCCCACAACTCATTGGCCGGCGACGTAGAGGACGCGCTGGAAGGTCTGACCAGTATCGATCCCGGAGAAGTGTCTGTCAGCCAGGCTGCGCAAATCCTGGTCAGGACCACCGTCGCCGGCGACGACACGCCAGCCACAAATGAAATTCAGACGCTCACCCTCGTCAACGCCACAGGGGGGACCTTTACTCTTACATTTGGCGGTACGACGAGCCCGATCACTTTCGGCGCATCAGGCGCCACTGTTCAGACGGCATTGGAAGCTGGGGGGATTATCGGGTCTGGCAATGTCACCGTTATCAAAGACTCGAACACCAGCTATCGCATCAAGTTCCAGGGTGCGTTGGCCAATACTGATGTTGCCTTACTCACGGCGAACCCTGGCGGGCTTACGGCCGGCAGCAGCTATGTTGTCACCTTCCTGACGGGCCTCGGTTCGCAGGACGTGGATACTCTTACGGCAAATGCCAGTGGACTGGTCAACGCCACCTCGCTTTCGGGTACCCCACTGACCATCACCGTGCTAAAGACCGCGACGGATTTTAATACCTCTTTCGCGGACAATCTCAACGACCTTGACGACATCCCTCTCTCCGTGGACGTGCAGGAAGCCATCGACAAGGCTCTGTACGACGCGGACCTGTCGATTGGATTCAACCCCGCCGACGCCAAATTAGCGGGTACGCACACAACCGGAACGATCGCTGCCCTCGGCACTTACACTGCAGACAAGCAACCCTTCGGTCCCGGTGAAACCATGCCGGGGGATCTTCCCTTTACGGTCGTTTTGTCGCCGACTACCTCTGTCAGCGGTCAGCTCCGGGTTGCGAAGGTGCTGGAACTCGGATTCGCGGAGGCCCTGGAGCAGGCGGTGAATGCGAAACTGCCGGGCGGCGTGAGTATCAATGTTACGGGCGGGGTTGATAGCGGACTGGTGATTACCCCAACGGGCAGCCCTCTCGAGCTCCGTATCGCCTCTCCCATTCTGGTAACCGGCGGCGGCGGCCGCATCAGCTTGAATGCCCCGCTTGCCAAGCATTCCTTTAGCACGTTAGCGGCAGCAGCCGAGGTCGTACGCCGGATCGAGATCTCTGTTCAATATGAAAATCCCGCGTTCCAGGAAATGGCGATCGCGAGTTCGCCGACGCCGTTCAGTGGCGTGATTGACCAGAATATCAACCTGACGCTGCAGGTCAACGGCACCGACGTGCAGGTCTTCCTGGCCGCGGCCACAACGACCGGCAACACGAACCTGGACATGCTTGTGGCGCAACTCCAGTTGGTCCTTAATACCGCGCTGACCGCTGCCCCCGGCCTTGATCCCGGTGACGTCCTTGTCAAGCGAGTGGCTGTCGATCCGAACAATCCCAACTCACCCAAAGGCAACCGCATCTTGTTCGAAGGGGAAGAAGGCACCGTCACTGAACTGTCGGTGTTCGTGCCCGATAGCCCAACCAACGGCGCCATCACGGAACTGGGGTATACCGCGGGGCAAAGTGAGACACAGCACAGCAGGGCCGGTTCTTTCTTCTTCGAGAACGTATCTTTCGGCGGCAATCTGGGCCTGTTTGCGAACAACATTTCCGCTACCGCCACCCTCGGCCTTCTGGCCGTAACGGCGGACCTTGAGGCGAACCTGGATTCCACGCCCGGCAAGTTCTTCGGCGCGGATGTGAACTTTCGCCTGATCGATCCTACAACAGGCGGCAGCCGCGTGGACGTGGATACCATCACGGGTCTCATCAACCAAGGGAAGTTCTTTTACACTGGCAGTTCCGATTCCGGGTTCATCGACGGCGATGTTGATGGCGGTTTGGACCTGACTCTTTCCATCAAGGCCGACGGCGCCTTGGGTGACCTGGCGGACAACGCGGTACTGGGTTCTATTGCGATTGACGCGCAGAGCACAAACTGGCTGACGACAGTGCCGACGCCCTCCATCGAGTTTACCGCAGGACCCGGCCTCCAAGCCTTGCTCGATTCCCTCAAAAATCTCAGTTTTGACGACATTCTCGCCGTTCTGCGGATGATCGTCGACATGCTGCAGGACTTGGATGGCTCCGGCAACGCTGGAACGCCAATGGCCGCGGTGTTCGATTTCGAGATTCCTGTAATCGACCGCAGCATCGGCGACCTCGTCAATCTGAGCGGCGACTTCATCGATTTCGTCGACGACTTGACCGCCAATCCGCAGGGCTCCCTGCAGAAGCTGGAAACGAAGCTGCGGTCGTTGCTGAGTCTGCCGGATCTCGGGTTGCCCGGCAGCGTACCGATCCTCAACCTGGATATAGCCGGCAAGATTCTGTACTTTACCTTCGGGTTTGAGTCCTCGACGAGCACGACCCGTCCGTTCAACCTCGACCTTGCCAGCGCCGGACTTGGGATTTTCAGCCAGCTCGTCGGGCTCAGCGCGAGTGGAAATCTTGGCGTCCAGGCCAGCATTGATTTTGCCTTGAAACTCGGCCTTGATCTTGATGGCACCGATAAGGCCTTCTTCATTGACACGTATGACACCGGCTTCACCGCCAGCGCCAGCGCGTTTGGAAACAATCTTGAGTTTGAAGCTTCACTGGGTCCCGTCGGCATCTTCGTTGAGGGCGGTAGTGCGACTCTTGACGGAACCTTCAGCATCAACCTCAAGGGCGGTGTTGGGGCCGACGGCCGGCTCGATCTAATCGCCTTCGACGGCAGTTCCATGACTTCGGAACTCGGAGGTCTCCCAGGCGCCCTCGTCATGGATTTTGATGGCACTGGCGAAGTGGTGCTTCCCCTCTTCTATGGGCTCGAATCGAGTCCCGTGCCCATGGGCGATGAAGGCGAAGATCAGGTCTTCCTTACTCCACCCCAGCCCTCGCATTTCACCGGCGCAGACAGCCTCAAAGGCAACGAATTAGGTTTGTACGTCGATCTGGAAAAACTTTTTGACCTCGACCCCACCGGCTTCGAGCTCCGCATGCCGGCCTTCAATTTAGGCAATCTCTCGCTGCCGAGCTTGTTCACGCTGCTGAGCGATCCGAGCGTGATCGTCAAGGGCCTCAACTTGGTGCTGAAGGAAATCCAGGGCGTGCTGGAAGGCGAGCTGTTCGGCTTCGAGCTGCCGCTGATCGGCGATGCACTCGCCGACAATCCGGTGGCGACTTTCATCGAGGACTTCCGCCTCGACTTCCTGCAGCCTCTCGCAGACCAATTGGCGGAATCGAATCTGAACCTCGACGGGTTGATCCTTCTCATCAAGGACGTCATCGGCGACGTGTTCGGCCCTGTGTCGTCCGGCGGCCTCGGCATCCTCGTTACGTTGCCGGGTCACAAGTTCCTTGCCGCAGATGGCAGTGAGGTCTCCGCCCTGACGGCCAAGGCGTTGCAGTTCGAGTTCGATCTCGGCACCTCGATCACGCAAATGCTGGCCGACATCAACCTCGACCTAGGGATTCCGCTCCTCAGCCTCTCGGGGAAGATGGAGCCCACGATAACCGTCGCCTGGAATCTGCACTTCGGCTTTGGCATCGACCTCGACAAGGGCTTCTATTTCGTCAGTAAGTTCGACGACCCGGACGTCGACGGCACAGACAATCCGGAGCTGACCTTCGACCTTACCCTCGATCTGAACAGCGCCGACGGCACGCCCGCGGTGCTCGAGGCCAGCCTGGCGATCCTGAAGCTCGAGCTCACCGACGGCGTGGACCTCGACGGGTCCGGCGTCATTGAGAGCGACGAGTACACCCGGCTGTTCCTCAATGCCAGCCTCGACATCGTTGACAAGCGCGGCGGCGGTGGGGGCGGCGACGAGAGCGATGGCAAGCTGACAATTTCCGAGCTGATCACGCAATCCCCTCTCGAGACGTTCGTCTTCAATATCGAAGGCGGCGCGCGCCTGCTGGCTCACGGCGAGTTGAGTTTCGGCGGGCTCGACAGTGCGGGCGGGCTCAGCCTGGCGAGCGTCCTGCCGGCTATCTCGACCGACATTGTCGTCAACTTCGGGATCGGCTTTAACTCACTTACCGGCCTGGACGTCCGCGCGCCTGAAGTGGCCTTGCTGAATATTTCGCTGGACCTCGGGGATTTCGTCGGCGGCTTTGCCGGTGACTTGCTGAATACGATCGGTGACATCCTCGATCCTCTGGCCTGGCTGATCGGACCTGACGGTCTGCTCAATCTGCGGCTCCCTCTCATTTCGGATCTGGTGGGAGAAACTGTCCGTATTCGCGATCTCATCAACATCTTCGATCCGGATAACGGACCGAAGGTCAGCAAGTTCCTGGACTTTGTCGAGCAGCTTTACTTCCTGACGGATCTAGTGAAAGACATCTCGGACGCCGGAGTACTGAATTTTGGCGATTTCGTCCTCTTCCGTGATTCTGGTGTCAGCTTCTTCGATGGTTTCGGCAGTCTGATAGACGCTCCATTCGAACTGGGAGGTCTTGGGGCGTTCGGTGGCGACCTTCGCAAGGCGCCAAATCTGAACAACCTTGAATTGCCAGACCCTGGCGACGCGGATTTCAGCGCGGAATCTTCAACCACGCAGTCGTTCACGTCAGGTGTTACCAAGGCGGGTAGTATCGACTTCCCGATCCTCAAGCCTGAAGTGATCTTCGGCCTTCTGTTGGGCAAGCCGGCCACTCTCTTCACGGTCGAGTTGCCGGAACTCGGATTCGAGTTCATGTACCGTCAAGTCATTCCCATCATTGGGCCGTTGTCTGGCACCTTCGCCGGCAAGATCGGCGGCACGCTGGACATGGGCTTCGGCTATGACACTCTGGGTATTTCGCAGTTCATCGCGACAGAGAACCCGCTCTATCTGCTTAACGGCTTCTTCCTCAATGACGTCGATCCGGCTACGGGCGCGGATCGCAATGAAATCGTCTTCAGTGCCGAAATCGCTGTGGGCGCAGCGCTGTCGATCGGCATCGCGACCGTGGGTGTGGAAGGCGGCATCTCAGCCGACATCTTCTTCAACCTCAACGACCCCGATCAGGACACCAAGGTCCGGTTCGCCGAGCTGGCGTCGAACATCATCGCGAACGATGGCAACCCGCTCGCGATGTTCGATATCAGCGGCGTCATCGATTTCTTCATGCGCGCCTATATTGAAGTTCTCTTCTTTGAAGCCAGCTTCGAATTCGCCCGCATCGAACTCTTCAGCTTCGACATTCCATTCGAACGGCCTGGCGTGCTCGCCAGCCAGCAGGGTTCAACCCTGACGCTGAACGTCGGACCGAACGCTGCCGGCCGTATACAGGGCGACACCAGCGACGGCGACGAGCAGATCTTCGTCAAGACGATCGCCAACGGGACGGTCGTCGTCTGGTCACCGCAGTTCAACGTCGAGGAAAGCATCGCCGCAACCAATCCGTTCACCGGCGTGACGAAGATCATCGTCATGGGCGGCGTGGGGGTGGACGTCATCAACCTCAGCGGCGTCCAGGCAGGCCATGGCGTGACGGCCAAGATCTTCGGCGGCGAGGGCAACGATGTGATCACCGGCGGTGGCGGCGCCGACGAGATCTCGGGCGACGACGGTGACGATGTCATCCATGGTGGCGACGGCGCGGACATTCTCCGTGGCGGCGCCGGCAACGATGACCTTTTCGGCGAGGGAGGAGCGGACCAACTCTTTGGCGATGCCGGCAACGATTCACTCGACGGCGGGGCCTTGGACGATATGCTGGCGGGAGGACTCGGTGACGATGAGTTTATCCGCAGCGCCGACGCGGACACCATCGATCTGGGCGATGCCGGCAGTATCGACATCATTCTCGGCGGCCTCGGCACCCCGACGCTCGACCTGTCGGACAAGAACGTGCCCGTCACGGTCTTCGTGAAGGACGACAGGATCCTGGTCGGATTCGGCAGACAGACCATGACGACGCAAGACATCCTCGTCGCGTCGTTTGCTTTCACTGATTTCGCCACGCTCAACGCGGCGTTCGGCACCGCGTTCGAGCACATCATCGGCGTGACCGATGCCTCGAACGTAAGCAAGATCATCGGCACCTCCGAAGCCGACATCTTCCACGTTCAGGAGACGACGAGCGAGCTTATTCTCGACGGCGGCATCGAGGCCGACACCTACTATTTCTATGCCGACCCGTCCGGCGACAATTCGATCGACGTGATCGTCCACGACGTCGGCGAGAACCTCAAGGACGAAAACGTCATCAAGGTGATCGGCTCGGCTGCGGTGGATCACATCACCATTACCAATTCGATCATTACGCTCGACGACGACGGCAGCGCGACGCAGTTAGTGACATACGTCCCGCCATCATCCGATCCCGATCCGACCGTCTTCACTGATCAACTGATCATCAAGGTGTTCGGTAACGGCGGGGCCGACGAGATCACCGTCGAATCGACCTTCGTAACGGTGCCGGTGCGCGTCGAAGGCGGCGCGGGCGACGACACCATTACTGTGGGTGACGGCACGCTGAACAACCTCGATTCGTTCCTCAACGCCAATGCCAACGACGGCTTCGGCTTCGGCCCGCTGGTGCTGGTCGGCGGCCTCGGACACGACACGGTGATTCTTGATGACAGCGCTGACAGCTCCGACAACATCGGCAGCATGTCTGCATTCCTCGAAAAACGCGAGGGCATCACGGGTCTCGTTGAGGTAGGCGTAGTCGCCGGCCTCGGCATGCGAATGACGGTTCCGATCGAAGGCGGCGGCGTCGAGGAGATCGATGGCCATGTTGAGTTCGAAGGATTCGAGGTCGTTGATGTGCGCATGGGTTCGGGCGATGACGTGTTCGTCATCGGCGGCGAACTCAACCTGAACAGCGCGGTTGACGCGGGCGGCACGTGGAGCACACTCGCCCTCACCGATGCGCAGGTGCCGAAGACCCGGCTGGAAAATCCTGTCACCGGGTTTGGAATCATCGATAACGTCTATACGATCTCCGGCATGAGCATCGTCCAGGGCGGCGACGGCGAGGACGACCTTCGCATCCTGCGTACCCAGGATCTCCTGCCCCAGCAGGACGAGCCGAGCACCATCGTCACGGCCGTCCAGACGCAACCGGGCAACCGGGACGCGACCCCGACGACCCCG